>JBKPHO010000241.1:0-4004 GCA_046729915.1 Actinomycetota bacterium | reverse complement strand
CGCGAACGAGTACGGCGATCCGCCGGTCGAGTTCGCGCAGCTCGGGATCAACGTCACGGTTCTCGAGCCGGGCCAGAGCAGCGTCTATCACGCCGAGTCGAATCAGGAGGCGTTCCTCGTTCTCGCCGGCGAGTGCAGGCTTCTCGTCGAGGGCGAGGAGCGACGCCTCCGAGCCTGGGACTTCTTCCACTCGCCCCCTTGGACGGAGCACGCCTTCGTGGGGGCTCTCGACAGGCCGTGCGTGATCCTGATGGTCGGCGCACACTTTGGCCCGGAAGTGCGCTACCCCGTGTCGGAGCTCGCCGCGCGCTACGGCGCGAGCGTCGAGAAAGAGACATCCGATCCGGGGCAGGTCTATGCGGCGGTTGAGCGGTTCCGGCGAGAGCGGCCGCCGTACTGGTCCCGCCTGCCCTGGGGCTAGGTTCGTCAAGGGACATCCCCACACACTCGGGCAGCCGAGTGCGAGTGCACGAGCGTGACCCGTTCGCCTTCTGGCCTCTGCACTTGTGCCACACTTGGGACCGTGCCCGCACGACTCAATCCTGAGAGTCCGGGACTCAAAGATCTCGTTGGGGCCGCGCGAAGAGGCGAATTCGAGTCGTGGACCTTGATCGCGAGAGGACACCTCCAGTTTGGAGAGATCTGGTTCGAGCCGGGCGACCGATTCCACTGCGGGAAGCGCCTAGCACTGTGGTTGATCGACGGCGGTTCTGCAGAGCGAGTCGCTAGCCCGTCCTAAGTCGCTCTGGTGACATTCCTGCACGCTGGCCCACGCGACGCCCGGCACACTTCTCGCATGGAAATCCGAACGATTGACCCGCGGCACGATCCGCGCTGGGAGACTGGTCCGACGCACGCCTACCGAGTGATTTTCTGGCGGCAGCCTGCAGGCCCGCCCGAAGTCCCACCCGAGCGTGTGATGTGGAGCGCTTCGGAGCACGACCTCCTCGGAGCGACGGACGTGATCGAGGCGATCGAGTGGGCTGATACCGAGGCCCGCACTCGGCAAAGCATGTACACGCTCTACGCAAAGGTCGATAGCGGGTCCGCACGTCCGGGTCTGGTTTGGCTTGCAGGTATCGATCCGACTGTGCGGTCCAGCTCGAACTTCGGCCAGCAGCGGCCGGCTGACTCGCTGCCGACGGTCGGGGGAACGCAGCCTCACCAACCGGCGCAGTAGCTCGTCAGGGGACATTTTTATGACCGCTGGCCCCAGGCGGCGGGACTCACCGCTCTTCAAACACCGATCGGTGCTAGAAGACGAGGAGTGCGGAGAGCCGCTTGTCGACGCCGCGCGCCGATCGCGTCCCTGACCGTCGTCCTGGTCGTCGCTGCTCTCTCACCCGGCCTGGTGGCCGACGCAGCATCGCTAGGCGCCCACGGTTCCACATGCCCGCGGCTGATCGGGGCGGCGAAGCTGCCCCTGCGTCCTGGAGCAGGGCAGCTGCACGGCGACATCGACGGAGACGGTCGCCTCGATCGCGTCAGCATCCACTATGCGCCGAAGAGTCGCGCGAGCTGCGGCTTCCTGCTCGTGGTCAAGACGGGCGTGCGCGTGTTCGCGGTGCGTGTGCCCGAGTGGTACAAGCCGCCGCAGGACCTACCGATCCGGGACTGGACGTTTGCCGAGCCCTTCCTCGCGGCCGTGGTGCAGCTCGACGCGCACCGGTCTCAGGTCGTCGTGGCACGCTCGCACGGCGCGTCGGTCGCCAACGTCAGCCTGTACGGGGTCGCCGGCGGCAGGCTCGTGCTGCTCCGCTTCCATCCGCGGATCTACCAGGACGAGCTAAGCCTGTTCGGCTCTATCGGCACGGGCTACACCAACGCGCGCTGCCGGCGAGGTGGGCCGCTGATCCTCCTGAGCAGAGGTGCCACCAGCTCGAGCGGGAGGCGATGGTTCGCCAGCAGAAGTGAGTACCGGCTGATCGGACGCCAGCTCTGGCGAACGCGCGGCCGCACGGTCAGATCCTCGATGCAACGGGCGAACGCGCTCGCACACCGCTGGGGAATAGACGCGCTGCCGTTTACGGGATGCGCTGTCGCCCGCGGCCGGCGCCTCTAGCGGGCAGTCCTTCAGGGGGCCTTCGCGAACGCTGGCCCAGGCGACAGCCCTCACGCTTAAGCCGTGCCACTCGCGTCTAGAGCGGCGCCAGCCGAGCGAGCGTGTCTCGAATCAGAGAGAGGTAGCCGCTGTGTGCGAGCGGGAGATCTGCCACCTGGGATACGTCGAACCACCCGAGATCGTCGTGCTCTGTAGGCGAAGCGTTAACGGGATCTCCGACCCACCTCTCGACCAGCCAGATCCGCAAGACGAATCCGGGCTCAACGACTCGGACCAGTTCGGGCCCCGGCTGTTGGAGCAGTATTTCCAACTCCTCTTCCAACTCGCGAGCCAGCGCCTTGATGGGCGATTCCCTGCCCTCCACATGCCCACCGGGAAAGTCCCATACATCTGGGTACCATCGCCGACCAGCGGAGCGGTGGCACAACAACACTCGGCCGTTGCGCACCAACAGCGCGGCCACGATTTCATGGGCTTCCGCTGTGCCCGGAGCCGCTGCATCCATCTCCAAACTCTGCCACCCGCGGTGCGCCCCACGCTCGAGGGACATTCGCGCACACTGGCGCATGAGAGCGAGCTTCGCCTAGTGCGGGATACCTGACCCGTGCCGGGCATGGGGAGCCTCCAAAGGTGAAGCACGCGAAGTTCGCGCGCGTCGCGACCGCCTGCTAACGGGGAGTCGTGCTCGCCGGGCGGCCGGTGGAGGCCTTGCGGAGCCCTCCGGGGTGCGCAATCGGCGGCACGGGGTCGTCCGTCAGAACGACTCCTACCGCGCGGCGCGACGGCGACTCTCAGCCCCGCGAGAAGAGCGGATCGGTGATCGAGAGGCCGGCATCGTCTTGGAGTTGGTTGTAGGTGTAGAAGAGCACGAGCGCGCCGCCGGTCATTGCCATGTTCTTCATGAAGTGCGCCATCTGGTTCGCCTTCGTCTGCTGGTCTGTCTCCCGCCAGAACGCGTGCATGAAGAACGCCACCGGCACGAGGAACGCGACGAGGAGCAACGCCCGAGGTCGGCCCAGATCCCGAGGATCACGGAGAGCGCTCCGAGTACGGCCATCAGGCCGCTGAGCGGCACGAGCAGTTCGGGCGCGGGGACTCGGTACATGCGTGCGTACTCGATGCCCTGGCGCGCCTGGAGCAGGTGAACCGTCGACCCCGAGAAGAGGAAAACGAGCGCGAAAACGATCCGCCCGATCAAGAGAACGTCCATGCGCTCGCGCGGCGCGCGCTCATCGAGCTCCTTCAGCGGGATGTTGATCGCGCCCGTGAGGTGCTCCTCGCTGAATTCCTTCGCCGGCAGGACCTCGACGAGCTGCGCGGCCTCCTCCGCCAGGAGCCGCTGAACGGTGTCGCGGTCGATTGAGGTCGGCATCGTCTCCGTGAGATGCGGTCAGTGTTGCTCGCGATTCCGACCAGCGCTGTCGTCCCTGCTGGTAGCGACCAAGCCCTCGCACGCCTGAATCCGTGCTCCTCCGAACCGCTGTACCAGAAAGTGAGATGCGAGTCAGCCCGCACCGGGTTCGCGTTTGCCTGGCGGCGAGCTCACCCCTCGCGCGCCCGGAACCCATTCCCTGGGTGTGTGCATCAAACGCGGCGTGGGCAGCATCAGGAACAGCTTCGCCGCGAGTTGCGGTGAGACCGCCGACAACCTCTCCGGCTACCTCGAGGACGCTCTGGCGTTTCCGCGGCGCGGCCGCGTCGCGCGCCATCTGCGGCGCTGCATCCGCTGCCAGTCACTGCTCGACTCGCTCGCCTGGACGGTCGAGCAGCTGCGCGCGCTCGGCACGAGCGAGCACAGATTGCCGTCGCTCGCGGACGAGGTCATCGAACGCATCCGCGGCGAGGCTGCGCGCCGGCCGTCCTGAGAGGACCTGCCGGTGAGCCAACGGAGAGTAAAGCGGGAACGACAACAGGCAAGGACTGCCGGCGGGGGTTCGCTTCG
>JBKPHO010000240.1:0-7954 GCA_046729915.1 Actinomycetota bacterium | reverse complement strand
AACGTCTCGAAGCAGTTCAAGGCCGGCGTGACCGCGCTCAGCGGGATCGACCTCGATGTGCAGCCGCGCGAGTTCGTCTCGCTGATCGGCCCCTCCGGCTGCGGCAAGTCGACCCTGCTTCGGATCATCGGCGACCTGATCGAGCCGAGCTCGGGCACGGTCGAGGTCAACGGCAAGACGGCCCACCGAGCACGGCTCGACCACGACTACGGCATCGTCTTCCAGGAGGCGGTGCTCTACGACTGGCGCACGGTCGCCAAGAACATCGCCCTGCCGCTCGAGCTCTTGCGCTGGAGCCGCGAGAAGCGGGCGCGCCGCGTCCGGGAGATGCTCGAGCTCGTGGAGCTGGAGGGCTTCGAGGACCACCATCCGTGGCAGCTCTCCGGCGGGATGCAGCAGCGGGTCTCGATTGCCCGCGCGCTCTCGTTCGACCCCGCGCTGCTGTTGATGGACGAGCCCTTCGGCGCCCTCGACGAGATGACCCGCGAGCGGCTGAACCTCGAGCTGCTGCGGATCTGGGACGCGAGCGGCTCGACGATCGTCTTCGTCACGCACTCGATCCCGGAGGCGGTCTTCCTCTCGACCCGCGTCGCCGTCATGTCGGCACGCCCCGGCCGCATCGCGGCCATCGTGGACGTCGACCTGCCGCACCCGCGCACCGCCCACACGCGCGAGGACCCGCACTTCTTCGAGCTCGTGACGGAGGTGCGCGAGCGCCTGGCAGCCGGTGGCGCCGAGATCGCGACCGCGGAGGCCGAGGTGGAGGAGGTGTCGTGAGCCGGCGCTTGCGACGGCGGCCTCAGGCCGAGTGGGCTTTGCCCACTCGGCCGTCTGAACTGACCGGTCGACACGCTGATCGCAAGGAGAACCGACCGTGAGCCTCGCCGTGGCCCAGCGCCGCATCCTCGAGTGGGCGCCCGCGCTGCTCGTGTTCGTGCTCGGGATCGCGGCCTGGCAGGGCCTGGTCGTCGCCTTCCACGTGCAGGAGTTCCTGCTGCCGAAGCCGAGCGAGATCGCGCGCACATTCTGGGACGAGCGGAGCAGCCTCTGGCACGCCGGCATCTACACCTTCAAGGAGGCGCTCGGCGGCTTCGCGCTGGGCTCGGCGATGGGGATCCTCGCCGCGCTGCTGTTCGCCGCCTACGCGCCGCTCGGGACAGCGTTCATGCCGTTCGCGGTCGCGGCCAACGCAGTTCCGATCATCGCCTTCGCGCCGATCATGAACGACTGGTTCGGCCTGCTGAACCCCTTCTCGAAGATGGCGATCGCCGCCGTGCTCTGCTTCTTCCCGGTGCTGATCACCACGCTGCGAGGGCTCACGTCCGTCGACCCGCGCTCAATCGAGCTGATGCGCTCGTACGCATCCGGCCGGATCTCGATCTTCCGCCGCGTGCGGATCCCGGCTTCGCTGCCGCACCTGTTCGCCGGCCTGAAGATCGCGTGCGTGCTCTCGATGATCGGCGCGATCGTCGGCGAGTACTTCGGCGGCCCGACGACGGCGCTGGGCGTCACGATCCTCAACGCCTCCGCGTACTCGAACTTCGAGCTCGCCTGGGCGGGAATCGTGCTCGCCAGCGGGTTCGGGATCCTCTTCTACGGAGCGGTCGCGCTCACCGAGCGGCTGACCACCTCGTGGGACCCTTCCCGCCGGGACTTCCACGCGGAGTGAATGGCGTTCAGAATGGCGCGAACCGGATCGAGGTCGTCGATGTGAAAGGGGTACGGATGAAGCGCAGGTTCCTGCTCGCGGCACTGGTCGTGCTCGTGAGCGTGCTCGTCGCCGGCTGCGGCGGCGGGGGCAGCAAGTCGTCGGAAGGCGAGACCGGAGGCGAGGGCGGCGGCGCCAAGAAGAAGGTCACGCTCCAGCTGAAGTGGGTCACGCAGGCCCAGTTCGCCGGCTACTACGCCGCCAAGAAGAAGGGCTTCTACGACGAAGAGGGCCTCGACGTCAACATCAAGGTCGGCGGGCCCAGCATCACGCCGGAGCAGGTGGTGCTCGGCAAGCAGGCCGACTTCGGGATCGACTGGCTGCCGAGCCTGCTGGCGTCACGCGACAAGGGCCAGGATCTCGTCAACGTCGCGCAGGTCTTCACGCGCAGCGGGATGACAGAGCTCACCTGGAAGGACTCCGGCATCACGACGATCGGGCAGATGCGCGGCAAGAAGGTCGGCGTCTGGTGTTGCGGCAACGAGAACGAGCTCTACGCCGCGCTGAACAAGAACGGCATGAACCCGAAGAGCGACGTCACGATCGTCAACCAGCCGTTCGACATGAACCTGTTCCTCAAGAACCAGGTCGACGCGGCGGCGGCCATGACCTACAACGAGCTCGCCCAGGTGCTCGAGACCAAGAACCCGAAGACAGGGAAGCTCTACACGCCGAGCGACCTGAACGTGATCAAGATGGAGGACGTCGGCACCGGGATGCTCGAGGACGGCATCTTCGTCCGCGGTGACTGGATCAAGGACAAGGACAACCAGGAGACGGCGAAGAAGTTCCTGGCGGCGAGCTTCAAGGGCTGGGCCTACTGCCGCGATCACCAGTCCGAGTGCGTCCAGATCGTGCTGGACAACGGCCCGACGCTCGGCAAGGGCCACCAGACCTGGCAGATGAACGAGATCAACGCCCTCATCTGGCCCGCTCCAGACGGAATCGGCGTCATGGACAAGGCCGCGTTCGACCGGACGGCGACGATCGCGAAGCAGTTCAAGGTGATCTCGAAGGCGGCGAGCGCTGACGCCTACCGGACCGACCTCGCCCAGGAAGCCGTGGACGAGCTCGACGCCGAGGGCGTGGACGTCAACGGCAGCGACTGGAAGAAGGCCAACATCAAAGTGACGCCGGGCGGCGCCTGATTCGTCTCCGAACCGGCTGACACCGAATCGGGGCCTCCTTTCCGGGAGGCCCCGATTTCCTCTACGCTCGGGCCGAGCACGAGACGAGGAGGCCGGGATGTCAGTTCTGATCAAGGGCGGACGGGTCATCACCGCCGCCGACGACTACGTCGCCGACATCTACGTCGAGGACGAGACCGTGTCCCTGATCGGCGAGTCGCTCGACATGAGCGCCGACAAGGTGATCGACGCGGGCGGGAAGTACGTCTTGCCGGGCCTCGTCGACCCGCACACGCACCTCGACATGCCGTTCGGCGGGACGGTGACGGTCGACGACGTCGAGTCCGGCCAGACCGCCGCGGCCTTCGGCGGGACCACCTGCCACGTTGACTTCATCATCCAGCCGCAGGGCTCGAGCTTCGCGGACGCGGTCGCGGAGTGGCGCGCCAAGGCCAACGGCAAGCAGGTGATCGACATGGGCTACCACATGGCGGTCACCGACCTACACGAGGGCGGCTCGCTCGACGAGCTGGCTTCGCTCCCGGACGAGGGCATCACCTCGTACAAGCTCTTCATGGCCTACAAGGGCGCGCTGATGGTGGACGACGAGACGCTCTTCCGGACGATGGAGGTCGCCGCCGAGACCGGAGCGCTCGTGATGGTGCACGCCGAGAACGGCGACGCGATCGACGTGCTGGTGAAGAAGGCGCTGGCGGAAGGGAAAACGGAACCGCGGTACCACGCGCTGACGCGGCCGCCCGAGACCGAGGGGGAGGCGACAAACCGCGCAATCCAGCTCGCGCGGGTGGCCGGGTGCGCGTTGTACGTCGTCCACGTCTCCTGCCGGGAGGCGGTCGAGCCGATCGAGCTCGCGCGGGAGAAGGGCTGGGACGTCTGGGGCGAGACGTGCACGCAGTACTTCTTCATCGACTACTCGTTCCTCGAGAAGCCGGGGTTCGAGGGTGCGAAGTACGTCTATACGCCGCCGCCGAGGGCGAAGGAGAACCAGGACGTGCTCTGGAACGCCGTGCGGACGGACGTGCTCTCGGCGATCTCGACCGACCACTGCGCCTTCCTCTGGGACGGCCAGAAGACGCTCGGCAAGGACGACTTCTCCAAGATCCCGAACGGCGGGCCCGGGCTCGAGAACCGGCTGCACATGATCCACGAGTTCGGCGTTCGCGCCGGGCGCATCTCGCTGAACCGGATGGTCGAGCTGCTCGCGACCTCGCCGGCGAAGCTGTTCGGCCTCTACCCTCGGAAGGGGACGATCGCAGTCGGTTCCGACGCGGACATCGTCGTCTTCGATCCCGAGCGCCGCTTCACGATCACGGCGGCCGCCCAGCACTCGAAGACCGACTACAACCTCTACGAGGGCACCGAGGTCACGGGATCGCCCGAGGCGGTTCTCCTGCGCGGCAACGTGCTCGTGGAGGGCGACGAGCTCGTGGCCTCGCCGGGGATCGGGCAGTACGTCGCCCGCGCCAAGTTCGGTCAGGAGCTCCGCGCGGGCGCGCCCGTCGCCTGAGGAAGCTCGCCCGGCCGTTCGGACCGGCGCGCCGAGTGACTCCGTGGCGAGAGTGAAGATCACCGTGATGAGCGACTCGGGCGCGCCTGCGCTCGTGGACGCCGTGGCGGTCGCCTTCGCAGACGGAGCGGCGATCCAGGGGGAAGACGCCGAGCGCCTTCGCCGCTTCGTCGAGAGTCTCGTTCGGTTCACGCGTGAGCACGCGTATCCCGACGACCCCTGGGGCGAGATCGAGGTGACGCTCGATGCCGCCGACGGTCTCGTTAACGTGGACGTCCACGACTGGGGCCTCCCACTCACGTCGGCCGGAGGCGACCTCGGACCGCTTCCTCCGGGGCTCGCCGCTCCGGCCAAAGCGGCGGAGGACCTTCGGCTGGTCAACCTCGGCGCCGAAGGCAAGCGGTTGACGGGGCAGCTGCGACTCCCGACCGCAGCGGGTCCTGCCTCAGACCACCACGTCGAGGCGGCCACGCGACGGGCTCGTGGCGCTGCGGAGACTGAGGGTCCCTTCGAGATTCGCGAAGCCACAGCCGAGGACGCCGAGGACATCGCCCAGCTGCTCTACGAGAACTACCACCTGAGCTACGTCCACCCCGATTTCTACCGGCCGCGATACCTGGTCGCCGAGCTCGAGGCGGGCCGGCTGCTCTCCACCGTCGCCATGCACGACGGCTTGATCGTGGGCCATCACGCCCTCCTGCGCGCCACAGACGATCCGGCCGCCGAGACCGGCGCTGCCGTCGTTCACTCCGCTTATCGCGGCTTGGGTCTGTTCGGCCGGCTCTTCGAATCCACGATCGCGCGGGCTCAGCGTCTGGGGCTGGCGACGATTTTCGGGGATGCGGTGACGATCCACCCGTTCAGCCAGCGCACGGAGCGCGAACACGGCTACCGGGAGTCGGCGCTGATGCTGGGCGCCGTTCCGGCGCGGATGACGATGCGCGGCCTGGGTGGCGGCGAGCACGGCCGCCGCACCGCGCTCCTGCGCTCGTATCGCCTGTTCGACGAGTCCTCGCGTGCGGTCGACCTGCCTACCGCCTACCGCGAGATCCTGGAGCTCGTCTACGACGGTCTCGGGCTGGCAATCGGATCCCGACGATCGACCGAGGCCCGAGAGCCGGTTGTGACGACGGACGACGACCTTGAACGAGACCTGGGCTTTCTGCGCGTCCGCCGCTGGAACAACGCGCGTGAGGAGGTGACACAGGCGGTCAGGCAGTTGCTCTCGCGCCACGAAGACGTCGTCTACGCGGATGTCGACCTCCACGCGGTTGCCGACGTCGACGCCGCGGTCTCGTGTCTGAACGAGCTCGGCTTCTTCCTCGCGGGCGTCGTGGTGCACGGCCCGGAGGGCCACGACCACATCCGTCTTCAGCGGCTGAACAGCGAGGCCGTCGAGCTCGAGAACATCGTCTGCGACTCGCCCTTCGCGCAGGAGCTCAAGACCCGCGTGCTCGAGGACCGAGCCCAAGTCGACCCTTCGGAGGCTCGACGGATCGTTTGACCCAACCCTGGGGTCAGATCTTGCATTGACATATTCCGACGGCGGAACGTTCACGGACGTGCGCCGCGTGTGCGTCAATCGTCCACCGTGGAAAAGTCGGCACACTTTCGGTGCCCAAATGCGGCACTGCAAGATCTGACCCCGGGGTTAGCGCGGGGCTAGACCGGCGGCTCGGGGTCGTACTGGATGTAGCGGCGCACCTCGCGCGCTCGTGCGGGCGAGTGCAGACGCGCGACCAGGTGGAGCGCCATGTCGATCCCGGCTGAGACGCCCGCTGCCGTGACCACCTCGCCCGAGTCGACGAAGCGAGCGTCCGGACGCACTTCGATGTCCTTACCAAGCGTCGGCAGCTCTTCGAGGCGGCCCCACCAGGTGGTCGCCGGCCTGCCGTCCAGGAGCCCGGCGTCGGCGAGCACGAGCGCGCCGGTGCACACGCTCGTGACGAGGGCGCCGCTCGCCGCGATGCCCCGGAGCCAACCACGCACCGCCTCGTCGCCCAGCTGCGCGCGGGTCCCTACTCCGCCCGGGTAGACGAGCACGTCGAGCTTCGGCGCGCTCTCCCAGGTCTCGTCCGGCAACACGCGCAGGCCCTTCGCGCACGTCACTTCGCCCTTCTGGCGCGCGAGCGTCAATACCCGCACGCCGTCGTCCGGCCACTGCGTCGCCCAGGCGGCGAGCACCTCCCACGGCCCCGCCCAGTCCAGCTCCTCGGCGCCGTCGAAGAGCGCAATCCCGATGACGGTCACAGAACCGGCAGCTCCGTCTCGACGATTCTCGCCTGCTGGATCCCGTGCAGACGGTTCGGAAGTGACCCGATCAAGAGGTCGCGCAGGCCGGCGCCCAGCCGTCCGCTCGACTGGGCGAGGCGGCCGGCCGCACGAGAGCGCTTGACGATCATGGCCGTGCGGCGGCGCCGCGCTGCCTCGTAGGCGCGGAGCCCCGAAACCGGATCGTCCACGTCGCGGAGCGACGCCGCGAGCACAACTGCGTCCTCCAGCGCCTGCGCCGCGCCCTGGCTCAGGTCCGGCGTCATCGGGTGCGCCGCGTCGCCGAGGAGGGTGACGCGCCCTCGGGCCCACGCCCTCGCCGGAGCGCGTGCGTAGATTCCCGTGCCCGAGATCGCATTCTCCGGACTCGAGGCGATCGCCGCCTGGATCGGGTCGTGCCACCCCGAGACGAGCCGCGCGAGCCGGCCTTTCTCGCCCGGAACGACCGGTGCCGCGGGCTCGGGCCGGCTCTCGGAGACGAACCAGTAGAGGCGCCCCGCCCCGATCGGGATCAGGCCGAAGCGCACGCCGCGGCCCCACGTCTCGCTCATCCGGCCCTGCAGCGACCCGTCCGAAAACTCGGTGACGGCGCGCCAGCCCGTGTAGCCGGCGTACGACGGCGGGCCGTCTTCGAGCAGCCAGGCTCTCGTCTTCGACCGCAGCCCGTCGGCGCCGATGAGAACGTCGCCCTGGAGCTGCTCGCCGCCGCCGAGCTCGACCGTCACGCGCTCCCCGTCGTCGCGGAATCCGGCACAGGCCGTGCCGAGCCGCAACGCGTCGCCGAGCGCGCCGGCGAGCACCTCCTGCAGGTCGGCGCGGTGCACGCCGAGCATCTCGCTTCCGAGAAGCGGCACCTCGAGCAGGGTCGCACCGTTCGGCTTCCGCGCGACCAGTGTCCCGGCCGCCTCACCTCGAGCCCGCACCTGGTCAGCCACGCCGAGCCGCCGGAGCGCCTGAACCGCGTTCGCCGCCAGCCCGAGACCTGCTCCGACCGTCTCGAGCTCGGACGCCTGCTCGAGGACGGTCACCTCGATGCCGACCCGCCGCAGCGCGATTCCGGCAGCCAGCCCGCCGATCCCCCCGCCGACGACGAGGGCGTGCAACTACCTGGTTTGCGGGAAGCCGAGGTCGACCTTCGAGGTCGCCGGGTCCGGCCACCGCGAGGTGACGACCTTGCCCTGCGTGTAGAACTGGATCCCCTCGGGCCCGTAGATGTGCAGGTCGCCGAAGAGCGAGCTCTTCCAGCCGCCGAACGAGTAGTACGCAACCGGCACGGGGATCGGCACGTTCACGCCGACCATGCCGGCGTTGACCTCGAAC
>JBKPHO010000239.1:0-14163 GCA_046729915.1 Actinomycetota bacterium | reverse complement strand
TGCGCACTCGTCCGAAGTGCCGAGGACGACCGGGCCGCAGCCGAGGATCCCCGCCGCCACGGCGCCCTGGAGCGACTCGGGATCGGCGGCAAGCGTCAAGCGTGCAGCGACGTTCGACGGCATCATCCCGTGCTCGGCGATCGCCACGAGCAGCAGGTCGAGGAAGAAGCGCTGGTCGTCGGTCGGCTCCCGGCCGGTCAGCAGCAGGTGGAAATGATCCGTGAAGGTGACCCGGCCCATCAGGTCGGCGCAGAGGTCGCGCCCGCGCACCTCGACGCGGTCGGGATAGGCCCTGCCGATGGCGCTCATCAGAGGCCGAGATCCTCGCGGACGAGCCGGGCCCCGGCAACCATTGCGCGAAGCTTCTCGAACGCCCGCTCGCGCGGCAGGTACTTCATCCCACAGTCCGGCGCGACGACGAGCCGTTCCGGCGGCAGAACCGCGAGCGCCCTGCCGATCCTCTCGGCGGTGAGCTCCGGCGTCTCGACCTCGCTCGAGCCGAGATCCAGCACACCGAGCACGATCGTCTTGTCCGGCAGCTCGCGCAGCACGTCCAGGTCGAGGCCCGGCTGCGCCGCCTCGAGCGAGATGTGCGTCGCGCCGCAGTCGTTGAGCTCGCGCAGGAACGGATACCCGCCGCTCTTCTCCTTGACGATGTGCGCGTACCCGAAGCAGGTGTGGAGCACCGTCTCGCCCCCGATGCCGTCCAGCGCGCGATCGATTGCCTCGACCGCGTACGCCCTCGCCGCCTCCGGGCGCGCCTGGAGATACGGCTCGTCGATCTGGACGACGTCGGCCCCGGCCGCCTTCAGGTCGCGCAGCTCCTCGTTCACGGCGTCCGCGTAGGCGAGCGCGAGGCTCCGCTCGTCCTCGTAGTGGTCGTTCTGCGCCTGCTGCGTCATCGTGAACGGCCCGGGGACGGTGATCTTGATCCGGCGGTCGGTGAGCGAACGCAGGAACTCGACGTCGCGGACCTCGACCGGCCGCTCGCGGCTGATCGGGGCGACCACGCGTGGCACGGGGTTCTCGTGGCCGGTGCGGTCGAGCGCCACGCCGGGCTCGTCCAGGTCGACGCCCGCGAGCGCGGTGGCGAAGCGGTTGGAGTAGCTCTCACGCCGCATCTCGCCGTCGGTGATCACGTCGACGCCGGCCCGCTCCATGTCGAGGACCGCGAGCCGGGTGGCGTCGTCCTGCGCCTGCTCGAGAAACGGTTCCGGCACACGCCAGAGCTCGCGCGCCCGCACGCGCGGCGGCAGCCGGTCGCCGAGCCGTTCCCGGTCGATCAGCCACTCGGGCTGCGGATAGCTCCCGACGACCGTCGTGACGAGCGGCGCCACGAGTCGTACCTTACGGCGACCCGAGACCAAGGGAGGTCAACCCATGTGCCGCTGGCTCGCCTACTCCGGCTCGCCGGTCCTGATCGAAGACCTGCTCTACAAGCCCGCCCACTCGCTGATCGACCAGAGCCTCCACGCGCGACTCGGGGCCACGACCACGAACGGGGACGGCTTCGGAATCGGCTGGTACGGCGAGGCGGCGCGGCCGGCCGTCTTCCGCAGCATCGAGCCGGCATGGAACGAACGCAACCTGCGCGAGCTCGCGGGCCACATCTCCTCGCACCTCGTCTTCTCGCACATCCGGGCCTCGACCGGGAGCGCGATTCAGCAGACGAACTGCCACCCGTTCCGGCACGACTCCTGGCTCTGGATGCACAACGGGCTCATCCGCGACTTCGAGCGCGTGAAGCGCGACCTCGTCCTCGCCGTCGACCCCGCGCTCTTTCCGGAGATCGAGGGCACGACGGACTCGGAGACCTTCTTCCACCTCGCCCTGACGCTGGGCCTCGAAGACGACCCGCCCGGAGCGGTCGCCCGCGCGGTCGGGCTGATCGAGACGGTCGGCCGGCGGCACGGCGTCGAGCACCCGATCCAGATGACCGTGGCAACGACGAACGGCGAGCAGCTCTGGGCGTTCCGCTACTCGAGCGAGCACGACTCACGGTCGCTCTACTTCAGCACCGCCGTGGAGACCCTGCGGCAGATCTATCCCGACAACCCGCTCTTCCAGCAGCTCGACGTCGAGACGAGGCTCATCGTCTCGGAGCCGCTGGGCGACTTGCCCGGCGCCTGGAACGAGGTGCCGGAGTCGACCTACGGCATCGTCCAGGCCGGGGCCGACGAGATGCACCCGTTCAAGCCTGTGGAGCCTCCCTCAGCCGTGACCGCGTAGGGCTCAGCCGGCGGGACCGGCGGGAAGCGCACCGAGCTCGCGCTTCGTCAGGCCGAGGGTCACGAGGTCGGTCTCGAAGGTCGAGACCGACTCGGCGGGGACGGCGATCTCGCGCCGCCACCACAGATGGCCGCGCTCGAGCAGCAGGTGGGTGAGCTGGTGCTCGGCGTCGGTGACCAGGCCCTTCACGCTGCCCATGTGGTGCTCATCGGCCGAGTAGACCGAGCTCGCGTGGCGAAGCTCGATCTCTCCCTTGGGGACGCGGTCGTATGCCATGCCGATGCCCGCATCGAGATCGCCGGCGAACTCGCCGAAACCGGAGGGCGCGTAGTTCGGCGTCGTGTACACGTCCTCCACCCCGACGTCCCACTTCGGGTCCTTCTCAGGCTGTTCCCCCGGGCGCAGGTAGGCGTACTCGTGAACCCGCTCCAGGCGGTCGAGCTCCTCGGCGGAGCAGCGCAGCGAGACTCCGCGACCGTCCGCGGCCCCCTCGGCGAGCGCCACGGGCACGAGTCGCGCTTCCTCAGGCTGGTTTTCCGGCTCGACGACGAGATGCGTCACACGCTTGCTGCTCGAGTCGACGACGACGTCCGCCAGCTCGCGGACGGCGCCGTCCGAGCACCGCACCGGCTTGCCGAGCTCCAGCCTCATGCTCGTGCAGCTAGTCGTACTCGTACCTCTTGGCCTGCCTGCGGTCGTAGACCCACGCAGCGCCGAGAAGGATGGCGCCGAAGAAGATCATCGCGCCCAGGAACCCCCACCGATACCACGCGCCCGAGACCAGTAGGAAAAGTAGGAGGCCGCCGAGGCCGACGGCGAGGCTCACCCCGATGACCCACAGCCAGAATTTCCAGCCGAGCTCGTCCATGTCGCTCCTTTCCAAGGACAGCCTAAACAGGTGGTCGGGCTTCGCGTGCAAGCGATTCGCCGGGTACCTCCTTCGGCGGGACGACAGGGAGGCCCTGGCGCCGCCAGGTGAACGCAGCGCCGAGCCCGAGCAGAAGCGTGGGAACGGTCGTGAGGAAGCGGTAGACGAGCACTGCCGCGACGACGCTCGCGTTGTCTCCGCCGAAGCCGACGAGGGCGCCGGTCAGCCCGAGCTCGATGATCCCGATTCCCCCCGGGGTGATCGGGACCGAGGCGATGATCCGGACGAGAGACCAGGCGGCGAAGGCCTCGTGGGCGGACACCTCGGACGACGACACGCCGAGGGCGCGCAGCGACAGCAGGAGCAGGAGAAACACCGTGAGCTGGCCGACGAGCGCGGCGAGCGTGAACACGTGCCAGCGGCGCTGAAGTAGATCCCCGGCTTCTTCGCGGAATTTCTCGAAGCTCCCGCCGTTCCAGCCGACCGGCCCGCGGCGAATCGTGCCGAGCGCCCAGTTCGCGATGCGCGCGGCAACGTCGCCGATGTCCTCGGCGAGGCGGCGGCTGAGGAGCACCAGGACGAAGCCGGTGACGAGCACTCCCAGGACGCCGGCGCCGATGAACGCCACGGTCGCCAGCGCGGCCGTGCTCTCGCCGTAGATCGCGAGCAGAAAGATGGCCACGATCGGGAACGAGAGGTTGAGGAACTGGTTCCAGAGGCCCGTGAGCGTGATCGCGCGCGTGATGTCGCGGAGCTCGAAGCCCCAGCCGCGGAGGACGCCGTAGGAGCCGGCGATGCCCGCCGCGATGCCGCCGGGGACGACGATCGACAGCGCGGTCGAGGCCTGGGTGACGGTCATCGCCTGCGCGAACGACAGGCCCGGGAGCGCAACCATCCAGGGCGGCGCGAAGGTCGCGAGGTTGATCGCGGTTGCACCGAGCAGGGCCGCGATCCAGCCCCAGGAGAGGTCCTTGACCACGCCCCAGACAGCGCCGTAGTTCGCGATCGTCGGCAGGAAGTAGACGAAGGTGGCGACGATGATGGCCGCACTCGCCGCGCCGAGGACGAGGCGCTTGAGAGCGGGCCTGCCCGGCCGCTTCACGGTCTCCGGCCTACGGACACGGGCCCAGTGTCGACCGGGATCTCCAGCCGCTCGCCCGGAGCGAGGATCCGGACGGTCACCTCCGGCGCGAGCTCGGCGGCGAGGCGCTCGAAGCGCTCGGCGGGCTCACGCAGCGCTGCCGCGTTCCGGCTCAGCCCGATGCGCCTGTACGTGCCCCAGTGGATAGGGATCGCGAGCCTCGGCGCGAGGAGTCGCAGGGCCTCCGCCGCCCCGCGGGGGTCGAGGTGCCCCGGGCCGACGCGCGGGCCCCAGCCCCAGATCGGTAGCAACGCGACCTCCAGGCCAGGCGCGAGCTCGCGCATCCCCTCGAAGACCTGGGTGTCGCCGGCGAAGTAGACCCGCGCGGGCGTCGAGACGAGGTAGCCGAGGGCCGGTGTGTCGGCTCTCACGCCGCGCCGGGCTCGGTGCTCGGCAGGCGTCGCGCGAACGGTCACCGCGCCGAGCGAGAGCTCCTCATCGGCCTCGAGCTCGACCACCGGGCCGAAGCCCCGCCGCTCGAGCAGCCGGCCTGCGCCGTGCGGCACGACGATCCGCTTCGCGCGAACGAGCCGCAGCGAGGGCAGGTCGAGGTGGTCGTAGTGCACGTGCGAGACCAGAATTGCGTCCAGCTCGGGCTCGATGCGTGCCGCGGCCGGCGCCACCCGCCGCACGTGGGCCAGGCGCGGGCGTAAGAGCGGATCGGTGAGTAGACGGACGCCGGCCGCCTCGACCAAAACCGTGCTGTGGCCGATCCAGGTCACGCTCAGCGGCTGGTCAACCTGCGGCACGGCCCCGATTGTCGCAGGCTCTAGCGGGCCCGCCCGAGCGCGGCCCCCGGCCGCCAGAGGCTGACGAGCCCGGCGATGAACGTCACGAGGAAGAGCTGGCCCGTCAGCATCTCCAGCCCCGAGAGCAGCTTTCCCGGCTGCGCCGCGGGCACGAGGTTCCCGTAGCCGGTGGTCGTCAGGGTCGTGACGCTGAAGAACACGAAGTCCCCGACCTCGGCCTGCGCGCCGAAGAAGGCCCCTGCCTGCAGGCGGTCGATCGCGGCGTAGAGGAAGGTGAAGAGCAGGCCGAGGTTGACGTAGACGCTGACCGCGCCGAGGATCGTGCGGAATCCGACCTCGCGCTCGCGGAGCACGGCGCCGAGCATCGCGCCCGTCGCGACGAGGAGGAGGGTCATGACCAGGAGCGCAGAGATCCCGAGGAGGGCGGAGCCGTCCGCGAAAGCGGCCGCGGCGGCAAGGGCCACTGCGGCGACGGCGGCGGCCGTGGCGGTGCCCACGAGGTCCGGTCGCGCCTCCGAGCTCACGAGCGCGACGATGCCGGCCGCGCCCGCGACCACCGCGATGAGCACCCCCGTCCACCCCTTGTACGCGGTCACCGACAACAGCACGTACGTGGCGATGACGAGCAGGAGCACGAGACCGAACGCATTCGCGACCCGCGCCGCAAACCGTGTCCAGCGCTCACCCCGCCGGCGTGAGAAGACCGAGGTCCCGGAGCTCATCCGCTCCATCATGGCCTCCGCGCTGGCCGGAGCATCGACCGGGCCGAGTGGGCGGCAACCGGACCGACCCATTTGGGTCAGGCGGCGCGCTGCCGGGATTGCGAACCTCCGGGCGTGGACATGAGCAGCGTCAACCGTGCTTCCTCTTCCTGGGATCACGCCGAAAAGAGACGGTTCCGCGTCAAGCATGCGCTGCGCTCGCTCGAGGACGCGCTGATGCTTCTCGAGAGGGCGCCTGCGCACGGAGTCGAGATCGGCGCGCTCGAACGAGTCCGCGACGACCTCGCAATCGTGCTTCGCCTCGCAGAGGCCGAGTGCCGATGAGCGTCGCGGCCGTCCCAGCCGGGGCCGTTCGCTTCGAGATCCCGGGCGCCGCCTCGTCCGCGCGGCTCTTGCGGCGCCTCGCGCGCCGGGCGAACGTGATGCTCCTCGCCGGACACGGGGCGGTCAACGCGATCGTGGCCGAGCTCGGTGATGAGCCCGACGACCTGGCCGTCCTCCTCCGCGAGGTCGAAGCCTGGGTCGAGGAGGAGTCGCTGGCCGCGATCAGGTTCGAGCTCGACGGGCGCGCCTACGTGCTCGAGGCCGGTGAGGCCGACTGGGCCGCCGTGCCATCGCAGCCCGTTGTGGGCGACCTCGCAGCACGTCGCGCGCGACTGCGCGAGGCGCTCGACTCCGTCGATGTTGCGATCGCCGAGCTCGACGGCCGCGGAGGCTCGGCCTCGCGGCCGGAGATGGAAGGGCTCGAAGGCCTTCGCGCCGAGATCGAGCTCGCCCTCCGCCTGCTCGACTGACTCGTCCCGCGCAGCAACAATAGGTACATGTCGAAGCTGCGCGAGCTGGGCGGTGACGTTGAGGGCGCGCTCGAGCGGGTCAAAGTCCCGAGCTACGTGATCGACGACCACGGGATCATCCGCTGGGTGAACTCGGCCGGCAGGCGCCTCGTGGGCGACGTCCGCGGGCGGCAGTTTACGTCCGTGGTCGCGCCCGAGGAAACGACGCGTGCGCGGGAGACGTTCGCCCGGCACATCATGAGCACGAAGGACGTCGACCTTCCGATCGTGCTGCTCGACGCCGACGGCGAGCGGGTCTCGGTCGAGATCAGCTCGGTCTGCCTCTACAGCGGCCACCGCGTGATCGGCGTCTTCGGCCAGCTGACCGCCGTCGACGAGGAGCCGCACCGGCCTCCCCACCCGCACCTGACCCCCCGCCAGACGGAGGTCCTGCGCCTGCTCGAGCACGGCCGCTCGACCGACCAGATCGCGGGCGAGCTGCACCTGAGCGTCGAGACCGTCCGGAACCACGTTCGCGCGATCCTGCGGGCGCTGGGCGTCCATTCGCGGCTCGAGGCGGTCGCTGTCGCCCGGCGCGAGTATCTCGTGCCGGCCTGAGGCGAGCCCTAGCGGCCGCGGCTGCGAGCGACCAGGCCGAGCTCGAGGAGCCGGCGCACGACCGGCAGCGCCGCGGCCTCGAAGCGGGCAGCATCCTCACTCCCGAGCTTCATCTCGTCGGCCCGTTCCGAGAGCACAGCCCGAAGTGGGCGCTGTCCGTTCAGGAGCGGGAGCAGCCTGGCCGTGTGCTCGTCGAGCACCACGCGGAACCCGAGGCCACCGTCGAGGACCAACGTCGTCGAGCGCAGCTCGGCGCGTCCGTCGCGGCAGGCGAGCGTCTGCTCGAGGTGGTGCCCGTCGACGAGCGCGAAGGCCGACTGGAGCAGCTGCCCGTCGCCGTCGAGCGACTCGAGGTAGTCCTGCGTCTCGAAGACGCGGAGCACGTGCTCGCTTGCCTGTTCCAGCCGCTCGAGCGAGACGCTGTCCCTGCGCGTCCAGTTCCGGCCGCCGGGGCGCCTGCGCAGGATCACCGCGCCGTGGGCGATCGCGTCGATCCCCAGACCGGCCAGGTAGTCGAGCCACTCGCCGAGGCGGTCGCGGAACTCGTCGGCGTCCTCACGCGCGACCGGTTTGAGCCACTCGGCCGCGTGGGTGACGGGGTCGTCGCTGCCGAAGTGGAGCAGCCAGCTGTCGCACCCGTTGTCCGCAACCCAGCCCTCGAGCGGCCCCCACGGGTCGCCCCCGGCGTGTGCCCAGCTGATCAGGATGTGTGCGAAGCCGCCGTCGCTCAGCAAGGCCGGCGCCTGCTCGACGACCCGGCGCGAGACCGTGTCGCCGGGCAGGCCGCTGTCGCGGTAGGCGTAGCGGGCCTCGGGCGAGATCACGTAAGGCGGGTTGCAGGTGAGGAGATTGAACCGCTCGCCCCCGGCCGGCGCGAAGTAGCTTCCCTGGCGGAGCTCGATGTTCGACGCCCCGTTCAGGCGCGCGTTCAGCCCGGCGAAGGCGAGCGCCCGCGGGTTCACGTCGGTTGCGAACACCGTGTCCGAGTGGCGGGAGGCGAGCAGCGCCTGGATGCCGTTGCCGGTCCCGACGTCGAGCGCTCGCGCCACAGGCCGGCGGACGGTCAGCTTGGCGAGCGTGACTGACGGCGGATGGATGCCGGCGACCCAGTCGGAGCCGGTGAGGCCGTCGCTGTCACGGTCGGAGGCGATCAGGAGATCGCCGTGCGGGACGAGCTTGAGCGTGGCGCGGACGTGGCCTTCTGCTCTCTCGAGCCAGCCGGCCTCGAGGAACGACCCGGTGTCACCGAGCGCCGCCTCGGCCTCGGCCTCGTCCAGCCAGGCCCCGAGCAGGAGGAACCTGACCAGTGCCGAGAACGGCTCGTCCGGCTCGAGCCGCCGCTCGTGCACGGCGACATCCGCGGCCGAGAACGAGATCCGGCCGCCGCCGAGGGTCGCCTCGAGCCGCTCAGTCGTGTACCCGGCCTCGGCGAGCCGCGCCCGCAGCGAGTCGAGGAGCTCGCTCCGCTCGAGCCCCGGGATCAGATCTTGGCGTTCTTCGCCAGGTCCCAGCCGCTCTTGACCGCTGCGCCGGAACTGCCGTACGCGAGCTCGAGCCGGGCAAAGGCGAGCCCGACCGACTCCACCGGCGCTTCCCCTCCTCCCGCCCCCTCCTGGAAGGAGGTGATCAGGACGTCGCTGAACTTGATCTTCAGGTACTCCATCTGGCTGCCCTTGCCACCGCCGACGCGTCGGACGCTCAGGCTCGCCTCGTTGATGTGCTTGCCGCTGGCGCACGAGAGGAACAGCAGCGGCGAGGCCTTGCTCACACGCGCCGTGAAGTAGAAGTCGTGGAAGTCGGCGCGGCCGGCCCCGCCTCCGCCGTGGGTGGCGACGTTCGACAAGCCCCAGGTGAACGACGCCAGCTCGATCTCGTCCTTGTGCTGCTTGTCCGTGCTCTCGCCCGGAATCCCGTCGATCTTGAGGAAGTAGTCCTGTTGCGGCACGGGTCTGACCTTGGGGCGACTCTACGCCGCCGGCCCGCAAGCCGCAACGCGCGAGGGCCCCACCGTCGCGGAGTACCCGTTGGGGTCAGATCTTGCGTTGCCGCATCGGCGTGACGATTTTGCGCCAATGGTGGGCCAACTTTGGAACGTCAGGAGAAATGTGGCGATGCAAGACCTGACCCCGGGTGTTCGCCTCGCCGTTAGCGGACGCCGGTGATCGCCGTGCCGCTCGTGCGGTAGCTGTACCCGCCCTGCTGCCTGGTCGTGAGGCCCAGGAAGATTGCAGCGAGGCCGACGAAGAGATGCGGAACCCAGACGTTGGTGCTCTCGTCAGCGAAGCCGAAGAGCCACGGCGAGAGGGCGAGCAGCGCTCCCGCGACCACGTCGATCAAGTTGTGCACGGCCATCGGCGCGACCTTCCAGACGCCGAGCTCGTAGTTCGTGAACAGGCTGTAGGCGATCAGGCCGACGCCGAGGACGATCGGGACCACGGCCGCCGCGGTGTGCTCCGAGAACTGAAGGATCCACGGCGCGTCGATGAGGGCGGCGCCCACGCTGTAGTCGAGCGGCGCGTGGAACTTCGTCGGGATGAAGCGCGGCATGCGGACTCCTTTGTCGAGAGCTTCCTGCTTCCCGACTGATTCGCTGCGGAGGTCGCTCCGGTTCGACCCACTTGCATTCTCAGCGCCGCCGAAATTAGACTTTAGGTATGTCTAAAAGCCAGGTGACGCGGCGCCAGCTGCTTGCGGCCGCAGCCCCGGCGGTAGCGGCGGTGCCTCTCGCCAAGCTGGCGCTCGACAAGTCGGCCCAGGCGGCGACTCCGCACGTGCATTACCCGGGGATGGCCATGGACGGGCCCACCCACGCGGCGATGAGCGGCCACGAGGTCCCCGCGCCCGGCGGCCCCAACGTGCTCGACGCGCTGCTCCACCCTCCGCAGGCGCTTTCGCACAAGCCCGGCCGCGTGCGCGAGTACACGGTGACTGCTTTCGACCGCGAGATCGAGGTCGCCAAGGGCGTCTTCTTCTCCGCCTGGACGTACAACGGCACGGTCCCGGGACCCGTCATCCGCGCGACCGAGGACGACCTGCTGCGGGTGAACTTCACGAACGCTGGCTCCCACCCGCACACGATCCACTTCCACGGCGTCCACCCGGCCAACATGGACGGCGTCTTCGAGATCGTCGAGCCCGGCGGCAGCTTCACGTACGAGTTCCCAGCTCGCCCGTACGGCATGCACCTCTACCACTGCCACTCGACCCCGTTGAAGAAGCACATCGCCAAGGGCCTATACGGCGCCTTCATCGTCGATCCGCCGAAGCCGCGCCAGCCGGCACAGGAACTGGTGATGGTCCTGACGGGCTTCGACACCGACGGCGACGGCGAGAACAACTTCTACGGCGTCAACGGGCCGGCCTTCTACTACGCGAAGTACCCGATTCGCGTCCGCCGCTCGCAGACTGTGCGCATCTACCTCGCGAACCTGACCGAGTTCGACCTGGTCAACTCCCTGCACCTGCACGGGGACTTCTTCCGCTACTACCCGACGGGGACGAGCGACCACTTCGAGTACACCGACACGGTCATGCTTTGCCAGGGCCAGCGCGGGATCCTCGAGATCGACTTCGCGCACACCGGACGGTTCATGTTCCACGCACACCAGTCGGAGTTCACCGAGCTCGGCTGGATGGGGTTCTTCGAGGTCGTGGACTGATGGACTCCACGGCACCCGGCCTTCCCCGCGCGTGGCGACTCTGGGCGCTCCTGCCGCTGCTGCTGCTCGTCGGCGCGGTGGCGATCTTCGCGGCGAGCGGCACCTCGCTACTCGACCTGGTCGGGCGTGCGCCCCCGCCGGCTGACCAGTTCGACATCCGGCGGGTCGAGTTCAAGCCCGGCCAGATCCGAATTCGGGTGACGAACCCGCAACGGCAGGAGTTGACCATCGGGACCGTGACGGTGGACGACGCGATCGTCCCGTTCACGCTCGACGGGCCCGCCACGCTCGGCCGGCTGCGCTCGAGCACGGTCGTCGTCCCGTTCCAGTGGGTGGAGGACGACCCCTACACAGTGGGCGTGACGAGCTCCAGCGGGATCGAGACGACCTTCGACGTCCCCGCCGCGGTCGAGACGCGTGGCCCCTCGCCCCGCGGATTTCTCGGCTACGCCATCATCGGTTTCCTCGTCGGCATCCTTCCGGTCGCCCTCGGCCTCGCCTGGCTGCCGTCGCTCCGGGGCACCGGCTCTCGCTGGGTAGCGGCCTTCATGGCCCTGACGGCCGGTCTGCTGAGCTTCCTGGCCCTCGACGCGCTGACTGAGGCACTCGATCTCCAGGCCGGCCTCCCGAGCGGCTTCCAGGGCCCCGGGCTGATCCTGCTCGGGGTATCGGCGAGCTACCTCGGACTCGCGTTCGTCGCTCAGCGCTTCAGCACGGCGGGGGGGCGAGAGCGCAGCGCCCCGCTCGAAGGCGCGGCTCTCGCAACGCTCGTGGCGATCGGGATCGGGTTGCACAACCTCGGAGAGGGGCTGGCAATCGGCTCCTCGATCGCCCTCGGCGAGCTCGCGCTCGGCACGTTCCTGATCGTCGGCTTCATGGTGCACAACATCACCGAGGGCCTCGGGATCGCCGCGCCGATCGCGGATGGCGGACGGGTTGGGCTCGCCCGGCTCGCCGTCCTAGCGCTTGTCGCGGGCGCGCCGGCGATCGTCGGCGCCTGGATCGGAGGCTTCATCACGAGCGACGTCCTAGGCGTGCTGTTCTTCGCGCTCGCGGTGGGCGCGGCGCTACAGGTCGTGGTCGAGGTCGGCCGCTACGTCGCCCGCCGCGCGCCGGGCGGTCTGCGCTCCGGGCACGTGATCGGCGGTTACCTCGCCGGGATCGCCGTCATGTACGCCACCGGCCTCCTGGTGGCCTGAGCGTGCCCGACCTCGCCGACCTTAGCGACGCGCTCCAGGACTACCTGCGCGAGATCTACAAACTGCAGGCGGATGGTTCACGGGTAAAGACGTCCACGTTGGCGCGGCGGATGGAGGTCAAGCCACCGTCCGCGACCGCGATGGTGAAGAAGCTCGCCGCGCGCGGGCTCGTCGACCACCAGCCCTACCGAGGCGTGCGGCTCACACCGCTCGGCGAGCGGCTCGCGCTCGAGATCCTGCGCCACCACAGACTGCTCGAACTCTACCTCGCGCGGACGCTCGAGCTCGGCCTCGATGCGGTGCACGCCGAGGCGGACCGGCTCGAGCACGCGCTTTCCGAGACGCTCGAGGAGCGGATCGACGCGGCGCTCGGCTCGCCCACGGAGGATCCCCACGGCGATCCGATCCCGGACTCCGGGCTCCGGATCGTGCATTCGGCGACGAGGCGGCTGACCGAGCTCAAGCCTGGCGACCGGGCGACGGTGCAGGGCATTCCGGACGGCGACGGTGAGCTGCTGCGTTACCTCGCGGAGCTCGGGATCGTGCCAGGGCAAACGGTCGAGCTCCTCCGGGCCGAGCCGTTCGGCGGCCCGCTTACCGTGCGTGCCGACAGGACGGCCGCCATCTCGCACCAGCTCGCAGCCGAGATCCGCGTCTCCGGCTAGAGGACCCGCGCTCGCACGGCCGGCTCGTGCTTGACTTGAGGTCATCGGTCCCCGCTGCCCGAACATTCGGCGCGAGAGGCGTCCCCTGTGAGCAGGCCCTTCCTGCTCGTCCAGCTGAGCGACCCGCACATGGGCGCGTCCTGGAACGGCGTCGACCCGGTCGCTCGGCTCGAGGCCGCCGTCGAGGCGGTGCGCTCGCTCGATGACAGGCCGGACGCCGTCCTCGTCTCGGGAGACCTGGCGGAGCACGCCGAGGACTCCGAGTACGAGCAGGTTCAGGCGCTCCTAGGGCGCATCGCCGCACCCTCGTATGTCCTTCCCGGGAACCACGACGACCGGGACGCGCTGCACCGGCACTTCGGCGTTCCCGGCGCTGGCGGCGCGCCTGTTCAGTACGCCGCAGACCTCGGCCCGCTGCGGCTGCTCGTCCTCGACAGCACGGTCCCGGGCGAAGACCGCGGCGAGCTCGACCGCGAGCGCCTGGGCTGGTTGGATGCGACGCTCGCGACGGCGCCGAGCACGCCGACGCTCGTCGCGATGCACCATCCGCCCCTCGCCGTGGGAATCCCGGCCTGGGATGCGATCGGGCTCCCGGCCGGCGACCGCCAGGCACTTGGCGAGATCCTCAACCGGCACTCACAGGTGCGGCGCATCGTCGCCGGCCACGTCCACCGGGTGATCGCAGCCGAGCTCGGCGGGCGGGCTGTCCTGTCCGCGCCCAGCACGTACGTACAGGGCCTGCTCGACTTTCGCTCGACGCAGCTCGAGCTCTCCGCCGACCCGCCGGGCTTCGCCGTGCACGCCCTCGTCGACGGCGAGCTGGTTTCGCACGTCCAGCCTGTGCGAGCCTGAGCCCTAGTCGATGAGCTTGCGCTCCATCGCGTGGATCGCGATCCGCCACAGCACGAGTCCCCAGACGACGAGCACGCCCGCGCGCACGAGGTCGGTCCACCCTTCGAAGCCGAAGACCGCGTGCCGCACCAGCTCCACGCACTGGTGCAGCGGGTTCAGCTCGCCGAGGATCTGCGCCCACCGGGGCAGCTGGTCGAGCGGGAAGAAGGTGCCCGCCACCAGGAACAGCGGCGTCAGCACGGCGCTCACGACGTAGTTGAAGTTCTCGAAGCTCGAGGCGAACCCGGCGACCATGATCCCGAAGCAGCCCCAGCCGAAGCCCGCGAGCCAGCCGATCAACGGCACGGTCAGCATCCCCCACGACGGGTCGAGCCCGAAGAACATCGCGACGATCATCGGGACGCAGCCGTAGACCCCGGCACGCGTCGCGATCCAGATCGCCTCCGCGGTGACGAGCTCCTCGGTGTCGACCGGGGCCGCCAGGATCGCGTCGTAGGTGCGCTGGAACTTGTACTTGACGAAGGTGCCGAACATGGCCGGGAACGCCGACGAGAAGAGCACCGCGGTCGCGACCGTGCCGGTGCCGACGAACTCGACGTAGCGGAAGCCGCCGATCGTGCTCACGAGCGAGCCGAAGCCGAACCCGAACGCGAGCAGGTAGATCGTCGGCTCCACGGTCGAGGAGAAC
>JBKPHO010000238.1:0-6173 GCA_046729915.1 Actinomycetota bacterium | reverse complement strand
GCGGCGATCACCGAGACGGCCACCCACGGCTCGACGCCCTTCGTGCCGAGGCCGACGACCACCATCGGGGCGACCGCGAGGATCGGCACCGTCTGCGAGACGACGACGTAGGGGAGCAATCCGCGCCGCAGGATCCGCGAGTGTGCCAGCAGGACGGCGAGCGCGAAACCGATAACGCCGCCGAGCACGAAGCCGAGCAGCGCCTCCTTGGCGGTGAAGAGCGCCCAGTGCCACTCGAGCTGGATCAGCGGCGGCCCGCCGGGCTGCAGCGGCTGCGTGAGCGCGTGGAGCATGTCGTGGATGTGCGGCATGTTCGTGGCGTCGACGCGGAAAGGCCACGTGATCCCGACGGTCTCGCCGAACCAGCGGTAGCCCTCCCAGAGGGCCCAGAACACGGCCAGTCCGGCCAGGACAAGGGCGACCCGCTTTGCGCCGTGCGCCGCCTCGCCGACCCTCGCTCGCCCCGGCCGCTCCATCGCGATGGAGGCCATCGGCTGATGCTTACCACACTCGGGTGCAGGCGGTTAGAGTCGGCTCGTGCCGCTGGATCCGTCGAGAACCGTCGCGGAGCTGAACGAGCTGCGGGACCTGACCGGCGACGAGAACGGTGCCCAGCGGGTCGCGTGGACGGACACCTGGGAGCGGGCGCGGGAGTGGCTGCGGGAGAAGCTGGACGGGCTTCCGCTCGAGCTGGTGGTCGACGCGGCCGGGAACCAGTGGTGGACGCTCCGCGGTGGGTCGGAGCGCGCGGTGTTGATCGGCGGCCACATCGACTCGGTGCCGAACGGCGGGTGGCTGGATGGGGCGCTGAACGTCGTTGCGGGGGTCGAGGTCGTGCGGCGGCTGGCGGAGGACGGCGAGCCGGGGGCGACCGTGCGGCTCGTGAACTGGGCCGACGAGGAGGGCGCTCGGTTCGGCCGCTCGCTGTTCGGCTCGTCGGCCGCGGCCGGATCGATGGCGGACCAGGACGAGCTGCGGGAGCGGCGCGACGCCGACGGAGTGGCGTTGCCCGACGCGTTGGCCGAGCACGGCGTCTCGCTCGACCGCGCGCTGGAGGCTCGGTCGCAGCTCGAAGGCGCGGCTGCGTATCTCGAGCTTCACATCGAGCAGGGGCCGGTGCTGGAGTCGCTCGATCTGCCGCTGGGCGTGGTGCTGGGGACGTTCGGGGTCGAGCGTCACCAGGTCACGTTTCGCGGCCAGGCTGCGCACGCTGGGTCGACGCCGATGGATGCACGGCGCGACGCCTTGGCGGGCGCGGCGAAGCTCGAGCTCGAGATCCGGGAGATCGCCCGGCGGGTTGGAGACGGAGCCGTCTGCACGATGGGCGGCGTCGTGACGCGGCCGGGGATCGTGACGTCGGTGGTGGAGACCGCCGAGTGCCTGCTCGACCAGCGGCAACTGGACGCGACGAAGCTCGCGGAGATGCTGAGCAACGCGGAGGCGGCGTCCCGGCGCTTCGCGCAGGAGGAGCGGATCGAGGTCGAGTGGGAGCGGCTCTGGAACATCGAGCCGATCCTGTTCGACGAGGAGCTGATCTCGCTCGCCGACGAGGCGATCCGGGAAGTTGCGGGTCGTTCGCACCGGTTGCCGAGCGGGCCTCTGCACGACGCAGCCGAGGTAGCGCGGGTCGGGGTGCCGACCGTGATGCTGTTCGTGCAGAGCTTGCGCGGCCTCTCGCACACGAAGCTCGAGGACACCAGGGAGGAGCACCTCGAGCTTTCGGTGCGGGCCCTCGATCTGCTCGCGGAAAAGACGATCGCCCGCGTCGCCGCCGGCTGAGGCTGCGCGGGTCGCGCGCGCTCGCGAAGTCACACTTTCGGTACGAAGACGTCACCCACGCGTGACGGTTTCGCCGGCACGCTGGCGAGGTGAAGCTTCTTCTGGTTCTGCTTGCCTCTGCGGCCTTAGCCGGCGTCGTCGCGGCACGGGCGGATGCCTACGAAACCGTCGGGCTGCCGCCGGTCGACGACGTCTCGCTGCCGTTCCTGTGCAGCTGGGGCTACGACTGGGAGGAGCGTTGCTACCGCGATCGGCTCGACCGCCTGGAGCTCGGCGGCGCGGGCGACAAGGTCTGGCGCTCGGCGTTGCGCTTCTCCCTCGACGCGCTACCTCCGTCAGCCTCGATCCTGACCGCCGAGCTCTGGCTGCGCTACGACGGCACCTGCGTGGCCCCGCTCCGGGAGACGATCCCGTGCGACGGGCGCGGCTTCGCCATGGAGGCGCGGACGATCTTCACGGACAACTGGTACGGCCGCCGCGAGGTGTCGTTCGGGGCACCGATCGGTTGGGCCGAGCTCGAGCCGGGCGCCGGCACGGAGTGGGTCGTCTGGGACCTGACTGACACCGTCACCGAGTGGCTATCGGGCGGCTTGGCGAACGACGGGATCCTGCTCAAGCTCGTCGACGAGCAGGAGTCCTACGACGTCGGCGGTCCCGCGATGCCCAGCTCGCGCTATGCCGACGCGGAGCTTCGGCCACGACTGGTGGTGAGCTACGTGACGTAAGAGCTCAGAAGAGCCGAACGAGCGCCACGCCCGCGCCCAGCAGGACGACGCCTGCGATCCGGCCGGCGCTCAGTCCATGCTCGGGGTAGAGGACGCCGAAGTGGTCGAGCACGACGGAGCAGAGGAGCTGCCCGAAGATCACCGCGGCGAACAGGTTCAACGCGCCCAGCCTCGGCGCGGCGGCAACGGTCGAGGCCACGTAGCCTGCACCGGCGGCCCCGCCGACCCAGGCCCACCACGGGACCTGCCCGAGCCGGCCTGTCGCGACTACACCTCGAGTGGCCACGAGAGCCAGCAAGAACAGCACGACCGTCCCGACGGCGAAGGAGATCATGGACGCGCGAATCGGCCCGCCCACGAAGGTCGCGAGCCGGGCGTTGATCCCCGCCTGGAACGGCAGCGCACCGCCGGCGGCGACCGCGAGCACGACGAACGCGAAGGCCATCGCAGCCGGATTTCGGGGCGGTATGCTCAATCCCCTGCCACCGACCGGGGAGGAGCAGCGATGCTGAGCTTCGGGGTGACCGCCCTGCCGGACCCGCCTTACACGCGGCTGGTCGAGGTGCTGCAGAACGGGGAGCGGAACGGCTTCGAGTACGGCTGGACCTACGACTCCCACATCCTCTGGCAGGAGAGCTACGCACTGCTCCCGATCGCCGCCACGCAGACGGAGACGATCAAGCTCGGCCACTGCGTCACGAACCCCGGCATCCGCGACCCGACGATCACCGCGAGCTGGTACGCGACGGCGCACGACATCTCCAACGGCCGCATGGTCATGGGGATCGGTCGCGGCGACTCCTCGCGCCGGGTCGTCGGGCTGAAGCCGGTGAAGGTCGACGAGTTCGAGCGCCGTCTCGTGATGATCAAGGACCTGATGAACGGCCGGAAGGTCGAGTGGAACGGCAAGGAGCTCGAGCTGGCCTGGGTGCGAAAGGACCTCCCGGAGATCCCGATGTATGTCGCCGGCTACGGGCCGCGGGCGCTTGGCGTCGCCGGGCGCGTCGGCGACGGCGTGATCATCCAGCTCGCCGACCCGCAGATCATCCAGTGGATCATGGAGACCGCGCGCAGGGCGGCCGAGGAGGCGGGGCGCGACCCGGCCGCGCTGAAGTGCATCGTCTGCGCCCCGAGCCACGTCTCGGACGACCTCGCCGAAGCGCGCGACCAGGTGCGCTGGTTCCCGGCGATGGTCTCCAACCACGTGATGGACTTGATCGAGCGCTACGGCGAGAACTCCGACGAGATCCCGAGCGCGCTGACCGACTATGTCAAGGCGCGGAAGTTCTACGACTACAAGGAGCACAGCCGAGTCGGCGCGAAGCACGGTGAGTTCGTGACCGACGAGATCTGCGACCGCTTCTGCGTCCTCGGCAACTCGGAGCAAATCACCGAGAAGCTCCGCGAGCTCGAGTCGGTCGGCGTCGACCAGTTCGACATCTACCTGATGACCGAGCGCGCAGACGAGACGCTGGCCGCCTACGGCAGCGACGTGATCCCGCAGTTCACGGGCGTAACAGCATGAAGAAGCTCGCTCTCGCGGCGCTCGTCCTCCTTCTCGTCGCCCTCGCGGCGGCGTGCGGCTCGACCGAGAAGAGCGCTACCGGCACGGGCACCACCTCAGCGAAGACGAGCTGCGCGAAGGGCGATCTGAACCTCGTCACGCTGGGCGAGCTCACGGTCGGGACCGACAACCCGGCCTACCCACCCTGGTTCGGCGGCACCCCGAAGTCACCGTGGAAGGTGAGCGACCCCCGCAGCGGCAAAGGCTATGAGAGCGCCGTCGCCTACGCGGTCGCGAAGCAGCTCGGCTTCTCTCACGACGAAGTGACCTGGAAGCACGTGCCCTTCAACACCTCGTTCGCCCCCGGCTCGAAGTCCTTCGACTTCGACATCAACCAGATCTCGTACACGCCCGCGCGGGCGAAGGTCGTGAGCTTCAGCGACTCCTACTACGACGTGAACCAGTCGATCGTCGTGAACAAGGGCACGCCGATCGCCTCGGTTACCACGGTCGCGGGGCTGAAGCCGTACGAGCTCGGCGCGCAGCTCGGCACCACGAGCTACCAGTTCATCAACGACAAGATCAAGCCGTCGAAGAAGCCGTCCGTCTTTCCGAACAACGCCGGGGCCGTGCAGGCGCTGAAGAACAAGCAGATCGACGGGCTCGTGGTCGACCTGCCGACCGCGTTCTACGTCACGGCCGTGCAGGTACCGAACTCGAAGGTCCTCGGCCAGTTCCCGACGCAGCCCGGCGGCGAGCACTTCGGGATGGTCTTTCAGAAGGGCAACTCGCTCGTCACGTGCGTGAACAAGGCACTCTCGAAGCTCCGTAGCGACGGGACGCTGAAGCGGCTCCAGCAGCAGTGGCTAGCGAAGGCGACCGGCGCGCCGATCCTGAAGTAGCTCCGCGGCGCTCGCGGCTGCTCGAGGGCCTCCGCTTCGAGGGCGAGGGCGCGCGCGGGGTCGCGATCGCGCTCGTCAGCACGGCCGTCTTCCTCACCGTCGTGATCGTCGCGATCACGAGCTCCGCGGGCTGGCCCGAGGTCCGGCGCACGTTCTTCGACTGGGGCGACATCTCGGGCTCGTTCCCCGAGATCGCGCGCGCGTTCGTGCTGAACGTGAAGATCTTCCTCGTCTGCGAGGTCTGCATCCTCGTCCTCGCGTTGGTGATCGCGGTGCTTCGCAGCCTGCCGGGGCCGGTGTTCTTCCCGCTGCGCGCGCTCGCGATCCTCTACGCCGACCTCGCCCGAGGGGTGCCGACGATCCTGGTGATCGCGCTCCTCGGCTTCGGAGCGCCGGCGCTCGAGCTCACCGGCGTGCCGCGCTCGCGCGTCTTCTGGGCCGGCGTCGGGCTCGTGCTCGTCTACAGCGGCTACGTCGCCGAGGTCTACCGGGCGGGGATCGAGTCGGTACACCCGAGCCAGGAGGCGGCGGCGCGCTCGCTCGGGCTGTCGCGCTTCCAGGCGCTTCGTCGTGTGATCCTGCCGCAGGCGATCCGGCGCGTGATCCCGCCGCTGCTGAACGACTTCATCGGGCTGCAGAAGGACACCGCGCTCGTCGGGACGCTCGGCGTCGTCGAGGCGTTCAACCAGGCGCAGATCGACACCAACGCGACCTTTACGTACGGCTCGTACCTGGCCGCGGCCGCGCTGTTCGTCGCGCTCACGATCCCGCTTGCGAGGCTCACCGACTGGCTGATCGCGCGCGACCGGCGCCGCCGGCAAGCGGCCGGCGGGTTTGCATGAGCGCATTGCGTCTCGAAGGCGTGCACAAGTCCTTCGGCGCGAACGAGGTCCTGCGCGGGATCGATCTCGAGCTGGAGAACCACGAGGTCGTCTGCCTGATCGGCGCCTCCGGGTCCGGCAAGTCGACGCTGCTGCGCTGCGTGAACCTGCTCGAGCCGCTCGACGCCGGCCGCATCTTCCTCGCCGGCGAGGAGATCACCCGCCGCCGTGTCGACGTGAACGCCGTGCGCCGGCGAATCGGGATCGTATTCCAGGCCTTCAATCTCTTCCCCCACATGACGGTGCTGCGCAACGTGACGCTCGCGCCGCGCGACGTGCTCAAGCTGCCGCGGGCGGAGGCCGAGGCACGTGCGCTGGAGCTGCTCGGCCGCTTCGGCCTGGCGGACCGGCGCGACGAGTACCCGGACCGCCTCTCGGGCGG
>JBKPHO010000237.1:0-1052 GCA_046729915.1 Actinomycetota bacterium | reverse complement strand
GCGGCCTTCACCTCGGACGCGATCGCCTCCTTCGCGACCGCGCCTTTGTAGGTGAGGACACCCATCGAGATCACGGTCAGCGCGGCCGCCACGACCGCCACCGGCCGGCGCGAGAGCCGCCGCTCCCGGCGCACGTCGACGAACGGCAGCACGAGCAGCAGGATCAGCGCGATCGTCGGGATCCCGACCGTGGCGAGGATCACCGACTCCGGCCACTTGAAGATGCGCAGCAGGTAGAAGAGGAAGTAGAAGTACCAGTCGGGCCGCGGCACGAACGAGGTCGTGCCGGGGTCGGCCTGGGGGCCGAGCAGCGGCCCGAGGATGTGGCTGTCGCTGTAGCGCCAGATCACCGCGAGGCCGACGATCACGCAGACCACGACCAGGCTCATCACCGTGTCGTGGAACATCGCGTACGGGTAGAACGCCTTCCCGCGCGTCTTGACGTCCTGCTTGTAGCGCTGGAACTGCGCGCGCCGCTCGTCGATGGCGCTCATTCCGTGGGCCTCCTGCGGACTCCCACGCCCCGAGGCGCAGGCTGGACGAGGCCCGTCCGCGCCGGCGGCGGCTCCGGCTCGGGCTCGCGCCCCGCCGCCTCCTTCGACCACGGCGGCGAGCTGACGCCCAGCCGCACGACGAGGTAGAGGTGCAACAGGATCAACCCGATCAGGGCTCCGGGCACGATCAGCATGTGAACCGAATAGAACCAGGAGAGCGTGTCCGGGCCGATCTCCGCGCCCCCGCGTAAGATCGACGCTAGGTACGGCCCGACGAACGGGGCCGTCCCGTTGATGTTGATCGCGACCACGGTTGCCCAGTACGCGGTCTGGTCGAAGGGCAGCAGGTAGCCCGTCAGGCCCTCGAAGAGCCCGGTCGCGAGGATCACCACGCCGACGATCCAGTTCAGCTCCCGCGGGTACTTGTAGGCGCCGAACAGGAACACGCGCCCCATGTGCATGAACATCAGGATGATGAAGACGCTCGCGCCCCACTTGTGCATGCCGCGGACGAGCCAGCCCGCCCAGACGTCGTGCGTGATGTGGTCGATCGACGCG
>JBKPHO010000236.1:0-11419 GCA_046729915.1 Actinomycetota bacterium | reverse complement strand
CGAACGAGCTCGGCTCGAGCTCGCTCGCGAAGAGGTCGTCCTTGACGAGCCCGACATTGCGGAGGCCCTCTTCTGTCACAAACCGGTCGGCCGCGGTGAGCATCGCACCGTCGACATCGGTTCCGGTTACCTCCCCGTCCGGTCCGACCCATTCGCTGAGGATCCGCAGCCACCCGAGCACTCCGCAGCCGAGGTCCAGAGCACGAGAGCCGCGGCCGTCGCCGATCTCCTCGAGCAGCCGTCGACCGCTCGACTCCCAGACCCGGGATTGAAGCTGCAAGCGCTCGAGCTCCGAGACCTGTCCAGCCAGCAGGTACCCGTGCGTCTTCGTAGTTGACATCCGCGCCTCCTTATTCGACAACTGCGGTCGAGTATTGGCGTGCACCGATGCGATGTCTTCGCCTCTTTCGGCCAAGCTCGCAGATGGCCTGTCGAGGCCATGGCGCCACGCGCATTTGAGCCGCTACAGCAGGTTCAAACGGTTCGCCTTCGCCACCGCCGCGGCACGCGAGGAGCAGCCCAGCTTGGCGTAGGCGTTCTGAACGTGGCGGTGGACGGTGTGCTTGCTCAGCACCAACCGCGCTGCGATCTGGCCGTCCGTGAGTCCCTCCGAGACGAGGCGCAGGATCTCGACCTCGCGCGGAGTGAGTATCTGATCACGGCGAGAGGCGCGCGTCGCCTCCGCCGGCGCACCGAGGGTGCGCAAAAGGTCGCGAGCTCGAGCCGCCTCGGCGACCGCCCGGATCTCGTCGAGCCGACCGAGCGCAAGCGTCGCTTCGTGCACGGCTGCGTCCTCGCGGCCTAGTAGGGCATACACCCGTGCCAGCTCGAGCCGTGCCCGAGCGAGCTCGAAGGAGCCGCCGCTCGCGGTGAACAGGTGCACGGCGTCCTCGAGCTTCTCCCGGGCCGTGTCTTCGTCGCCTGCTTCGGCTGCGACGAGCCCCTCGCAGAGATTGAGCGACGCGTGCAGCGGACGCGTGCCCAGAGCATCCACGATCGAGCGCAGCTCGGTCAGGTGTGTAGCCGCTTCCTCCCTGTCTCCCGCGGCGAGTCTCGCCCGCACCATCACCTCGATAGGCGCCGCGCGCAGCGTCCTGTTTTCTGCCGGGATGCGCCGGAGGACGGGCTCGAGCAAGTGAACCGCCGCGGGGGCATCGCCTTGATCGAGGGCGAGCTCAGCCATGACCACCGGCGCGAGCGGGTTTCCCGGCCGTTGCTCGAGGAGATCCTCGGCCTCGGCGAAGCGGCCTTGCCGCCGGCGCAGGTCGGCGAGCCGCACGATCGCGAGGCCGCTCCAGGAAGGCCGCTCCGCGCCGAGCCCGGTCGCCTCGGTCAGTGAGCGCTCGGCCTCGTGCCACTGCCCGTGCCAGGTCAGCACAGCGCCGTAGTGCGCCCGGCAAGCGAGGGTGACGAAATTCGTCTTCATCACGCGACTGAACGCCTCGACCTTGCGGCACCACTCCGCCGCGCGCTCGTAGTCCCGCACGCGTTCGCAGGCGTTGAGCAGGAAGCAGAACGTCCAACCGGCCGCGATGATCTCCTCGAACTCTCCCGCAAGCGCAGCCGCCGTCGCCTCATCGAGGCAACCCATGCCGTCTGCGACCTCGCCTTCGTTCACCAGCGCCAGGCCCTCGACCGCGAGCGCGAACATCTCCAGCGAGACGACGCCGTGCTGCTTCCCCAGCTCGCGCGCTTGGAGCGCGAGCATCTTCGCCTTCGCCGGATCGCCGTCGACGGTGGCGACGTATCCGAGCAGCGCGTCGAGCCAGCCGTGCTCGGGACAGGTATCGAGCTCCTCAAGGATGCGAGCGGCGCGCTGGAACCAACCGTTCGCGATTGCACGCTCACCCCGGAGGATGAGGTAGTCGTCGGCGACCCAGAGCGCGAGCATGGCCGCGCGCCGGAGGTCTCCCTCCCGGCGGCTGAGCCGGAAGGCGCGCTCGCGGGCCGCGAGGCAGGTGGCCACGTCCTCGACCCACCAAGCAGCCCAGCTCAGCCCCTCCAGCGCGTCGATCGTCTCGTGCGCCTCGAGCTCCTGCTCGAAGATCGCGCGCGCCTGCGCCCACGCACCGCGAGCAAGCGCGGCGTTGCCCTCATGGACACGCTCGTCTTGGCGCACGATCTCGGCTATGCGCGAACAGTAACGCGGAACCGGCAGCGCGACGACCATCTCCCGCACGGCGAACGCCTCGCCGCTGCGATGAAGAGTTGAACGCGGAGCGAGACGGCGCGATGTCCGGCCTTGGCCACGGCCCACACCGACCTAGGGAACCTCCGGCCACCGGGATTCGCGCCGCCGGTACTGCATCGGAATTATTCAATGGTCTTGAGCTGCCTGTGTGTTTTGAGAACAGACAACGAGCCGCGGGTACGAGACGGGTACAGCAGCCGGAGCACGCGCGGGCATGCGCGGACACTGGCGGCACACCTCAACGCCCGATTTCCAGGACAAACGTGACCGCGAATGACCGCGCGTGTACGCGCGTACCGCTTCCAAACTTCCATGGTAAGGAGGGGGTCGACGGTTCGAGTCCGTCAGAGGGCTCTGCAGATACCGGGCCAGCGCGCAGCGTCAGCGGCGGCCGCCGAACTCCCAATCGTGCAGCTCGACGGTGCGGAAGGCGTCGAACCCGGGAGCCCCGGCCCGTAGGAGCGCCATCGCCGAATCCCTAGTCGGTGCCTGCAGCGCGAAGGCGACGCCGACCGTCTCTCCGCGCACGGGCTCCGTCAGCGCGCCGTAGACGATCAGGCGCTCGCGGAGCTCCACTCCGAGTGCCGCGGGTGGCACCGGGCGCCATGAAACGGGCGCGCTCTGGTCGTGACCGGAATCGGCGACGACCAGAAAGCGAGGCTCGTCGGGCTCGCCTGGGAACTCCCACATCGTGCGACCGAGCAAGTTCTCGAAACCGCGGATCCGATGGTCGGCGTACACGCCGGCGCGATTGTTCGGCTCGCGCTCGATGAAGTCGTTCGCCGCCGCGACACTCGGCAGGGCGAGCACGTGCAGGCTGCCCGTTGCCGTCTCACGATCGGGAGCGAGCGTCGGCCCGCGCGCGATCATCGCGTCCGCGAACCCGTCCATGTACGACCAGTGCTGCTCGAGGAGATCGTCGTCGTGGCGCAACGCTTCGGTGCCCGGACCGTCTCGGCTGTAGACGAAGAAGTCCATCCCGGGAGCCAGCGTAGATGGCTGACGTTGCGGCGACAATGCCGTCGCCACCACGAGCACCTTACGATTCGACGGCCTCGATGACCTCGTCATTCCCGCTCCGAGTTGGAGTCCTCATCCTTCCCGAGCATCCGTGGCGCGAGTCGTGCGTTCGGTGGAAACGGGCCGAAGAGTTCGGTTTCGCGCATGCCTGGACGTACGACCACCTCACCTGGCGCGAGCATCGAGCCCTCCCTGGTTCAGCGCGATCCCAACGCTCACGGCCGCGGCGCTGGCCACCGACCGGATCCGACTCGGCACGCTCGTCGCCTCGCCCAACTTCCGGCACCCGCTCACGCTCGCCAAGGAGATCGTCACGCTGGACGACCTCTCGGGTGGCCGCCTGACGCTTGGCATCGGGCAAGGAAGCACGGGGTGGGACGCGACCATGATGGGCGCGGAGCTTGGCTCGCCTCGGGAGCGGGGCGAGCGGTTCGCCGAGTTCGTCGAGCTGACCGACCTGCTGCTGCGCGAGCCCGAAACCACCTACGTCGGAAGCTTCTACTCGGTCCGGGAGGCTCGCACGTACCCGGGGTGCGTACAGAGCCCTCGCGTTCCCATTGCGATCGCTGCCAGCGGGCGGACCGGCATGAGGCTCGCTGCCCGCTTCGCCGAGACCTGGGTCACGACCGGTAACCGAACCCGGCCCGGTCCGGTCGACACAGCGCAGGGCACGCGCGACGTTCGCGCCCAGATCGATCGTCTCGAGGAGGCGTGCATCGAGAGCGGACGCGAGCCCGCCACGCTCTCGCGGCTGGTCGTGACCGGCCCAACGTTGACGAGCGGCTTGGACTCCGCCGACGAGTTCGAAGACACGGTTGGCAGATACGCCGCCATCGGCGTCACCGACCTGGTTGTGCACTGGCCTCGCGCGAACGACCCCTACAAGGCCGACTACTCGATCTTCGAGCGGATCTTCGCCCGCTGACTCCCCGTCAAGGTCCACGGACTTGACGTTGTTGATCCGCCCCCCAGGTTGGAGCAACGATCTCCGCGGCGCCGTGGAGCATCAATGGAGCCCAGCGGTCGCAACCAGGCCAACCGGTGGCAAATGGGCCATGGTAAGGAGGGGGCCGAGGGTTCGAGCCCGGCAGAGGGCTTCGCGAGTTCCCTGCTAATCAGCTCCTTTTATTGGCAGCGGTTACGACCAGCTGGCTGCCCGAGTCGACCCCCGTGCACGCGGAACAGGCGCCACCGCGCGTCCATGCCCTGCCCGGCGAGCGAACGACTGCGACCGTCCCGGATCGGTTGCATCGTCCAGATCCCAAAGCCGATTCGAACGCGTTCGGGGATCACTGTGCCGTGGGCCTCGAACACCATGTGGCCGTCGACCCGCCAGGTCGCAGTCGATGTGCTTCGGTCGAGCGTGACCTCGCACTCGCGCAGCCGGGTGAAGTCGTTATCGAAGTCCTCGTACGGCGACTCGACGACGTGTTGGAAGTGCTCGCCCGCCCCGCCACCGCCCAGCGGCAGGTGCTCGTGCAGCGCGAGGACGCGGGTGGAGGTGCCGCAGGCGGCGAACACCCGCTTGGTCACGGTGAGGTCGAAAACGTGGAAGGCGGCCATCGCCCGCCGGTAGTCCGTCGGGTCGCCGCCGATGTTCTCGACCGCGAGGTCGACGGCGAACGTCGCCGGCCGCTCCGGTTGCAGCTCGAACTCGCCAGTCGAGAAGACGAGGTACTTGGGGCTGTCGGCGGACTGAAACTCGTCATGCGCCAGCGAAAAGCGCGGGATCGTGACGCGCACCTCGCCCTCGCCGACTGCAACCTCCGCGTTCGGGTCCAGTGGGATGTGCTCACCCGTGGGGAGCGGCAGGCGCGCCGGGTCCCAGAGCTGAGCGTCGAGGTCCGGCCCTTTGAGCTCGTCGTACATTTCGAATTCGAGTTCGTCCTCGTAGTCAGGCATTGCCCTCTCCTAACGTCGTCACTCACTGGTCTACACGTCATCAGAACGCCCTAACGTTCGAGCCCTATTCGGTCGGAGTCGCCCTGGTCGCGCTCAGAGGCGCCAGGCTGCACGAGCCCCGATTCGTAGGCGTAGATGACGGCTTGGACGCGGTCCCGGAGGCCGAGCTTGCGGAGCACGTGCGCCACGTGGGTCTTCACGGTGCCATCGGTGACGACGAGGATCTTCGCGATGTCCTGATTCGAGAGGCCGCTCGCGAGCAAGCTGAAGACTTCGCGCTCGCGGTCGGTCAACTCCTTGAGCTTGGCGGCCAGCTCGCGGCGGACCACGGGCTGTCGCGCGAACTCCTCGATAACCACACGCGTGATCGCGGGATCGAGCAGCGCATCGCCGCGCGCCACGATCCGGACAGCCGCGAGGAGCTCCTCCGGCGGCGCATCCTTGACCAGAAAGCCGCTCGCTCCAGCGCGAAGCGCCCCGTAGACGTACTCGTTGAGGCCGAAGGTGGTCAGGATCAAGACGCGCGTCGCGGCCGTGGCGCCGTCGAGCAGCCGTCGCGTTGCTTCAAGGCCATCCATCTTCGGCATGCGGATGTCCATCAGAACGACGTCGGGTCCGAGCCGGCGGGACGCGTCCACCGCCTCGAGCCCATCCTGAGCCTCGGACACGACCTCGAATCTCGGGGTCGGCCTCGAGGATTTTCCGGAAGCCGGCGCGGACTAACGCCTGGTCGTCCGCAATCACGACGCGGATGCTCACCGCTTCGTCCGGTCGAAGGGAAGGCGCGCTCTGGCGATGTAGCCGCCGGCGTCGGCCTTACCCGTCGTCAGCTCGCCGCCGTAGAGGGCGACCCGCTCGCGCATGCCGACGAGACCATGCCCTGTTCCGTCCCCCTCCTTCGGTCCGGGGCCGTCGTCGGCGACCTCGACCTCGACATCGGCCTCGCCATACCGCACAACGACGCGTGCCCGCGCGGGCCCCGCGTGCCGAAGCGCATTCGTCAGGGCCTCCTGGACGATCCGGTAGGCCGAGATGTCGACCCCGGCCGGAACCGGCGCCCGCTTGCCCTCTACCCGTAGCTCGACAGGCAGCCCCGCCTCGCGCACGCGGGCGACGAGCGAGTCCAGATGCTCGAGGCTCGGCTCGGGGGCGAGGGCTACCTCCTCATCTTCCGTGCGAAGCATGTCCAGCAGACGGCGCATCTCCGCCAGCGCCTGCCTGCCCGTCTTCTCGATCGCGAGCAGCGTCTCGCGCGTCGATTCCTGTCCCGCGCCCAGCGCAAGCCGCTCGGCTCCTGCCTGCACGACCATCACGCTCACGCTATGGGCGACGACGTCGTGGAGCTCGCGCGCGATGCGAGCGCGCTCCTCGGCGATCGCGAGGCGAGCCGTCTCCTCCTGTTCCCGCTCGAGCGCCGACGCCCGGTCCCGCAACACGGTGGCGAGCCGCTGCCGCTCGTGCAGGAGCCGACCGGCAAGCCAGACGCCGACGAAGAGGGGGCCCATGACGACGGCGTCGCTCGGCGTCGATACGAGGAGCGCAGCGAGACTCACGCCACCGCCGACGAGCGCGCGCCGCCTATCGCCATGGGCAGCGACCGAGAACAGTGCCAGGAGGAGCGCAAGGAGTGCGGTCTGGGGCGGCTGGGTCGAGTCGTCCAGGAGCGACTGCGCGGTCCACGAACCCATCACGACGATCGTCACGGCGAGTGGAGCACGCCGCCGCCATGCAAGCGGCAGCGTCATGAGCAGCCCTGCCGGTACGGCGAGGCCTTTCGGGACCGTGACGTCCGTGAACCAGATCTCGAGCTGCACGACCGCCGTCAGAGCGAGCGCGAGTAAGGTTTCGCCCGCGAAGCGGTGAGTTCGGAGGGCGCGGCCGACTGCCGAGAGCGGCGCCATTTGCGAAGAACGTAGCGCGGTACGCGCCGTTTCGCATCGGCCGCACGCCAGATACGCGTGCCCGAAAAGATCGCCCGCCCGGGAGAGGCAAAGATCGGCATCCCGGCCGATGACGGAAGCGACGTCGCCTCCTAGTGTCGAAGCGACCAGAAGCACAAGCTCGAAGGAGGACACCGATGCTTCATCCCCCTCGCTCGCTCTCGATTGGGCTCCTGCTCGCGATAGTGGCCGGCGTCGCGCTCGGGCTGAGCACCGACGTCGGCCCGTTCGGCTTCGGGCTGGGCCTGCTGGTGGCGCTCTACCTCGTCGCCGCAGGCAGCGCCAAGCTGACGGCTCGGCGGCGCAGCGACACAAGGAGGCCGGCGTGAACACGCGCGTGCGCCTTGCGTCGGCCTTCGCGCTCGTCGGCCTGCTGCTCCCCGTCGCACCGGCGGCTCTCGCCGATGGCGCGACCACAAACACCCAGCGTTCTCGCCAGGTCGACGTCAACCCCGGCGAGACGAACACGTGCAACGGATCCACGGGCACGATCACGAACGACGAGCAGGACGTCTTCCACATCACGACGCTCCCCGACGGCACCTACCGCCTCACCGGCCACAGCACGGCGCAGGTCACCTTCGAGCCCGACGATCCGGCCCAGCCGAGCTACACCGGCCACGAGACGTTCTCGACCGAGCAGACCAGCAGCAGCCAGACCTTCACCACGACGGTGCGCTTCCACGCTCGCCTGAGGGGCACGGATGGCTCGTTCATAACGATCGGCGACCTCGTCCACTTCACCGTGAGCGCGAGCGGCGTCGTCGTCGCCTTCGACAAGCCGACCTTCATCTGCTCCTGATGCAGAGCGATCTCCACGAGTCACTAGGCCTTCCACGTCGCACTCACGGTGATCGTGGTCGTCCTCGTCGCGCTCGATGCTGCCAGCGGCCGCGGCCTGCCGAGCGCGCGTTCCCGCCTCGCGACCTCAAGCTAGTTCCGGCAACCCTCTCATGAAGGAGCCTCCGATGAAACCACCGCGCACGGCTCTCGTGTTTGCGACCGCGGCCGTGGCCGTTGCGGCGCTCGCGCCGCTCGCCGCGGCTGACGCCGTCTACCACTCCGAACATCTCGACCTCGTACCCGTCGGCAACGCACCGCTCCGGTCCGGCTTCGTTCAGAACATCAAGGCGGAAGGCCCGACGATCTACGCCCACGAGGTTTTCGTCTTGAACGGCGCCGTTCCGAGTGCGACGTACACGGTCCGCAGGAACTTCTTCTTCCAGAATCCCGCCTGCGGCGACGATGCCGACTTCCAAAGCCCCGTCGCTCAGCTGACCACGAACGCCGCCGGGAATGCGACGGGAGACCTCATCGTCATCCCTGCCGCGATCCCCGCCCTTCTTGTGGGCAAGCACGGCGTCCTGTGGACCGTTACCGACCCGAGCGGAGCAATCGTCTACTACCAGACGGCCTGCACCGCGGTCACGCTCGACTGATCGGTCTGGCCCCCGGCCGCCTCCATGCGGCCAGGGGCCGGTCCGACACTCGACTTGACCGCTCACGCTGAAACGTTGGGTTCGACGACCGCGCCACGGATGGAGCACTTATGGAGCCCGGCAGGCGCAACCAGTGGCAATCGCTGGCAAATCGGACGGCGCCGAAAGCCGCGAAACCAAAAGTGGTAAGGAGGGGGTCGACGGTTCGAGTCCGTCAGAGGGCTCTGCAAAAGCCCCGCATAACGCGGTTTTTGTTTCAAATCGATTTGCACGTTCTCGAACGTGGGGCACGTATGGATCCCTTTGTGGAGCCTTCAGGACGAAAACGCCGTTCTGGAGGCCGCGTTGCCCGACGGCGCGCCGCCGAACGGCGCGGTCGCAGGTTCATAGCGGGGCGGGATTTGGACACATTTCCCCGACCGGCTCGTGTACCGCTTCGTCGAGGTAAGGTCGATTTCGCCGTCGCCCGGACAGCCGGATCTGGCCACCGGAAGATCTCCCCGCCGACGGGGCTGTGACAAATAGCGCCGTCTAGCTCGCCGGAACGAGCGTGACGTCGACGCACCATTGGTGCGCGTCGGTCGGATGACCGTTGAGTCGCGTGATGCCGAGTGCGCACGCCTGGGCGGTTCCTTGGGCGAATCGCGTCCGGAGCCGGCCGGTTGCCCGCACCTTCCACTGGAGCTCCGCTCCCGTGCACCGCGCTCGCGTGCGTCCCTCCGCATACGCGGCAGTCTGCGGCTGCGTAACCGTCAGGCGGAGGAAGAGCCGCTCGCCGGCGGCGCAGGTGAGCGTGCCGGTTGCCCGAACGACGTGGCCGTTCTTCTTGATCATCGCCGTGGGGTCCGTCCTTCCGAAGAAGGCGGAACTGCTTCCGATGAATACGAGCGCGCCCAGCATCGAGACCAATACAGCAGCTCGTTTCATGGCGGCGAGTTTGTCACGTCTGAACAACGTCTGCCAGAACCGTGCGCACGCGAGCGGCCGACACGACGTCCCCCTTCCGCTCGTAGAGCCTGACCGCGTCCTCCAGGACGGCCTTCGTTTCGTCTGTACGGCCACCGAGGCGCAAGACCTCCGCGAGGTCGACGAGGGCGTCGGCCCGCACGTCGAGGGCATCCGTGGGTTCGGCGAGCGCCACGGCCTCGCGCGCAAGCTCTTCAGCGTCGCCGTCTTGACCCCGGCGCGCAAGCGCCTTCGCACGCACCTGCCGCCAGAGCACCTGCGTCCCAATGTCGTCGCTCGCACCGGCTTCCTCGCTGATCTTCGTGTAGTGCTCGGCCTCTTCGTACCGCTCCTGGGCGTAGAGGGTCTGCGCGAGCCGGGCCGCATGCGTCGACAGCAGGCTTTTCTCACCCATCTGTTCGAGCACCTCGAAGGCGGCGCGGATCTCGCGCTCGGCCGCGGCGGGGTCGCCGGCCAGCGTCTCGACGATCCAAGCGTGCTCGGCCCGGAGGATGAACGGGAGCCCGCGCGCCAGGCCGAGATCCTCGGTCATAGCCCGGACGCGCTCGACGAGCTCGCGCGCCGCACCGAAGCTGCCGAGCATCGCCGCGTGAACGGCAAGCGCGTCCATGAAGCCCATCTCGCTCCAACGGGAGATCGACGTCTCCTCTAGGACTGCCTTGCACCGTCTGATCGCCTCTTCCGCAGGCGTCGGCCCGTAGATGAGGTCGATCCCGATCTGGATCAGAGCCTCATTTGCCTTGCGCTCGTCACCTGCGCGCCGGGCGTGCGCGAACGCGCGCTCGTAGCCGTCGATCGCGGCCTCGAAGTGCATCGCCACATGATCCGTCCAAGCGATCGCGGCCCAAACGCGCGCGAGCCCTCGATCGTCGCGCGCGTCCTCCAGCTCGGGCAGAGCCTGCTCGGCGACGTTCCGAAGGCGCTCGAGACTGCCTTCCGGTTCCGTGAAGGTGCGGACGTCCGAGCGCATGAGCAAGGCGAGTATGCGGTGGCGCGAATCTCCTCCGGCCTCGATCGCAGCCGTCGCCACGTCGTCTGCCCGCTCGAAGCTCCCCACAAGGATGAGCGCGTCCGTCAGGTCGGGCGCAAGCTCGAGTCCGACTGGGTCGGTCAGCGGCACGAGAGCAAGGGCACGCTCGAGCAGATTCGCCGCAGCGTAGGCATCGCCTCGCGCGAGCGCGCGTCGACCGGCCGTTGCGAGGCACTCCGCCGCACGCCGGCTGACGCCTTGGGCGTGCTCGTCCAGCGGACCGAGCTCGGCGCGGGAGCGGTGAGCCTGCTCGAGGTGATAGCCGAGGATCTCCTCGTACTCCGGTGCGTGCTCGCGGGCGGCGCGGGCAAGCCAGTCCGCATACCGCTCGTGGAGCTCGGCACGGACCTGCTTGGGAAGCCCCTCGTAGGCGACGTCGCGGAGGAGGAGGTGTCGGAATGCGAACGCCTGTTCACCGGGAAGCTCGAGTCGGGTCGGGCGGATGAGCTCTTTCCGAACGAGCGTCATCAGGTGCGCCTCGACGGCGCCACGAAGGCGATCAGGCGCGAGCTCGCTCACCGCGCCGACGTGAAAGACCTTCCCCTCCACGGCCGCCAGCTCGATGATCGCCCGCTCGTCGTGCTCGAGGCGGTCGAGCCTCGCCGCGAGGAGCGCCTGAATAGTGGACGGCATCGAGATCATGGCGAGGTCGGCCGTCGAGTACCACCGCCCGTTCTCCCGGCGGAGCAGGCCGTCGTCGATGAGCATCGAGAGCATCTCCTCGACGAAGAGCGGGTTGCCTTCGGCCGCGTCGTTGATCCGCGCGCGGGGCTCCTCGGCCAGGGACGCATGGCCGAGCAGGTTCTCGATGAGTCGGTCCGACTCGGCGTCGGTGAGCGGCTCGAGCAGGATGCTCGTCGCGTTCAGCTTGCCGCCGCTCCAGTCCGAGCGGTGGTCGAGGAGCTCGGGCCGGCCGACGGCGACGAGCAAC
>JBKPHO010000235.1:0-1282 GCA_046729915.1 Actinomycetota bacterium | reverse complement strand
CCGGCCACGAGGAGCGTGAGCAGCGCGATCACGACGGTCGTGCCGGCGAAGACGATGGCGCTGCCGGAGGTCGCAACCGCCATCGCAATCGACTCGTTCAGCGCCATCCCGTCGGCGCGGTTCTGCCGGTGACGGCTGACGAGAAAGAGCGCGTAGTCGATGCCGACGCCCAGCCCGATCATCGTCGCGAGCGTGGGCGCGATGGTGGGCACGCTCACGACGTGGCCGAGGAGAATGATCAGCGAGAGACCGCCCGCCAGACCGAACACCGCCGAGACGATCGGGAGGCCCATCGCGACGAGCGATCCGAACGTGAACGCGAGGATGATCATCGCCGCGATGAGGCCGACAACCTCGCTGCTCTCGGTGGCCGGCTCCGAGAGCTCGCTCCCGACCGAGCCTCCCACCGCGACCTGCATCCCGGCCTTGCGGGCCGGGTTACCCGCGTCGAAGACGCTCTGGGCGATCTGGTCGGTGAGCTCGTCGCCTCCGACGTCGAGCAGGACGGGGATGAATGCGGTCTGCTTGTCCTTGCTGATCTGAGCCTGTCCCTGCTGGCTGAACGGGTTGACCGCCGCAGAGACGTGCGGGAGCTTCTTCACCTTCTTGTAGGAGGCTTCGATCGCCTGCTTCGCGCTGGCGTCGGTGACCTTGCCGGTGCGCACGTGGAAGACGAGCGGATTGCTCCCGTTTTGCTGGGGCGGAAAGCGCGAGGCGAGCAGGTCGGAGGCCGCCTGGCTGTCGGTCCCGGGGAGATCGAGGTTGTTGCTCGTGTTGCTGCCGAAGCTCTTGGAGGCGGCGATGACGACAGCGACGAAGAGGATCCAGACGCCGAGGACGACCCACTTCCTTCGCGCCGTGAACATGCCGAGCCGGTAAAGAGCCCGGGCCATGCCGTTGAGGCTAGAACTCTTGGGAGCGTTCGTCTAGCCGCGCGGACGGGCGCTGCGCGTCTTCTGCGTAGACGACGACGGTTCGCGCGATGAAGTCCTGGAGGGCCCGCCTGCGGTCGTCGACCACCATGGGCAGGCACCCGGCGAAGAACGGAACGATCGCCAGAACGAGTCCCACGAAGCGGAGGAATGACCGACCGACTCGCGGCGGGTTGCCCAGCTGGTCGAGTACTCGGAGCCGCATCAAGGCCATTCCCGGGGTCTGGCCGGTGCCGGACCAGAAGGCGACGAAGTAGCTCACGACCACCAGCAGCCAGCCGGAGCCCGCGATCGTTCCGGCGAGCCAGTGCGGCCGCAGGCCTCCGAAGAGCGACGCGACGAGGTCGACC
>JBKPHO010000234.1:0-4740 GCA_046729915.1 Actinomycetota bacterium | reverse complement strand
TGTCCGACGCCCTCGTGGCCGACCTGATCGCGATCGTCGGGTCGCTCGACACCTTGATGGGCGAGTGCGACAGGTGAACGATTTCGAAGCCCGCGTGCACGAGATCGCGGCCCGGTTTCCGGAATCGCGCTCGGCCGTCCTCCCGGCGCTGCGGCTGGCGCAGGAGCGGCACGGGGGCTGGCTGCCGGCGGAGGCTTTCGAGGAGGTCGGCGAGTCGCTCGGGTTGACCCCCGCGTACTGCCAGGCAGTGGCGTCGTTCTACGACATGTTCCACCTGGCGCCGGTGGGGCGGCACCTCGTCGAGGTGTGCACGAACCTCTCTTGCGCGCTGGTGGGGGCGCAGCAGGTGGTCGACGCGTTCGAGTCCGAGCTCGGCGTGGCCCCGGGCGAGACCACCGAGGACGGCGAGGTCACGCTCAGGACGGTCGAGTGCCTCGGCGGCTGCGGCTACGCGACGGTGGTGGCCGTCGACAACCGCTACCGCCAGCACGTGAAACCGGAAGACGCGCCCGCGATCGTGGAGGAGGTCCGTGGGGCTTAGATCGATGCTGCTCGCGGGTGCCGAAGAGCGCGACCTGACGAAGCTCGGCGAGTACCGGGCGATCGGCGGCTACGAGCAGCTCCCGAAGGCGCGTGCGATGACGCCGGACGCGCTGATTGCCGAGCTGCAGGCGGCGAATTTGCGGGGGCGCGGCGGCGCAGGCTTCCCGATGGGCCGCAAGGCCTCGCTGCTCGACCGCAAGAGCCCGAAGCCGAAGTACCTGGTCGTCAACGCGGACGAGTCGGAGCCGGGCGCCTTCAAGGACCGCGAGGTGATGGCCCGGGTGCCGCACCGGCTGCTGGAGGGCTGCCTGATCGCCGCGCACGCGGTCGAGTCGAAGGACGTCTTCATCTACATCCGCGGGGAGTACCTGACCGAGTACGAGATTCTGCAGCGCGCCGTCGACGAAGCGCAGCGCGCGGGGTTGTTCGGCGACGTGCGGGTGACGGTGTACCGCGGCGCCGGCGCCTACATCTGCGGCGAGGAGACTGCGATGCTCGACTCGCTCGAGGGACGGCGCGGGCAGCCGCGGCCCCGGCCGCCGTTCCCACCGGTGCAGGGCCTCTACGGCGCGCCGACGCAGATCAACAACGTCAGCACGATCGCGACGGTCCCCGCGATCATCGAGCTCGGCGCCGCGGAGTTCACGAAGGTCGGCACCCCGGGCTCGCCCGGCACGGTGATCTTCTCGGTCTCCGGCAACGTCGCGAATCCCGGTAACTACGAGCTCGAGCTGGGGACGTCCATGCGCGAGCTGATCTATACCCACGCGGGCGGCATCGCGGAGGGACGGCAGCTGAAGGCGGTCATCCCGGGCGGCTCGTCGGTGCCGGCGCTCACGGCGAGGGAGATCGACGTCCCCCTCGACTACGACTCGCTCGGCGCGATCGGGACGTTCTTCGGCGCGGCCTCGCTGATCGTGGTCGACGAGCGCTGCTGTCTGGTGCAGCTCGCGCTGCGCTCGACGAAGTTCTACATGCACGAGTCGTGCGGCAAGTGCACGCCGTGTCGCGAGGGGACGCGCTGGGTGGTTCAGCTGCTGGAGAAGCTCGAGGCCGGCGACGGGGACCTCTCCGACCTCGAGTTGCTGCGCACCGTCTGCGATCGCGTCGAGGGCAAGTCGCTCTGCGCGCTCGGCGACTTCGCGATCTGGCCGGTTCGGAGCTACGTCGACAAGTGGGGCGACGAGTTCGTCGCACACGTGGAGGAGGGGCGGTGCCCGTTCGGCGGCGAGTCGTCGTTGGAGGGGATCTTCGCGCCGTCCGACCAGCACACCCACGCCCCGGTCGCCGAGGTGCCGGCGTGAACGCTACGCGTTTGGTTTGGCCCAAACCCGGTGTCAGACACAGAAACAGAAGCGTCATGAACGTTCCACATCGCCCGCACCGGCGCCCGACCCCGGTGTCAGACACGGTGACGGAGGTGTGACGTGAGCGCGCCGGAGCTGGTCACCGTCACAATCGACGACCGCGAAGTGCAGGTGCCGAAGGGCACCGGAATCGTCGAGGCCGCGCTCGCGGCCGGGATCGAGATCCCCGTCTTCTGCTACGAGCCGCGCCTCGGCGCCCCGGTCGGGGCCTGCCGGATGTGCCTCTGCGAGGTTCAGGGCATGCCGAAGCTCCAGGCGGTCTGCACGATGACCGCCCAGGACGGGCTGGTGATCCGGACAGCGCAAACCTCGGCGAAGGCCGCCGACGGCCAGAACGCGACCCTCGAGTTCATCCTCGTCAACCACCCGCTCGACTGCCCGGTCTGCGACAAAGGCGGCGAGTGCCCCCTCCAGGACCTGACCTTCCGCTGGGGCCCGGGCAACACGCGCATGGAGTTCGAGAAGCGGACGCTCGAGAAGCCGATCCCCGTCTCGCCCACGATCGCCCTCGATCGCGAGCGCTGCATCCTTTGCTACCGCTGTACCCGCTTCTCCGAAAGCGTCGCCGAGGACGGCCAGCTCGTCGCGCAGAACCGCGGCGCGCAGTCCTTGATCGCGACCTTCGAGGACCAGCCGTACCGCGCCCCGTTCTCCGGCAACGTGATCGAGCTCTGCCCGGTCGGCGCCCTGACCTCGACGCAGTACCGCTTCGAGGCGCGCCCGTGGGAGATTCAGAACGTCCCGAGCGTCTGCGGCCTCTGCCCCGTCGGCTGCAACATCTCCGCGACCACGCGCGAGGGGAAGGTCAAGCGCATCCTCTCCCGCAACCACCCCGAGGTCGACGAGGGCTGGCTCTGCGACAAAGGCCGCTTCGGCTTCACGCACCTCTACGCCCGCGACCGCATCGTCGACCCGCTTCGACGCGTGCGAGAGCGCGGGCTCGAGGAGCTCTCCTGGGACGACGCGCTCGACGAGGCCGAGCGGCTGCTGCGACAGGCCGAAGGGCGGATCGTGACCGCGCTCTCCGGGTCCGAGACCGTCGAGCAGGCCTACGCCCTCGGCAAGCTCCTGCGCACCGGCCTCGGGGCGCACACCGCCGTGCTCCCCGAGGAGACGAGCCCGGCGCTCGACGCCTTCCGGCTGCCGCTCTCCGCCATCCGCGACGCGGAGGTGGTCGTCGTCCTCGGTGACGAGCCGGTCGCCGAACGCGCACCGATCGTCGACCTCTGGCTGAAGGCCGCCCGGCGTGCTGGCGCCGAGATCGTCCAGGCCGGCGACGCGCTGGAGGCATGCCGCCGCCTGGCCGACAAGCGTTTCGCGCTCGGCAAGCGCCTGCGCGAGAGCGAGCGCGCGATCCTGATCTGGTCGAGCGAGGAAGGCGCCGGCGGCGCGCACCTGGCGGCACTCGCACGCGAGCTCGGCTTCGCCGGCAAGCCCGCGTCAGGCGCCTTCCACCTGCCGCAGACGGCCAACGGGCGCGGAGCGGCCGACGCCTGGGCCGCGGCCGCCGACGACGAGGGCGAGACCTCGGAGCAGATCGGCCTGCTCGTCGTCTCGGGCGACGAGGCCGCGGCAGACCCGAACGTGCGCGCCCTCGCGGAGCACTCCGAGCACGTGCTCGTTACCTCCATGTTCCATAGCCTCGCCGTCGGCTGGGCTGACCTCATCCTCCCGGGCACGAGCTACCTCGAGCGGGACGGCACCTACGTCAACCTCGAGGGCCGCCTCCAGCGCCTGCGCCGGACCGCGATTCCGCCCGCGCCCGACGAGCTCGCGTGGATCTCGAAGCTCGCGGAGCGCTTCGGGGTCGAGCTCGCGCCGTACGCCCCCGCGGTCTTCGCCGAGCTTTCGGAGCGGATCTACGACGGGCTGCCCTTCGGGGCGGTCGGCGAGCATGCCGAGCTCCGCACGCGCAGCGAGGCGCCGGCGCCGGCGCTTCCAAAGGAGCCGCCCGCGCCCGAGGGCGAGGGCCTGCGCCTTGTCCGCTACAAGGCGCTGTTCTCGGGCCCCGCGGTTGAGCGCGTGCCGGAGCTCCAGTTCCAGCGGCCCGCCCCGGACGTCGAGCTCTCACCCGACGACGCCCGCGAGCTCGGCATCCGCAACGGCGAGCCGGTGATCGTGAGCCACGTCGGCGCCCGGAAGCCGCTTCGAGCGCGCGTCAACCCGGAGCTGCGCCCTGGCATCGCCCGCATCGCGAACGAGCACGCCGAGGGCCTTGGAGGCCTGGTCGAGGTGAAAGCGGCGCCGTGAACGAGCCCTGGTGGATCTCGGCCATCAAGGCCTTCCTCGTCATCAACCTGTTGCTGCTGACCTTCGCGTACATGACGTGGGTCGAGCGCAAGGTGCTCGGACGCATGCAGCTGCGCTACGGGCCCAACCGCGCCGGACCCTTCGGCCTGCTGCAGCCGATCGCCGACCTCGTCAAGCTGATCAGAAAGGAGAGCTTCTTCCCGGCCAGTGCCGTCGACGTCCTCTACATCGGCGCGCCGGTGCTCTCGGCCTTCACCGCCCTCGCGGCGTTCAGCGTGATCCCGTTCGGTCCGGGCTGGAACATCGCGGGCTACAACGTCAACGGCGAGGTCGCCGACATCCCGATCTCGCTAATCCTGATCTTCGCGCTGAGCTCGCTCGGAATCTACGGCTTCATCGTCGGCGGCTGGGCCTCGCACTCCAAGTACGCGCTGCTCGGCTCGATGCGCACCTGCGCGCAGATGGTCTCGTACGAGGTCTCGCTGACCTTCGCGGTGCTCGGCGTCGTGCTGATGGGCCAGTCGCTCTCGCTCATCGACATCGTCCACAAGCAGCACGAGACGATCTGGTTCGCGGCGCC
>JBKPHO010000233.1:0-1146 GCA_046729915.1 Actinomycetota bacterium | reverse complement strand
GAGCACCGAGCCGAGCGGCTGCTCGAGGTAGTCGACCAGGACCTCGACCGGCCGCAACTCGTCCGCACGACGCCCGTCGGCTCTCAAACGGCCACCAGGTCGGCTACCGCCACGTGCTCGACCTCGCCCAGCGGCAGCTGCAGGAACCGCTCGCCGAGCGAGCGGAAGGCGGCCGGGTCGCCCGTGGTCAGGAACCGGTACGAGCCCTCTCGCGCCTCCTCGTTCTCAATCCGCTTGCGGGCCAGCGTCTCGGCGACCTCACGCGCCGTCTCCTCGGCAGAGAACACGAGCGTGACCCCGCGGCCGAAGACCCGCTGGAAGATCGGTCGGATCAACGGGTAGTGCGTGCAGCCGAGGATGACGGTGTCCACGCCCGCCTCCTTCAGCGGCGCGGCGTACTCGCGCACGGCCTCGGTCGTCTCGGCGGCGAACGGGTCGTCGCTCTCGATCAGCGGCACTAGCCGTGGGCAAGCGACCGGAACGAGCCCCGCCCCTGCGTCGAGCGCGTGCACCAGCTCCGCGTAGCGGCCGGCCTCGACGGTCGCCTGCGTTGCGAGCAAGCCGATCCGCCGATTACGCGTGGCCTGCACCGCCGCGTGCGCCTCGGGCGTGATCACGCCCACGACGGGGACCTCCAGCTCCTCCTGCAGCTGCGGCAGCGCCGCGGAGGTCGCCGCGTTGCACGCGACGAGCACGAGCTTCACGTCCTGGGCCTCGAGGTAGCCGCCGATCTCGAGCGCGAAGCGGCGGATCTCCTCCAGCGGCCGCGGCCCGTACGGCAGACGCGCGTGGTCGCCGAGGTAGACGAAGTCCTCGTGCGGCATGGTGACGAGGCACTCGTGCAGGACGGTCAGCCCGCCCACACCCGAGTCGAACACGCCGACCGGCCGGGGATCCACGCGGCGATTGTAGAAAGCAGCGGCTACCTCTACCCTTTCGGCCTTGGCTCGCCGGGTCTTGCTCGTCCTCATTGCGGTCGGGGTCGCGTTCGTCGCAGCCGGCCATGCGTCCGCCGCGACCCGGGAGCTCGAGCTGCGCATGAGCGACGGCGTCGATCTCGCCGCGACCCTCTACGAGCCGAGCACCGCACCGCCGCCGGCCGGCTACCCGGCGATCGTGCTCTTCCACGCCATCGGCGGGAAGCGG
>JBKPHO010000232.1:0-7697 GCA_046729915.1 Actinomycetota bacterium | reverse complement strand
GTCCCGAGCCCTCGGCTGATGCCCGAGGGCCGCTGCGATACTGGCTCGTAGCGTGCCCGCTCTGGAAACGGAGGTGCTCGTCGTCGGCGGCGGCTCGACCGGGGCCGGCGTCGTCCGCGACGCTGCCATGCGCGGCTTCTCGACGATTCTGGTGGAGCGAGGCGACCTGGCCGTCGGGACGACCGGCCGCTTCCACGGTCTCCTCCACTCGGGCGGACGGTACGCGGTGAACGATCCGGTCGCGGCGCAGGAATGCGTGGCGGAGAATCCCATCCTGCGCAGGATCGCGGCCGATTGCATCGAGGACACCGGAGGGCTGTTCGTAACGACGAAGTGGGACGACCCGTCCTTCGGCGACGAGTTCGAGCGCGGCTGCCGCCAGACCGGCGTTCCCGTCGAGGAGATCCCGGTGTCGGAGGCGCTGCGCCTCGAGCCCCGCCTCGACCTGTCGATCTCGCGGGCGTTCACCGTTCCGGATGCGAGCATCGACGCCTGGAAGCTTGTCTGGGGATGCGCCCGCTCGGCCACGGAGCACGGCGCCGAGATACTCCCTTACCACCGGGTGCTCGACCTCGAGCTGGAAGAGGACAGGGTCGTCGGCGCGCTGGTCGAGAACGAGCTGACCGGGGAGGAGACTCGGATCCGGGCAGACGTTGTCGTCAACGCGGCCGGGGCCTGGGCCGGGCAGATCGCCGAGCTTGCCGGCTGCAAGGTCTCCGTCGTACCCGGCAAGGGGATCATGATCGCGATGAACCACCGGCTCGTGAACACGGTGGTCAACCGTTGCAAGCCGCCTGCAGACGGCGACATCATCGTCCCGATCCGGACCGTCTCGGTGATCGGCACCACCGACACACGCGTCGCCGACCCCGACGAGCTCGAGATCAAGCAGAAGGAGATCGACGAGATGCTCGACGAGGGCGAGAGGCTCGTCCCCGGCTTCCGCGAGGCGCGAGCGCTCCGGGTGTGGGCGGGGGCCCGCCCACTCTTCTCGGCCGAGGAGGTGAGCGACACCCGCGACGTGAGCCGCACGCACACGCTGCTCGACCACGCGGAGCGAGACAGCGTGGACGGCTTCGTCACGATCACCGGGGGCAAGACGACGACGTTCCGGCTGATGGCCGAGGCTGCCGTCGACGCCGTCTGCGTGCACCTCGGCGTCGATCGCCCCTGCCGAACGGACAAAGAGCCACTCCCCGGCTCCGAGGAGCGCCGCTTCTACTGGCTCGGCTCGCGCGTCCGCGCCAGGGAGCCGGTGCCGCAATCTGAGGAGATCATCTGCGAGTGCGAGCTGATCACTCGCGACCGGCTGGAGGAGGCGATGGTGAGGCGGCACACGACAAACCTCGACGACATCCGCCGGACGCTCAGGCTGGGGATGGGCCCCTGCCAGGGCGGATTCTGCATCTACAGGGCCACCGGCATCCTCCACGGGCTCGAGCGCCTCGACCACGAAGCCGCGAACGCGTCCTTGTTGGATTTCCTCCGGGAACGGTGGAAGGGCGTACACCCGATCCTGCACGGCGACCAGCTTCGTCAGGCGACTCTCGACGACTGGATCTTTCAGGGCCTACTGGCGGTCCAGCACCTCCCAAAATGACCTACGACGTCGTCGTGATCGGCGTTGGCCTCGCCGGTTTGACGGCCGCCCTGCGGCTGGCCGAGGAAGGACTGCGGGTGCTGGTCGTCGCCAAGGGCGTCGGGGGGACACACCTCGCGCCCGCGACGATCGACGTTCTGGGCTACGCCGACGGGCCGGTCGAAAGCCCTGCGGGGGCGCTGCCCGAGTTCGTGGCGGCGCACCCCGAGCACCCCTATCGGCACATCTCCGTCGAGCTGATCCGCTCCAGCCTCGAGTGGTTCGGGCAGCGCGTCGGCGAGCTCGGCTACAAGGGCCGGCTCGAGGAGAACTTTCTCCTCCCCACCGCCGTCGGCGTCGCGAAGCCGACCGCGCTCGTCCCGCAGACGATGGCTGCCGGCGACCTGCGGGCCGGCGGCCGTTTCGTCTTCGTGGGGCTCCGCGGGCTCAAGGACTTCTATCCCGCCTACCTCGCCGACAACCTCGTGCGCGTCGCGCTTCCGAGCCGCGGCTCCGTTTCCGCCCGGGCCGTCGAGCTCGAGCCGCCGCTGGGCGTCGAGCGCGACGTCAGCAGCGTCGCCTTCGCCCGGCGCTTCGAGCAGGCGGAGTTCCGCGATCTGGTTGTGCGCGAGCTCGAGCGGCACCTCGGCCAGGGCGAGATCGTCGGCTTCCCCGCCGTGCTCGGGCTCGGGCGCGCGCGAGAGGTCTGGCAGGAGCTGGAGACGAGGCTCGGGCGCCCCGTTTTCGAGGTGCCGACACTGCCACCCTCGGTCGGGGGTATCCGTTTGTTCGAGTCGATGAACGCCGCGCTGCGCCGGAAGGGCGCCAGAGTCGTGGTCGGGACCACGGTCGCCGGCGCGGAGCTCGACGGCAAGAGCCTCGATGGCGTCGTCACGCAGACAGCCGGGCGCCCACGCACGTACCGGGCCCGCTCCTTCGTGCTCGCCACCGGCGGTTTCGCCTCTGGTGCCATCCAGCTGGACTCCCGCGGGCGGGTCCACGAGACCGTCTTCGATCTGCCGCTCGTGGGCATCCCTGCGTCCGGCGCGCCGCGCTTCGGGCCCGGCTACTTCGACGAGCACCCCATCGCCCGGGTTGGCCTCGCCGTCGACGAGGAGCTTCGCCCCGTTGACGCCCGAGGCGCGCCGGCTTTCGAGAACCTCCACGCCGCGGGCGCAACGCTCGCAGGGGCCGCGCCGTGGCGAGAGGCCTCGGGAAACGGGCTCAGTCTCGCGACGGGCTACGCTGCGGCCTCCGCGATCCTCGAGCGAGCGTCGTGACCGAACTCGTACGCGATTCCCTCGACCACTGCGTGAAGTGCACGATCTGCGAGACGTTCTGCCCCTTCTCGCAGGCGACGCCGCTCTTCCCGGGCCCGAAGTACGTCGGGCCGCAGGCGGAGCGGTACCGCGTGGGCGGCGCCTCGCCCGACATCTCGGTCGACTACTGCTCCGGCTGCGGGATCTGCACCCAGGTGTGCCCCCAGGGCGTGAAGATCGCCGAGATCAACTCGCGCGCACGGGCCCGGTTGTGGGAGGAGCAGGGCATCCCGCTGCGCAACCAGCTGATCGCGCGCCCGAGCGTGCTCGGCCGGCTCGGCACCCCTGTCGCACCGCTCGCGAACTGGACGCTCCGCAACCGGTTGCTGCGGCGCGTCGGCGAACGCGTGCTCGGCGTTCACCGCGACGCCGCGCTCCCCCGCTTCGCGGGCAGGACGTTCCAAGGCTGGGCGAAGAGGCACGTCAGCCCGCAGGCGGAGAAGACCGTCGTCTACTTCCACGCCTGCGGCACGAACTACTACGAGCCGGCTGTGGGGCGGATGACGGTCGAGGTGCTCGAGCACAACGGCTTCCACGTCGTGGTTCCGCCGCAGGACTGCTGCGGTCTCCCGCTCCAGTCGAACGGGAACTTCCCGGCGGCACGTGCCTACGTGCGGCGCCTGGCTGAGCGGCTCGCGCCCTACGCGCGTGAAGGCTGTGCGGTCGTCTCCAACTCGACGAGCTGCGGGCTGATGCTGAAGCGCGAGGCGCGGGAGATCCTCGACGTCGAGGACGAGGACCTGCGGGCCGTGAGCGACGCCATGTTCGACCTGTGCGAGTTCCTGCTCCTGCTACACGAGCGCGGCGAGCTGCGGACCGACTTCCGGCCACTGGCGCTCACCGTCCCCTACCACGCGCCCTGCCAGCAGCAGGGCCACGGAATCGGCAAGCCCGCGCTCGACCTGCTCGCGCTGATCCCCGAGCTGCGGGCGATCGAGCTCGACGCTGACTGCTGCGGAATCGCCGGTACGTACGGGCTGAAGAAGGAGAAGTACGAGATCTCGATGGTGGTCGGGGACCGGCTCTTTCACCAGGTGCGGGAGACCGAGCCCGATGTCGCGGCCTGCGACAGCGAGACCTGCCGCTGGCAGATCGAGCACGGTTCGGGCGTCCACGCCGTCCATCCGGTCGAGCTACTGCACAGGGCGTACGGGCTCGGCGCGGCCTAGGGCGATGGTCGGGATCGTCATCGTCTCGCACAGCGCCACGCTGGCGGCCGGCGTGCGTGACGTTGCCGCGGAGATGGCCGGGCCGGACGTGCGCCTCGAGCTCGCCGGCGGGATCGAGACGCCCGACCCGGCGCTCGGCACGGACGCGGTTCGCGTCGCGGAGGCAATCGCCCGGGCCGACTCCGGCGACGGCGTGCTCGTGCTGATGGATCTCGGCAGCGCCGTCCTCAGCGCCGAGACCGCGCTCGACCTGCTGACCGAGGAGCAGCGAGGGCACGTGCTTCTCTGCGAGGCCCCGCTCGTCGAAGGGGCGGTGGCGGCGGCCGTCGCCGCACGGCTCGGGGCGTCGCTCGAGGACGTGGCGGCAGAGGCACGCGGCGGGCTCCAAGGAAAGGTGGCGCAGCTCGGCGGCCACGAGCCGGAAGCCGCGGTGGCCGCGTCCGCTCCCGTTGAAGAGGGGCTCACGCTGCGCCTCGAGGTCCGAAACCCGCTCGGGTTGCACGCCCGCCCCGCCGCGCGGTTCGTCCAGGCCGCGGGCGGCTTCGGTGCAGACGTGGAGGTGACCAACCTGACGAGCGGACGCGGGCCTGCCAGCGGTCGGAGCCTCAACGGGCTGGCCACCCTCGGGGTTCGCCAGGGGCACGAGATTCTCGTCTCCGCGCACGGACCGCAGGCGGCGGCGGCCCTCGACGCGCTAGCGGAGCTCGCCGCGCGCGACTTCGACGAGGAGCCCGCCCGCGTCGCACGGCCGACGGCGCTTGCACCCGTCGCGGCGCCGGTGGGGCCTACGCCGGGTGGCGGCCTCACCGGCCTTCCGGGTGCACCGGGCATCGCGTCCGGACCTGCCCGCCGGCTTCGCACATCGGCTCCCGAGATCCCGAGCGGCTCATCTCGCACCCCGGAGGAGGAATGGGACGCGCTCGGAGGAGCGCTCGAGCACGTCCGAGCCGAGATCCACACAGCGCGGGACTCGGTCGCGGCCCGGGCCGGCGAGTACAGCGCCGCCATCTTCGACGCTCACCTGCTCTTCCTCGACGACGATGCGCTGCTGGGGCCCGCCCGACGCGCGATCTTCGAGGAGGGCCGAAACGCGGCCGAGGCCTGGTACGCGGCAGCCGAGGCGGTCGCCGGCGACTACCGCGGCCTCGACGACGACTACCTGCGGGCCCGAGCCGACGACGTGATGGCCGTGGCCGGCCAGGTGGTCTTGGCCCTGACGGGCGAAGCGGCCGGGCTCTCGATGACCCGTCCCGGGATCGTGGTCGCCGCGGATCTGACTCCCGCAGACACGGCCGGTCTCGACCGGCAGCTCGCGCAGGGGATCGCGACGGCCGCCGGCAGCCCGACATCGCACAGCGCGATTCTCGCCCGCTCGCTGGGGATCCCGGCCGCCGTCGGGCTGGGCAGGACGCTGCTCGAGGTTCCCGACGACACACCACTGCTCCTGGACGGCGATTCGGGTGTGGTCTACGTCGAGCCCGCCGATGACCTCGTGGCCGAGTACGAGCGGCGAGCCGCCGTGCGAGAGGAGGCCGCGCGAGAGGCTCGCACCCGCGCCGCCGAGCCCGCGGTGACGCGCGACGGGCAGCCCGTCGAGGTCGTGGCGAACATCGGCTCTCCGGATGACGTGGCGGCCGCGCTTGCGAACGGCGCCGAGGGTGTCGGCCTCCTGCGCACCGAGTTCCTGTTCCTCGAGCGGGACTCGATGCCGGGCGAGGACGAGCAGTACGCGGCGTACAACCGAATTGCGGAAGCACTGGAGGGGCGGCCGCTGGTGCTGCGTACGCTCGACGTGGGTGCCGACAAGCCGCTCCCGTACCTGCCGGCTCAGCCGGAGGCGAACCCGTTCCTCGGGGTCCGTGGGATCCGCCTCGCCCTGGCCCGGCCGGAGCTCCTCGAGACACAGCTGCGGGCGGCGCTGCGGACGTCGGCCGAACATCCGCTCAAGGTGATGTTCCCGATGGTGGCGACCCTGGAGGAGTACCGTCAGGCGAGGTCGGCGCTCGAACACGTTCGGGAGGAGCTCGTGCAGACGGGAACGGCCGTGCCCGAGGAACTGGAGGTCGGCGTCATGATCGAGGTGCCGGCGGCTGCGCTTGTGGCGGAGGTCTTCGCGCCCGAGGTCGACTTCTTCTCGCTGGGCACCAACGATCTCACCCAGTACACGATGGCTGCGGAGCGCGGGAATCCCTCGGTCGCGGGGCTGGCGGACGGCCTGCACCCCGCCGTCTTGCGCCTCATCCGGGTCGTCGCCGAGGCTGGGAGCCGGCACGAGCGGTGGGTCGGGGTCTGCGGCGAGCTGGCGTCGGATCCGACTGCCGTGCCGGTGCTCGTCGGCCTCGGGATCAAGGAGCTGAGCGCCAACGCACCCGCGATCCCGGCTGTCAAACAGGCCGTCCGAAGCGTCGACACCGAAGCGGCCCGGACGCTCGCGGACGAGGCGCTGGAGCTCTCTTCAGCGGCGGAGGTCAGGGCACTCGTCGAGGGCGGGCCGACGGAGCCTGCGGCCGTTTCCTCGAGGAGCGGCTCGTGATCGCGAGGGTGGCCGCGCCCAGATCGCTGCTCTCGGGGCTCACCTACACCCGGATCCTGGCCGTGCCGGTGGTGATGGGGCTGATCCTGCTCGGGCCGGACCGGGACTCCGCGTTCACCGCAGCCGCGATCGTGTTCGCGGTCGCGGCGATGACCGATTTCGCCGACGGCTACCTGGCTCGCCGCTGGGCTGTGGCGACGAAGCTCGGCTCCTTTCTCGACACGACCGCCGACAAGCTGCTCGTGACGGGGGCACTCATCGCGCTCGTCGACGTCGACCTCGCCTCACCGTGGGTCGCCGCGATCATCATCGGGCGGGAGTTGCTGATCCTCGGCCTGCGCGGGGTGGTCGCGGCCGAAGGGACGGTCTTCCCGCCCTCGATCTGGGGAAAGCTCAAGACGAACGCGCAGTTCACGGCGATCTTCCTCGCCATCCTCCACCTCGGCGGGCCAATCGCGGGCTTGCGCGTCGACGAGTGGGCCATGATCGCCGCAGCGGCGATCACGGTGGCGTCGGCGGTGGAGTACCTGGCCCGCTTCTCCTCGGCTCTGTCGGACTAAGGAATGGCGACCGGTTCGGTCCTCGTCACCGGGGGCACGGGGATCATCGGCCGTGCGCTCGTGGAGCGGCTGCTGAGCGCCGGCGAGGGGGTGAAGGCGCTGACCCGGTCGGACGCCTCGACGAGTGCGCTCGCGGCGTCCGGCGCGGAACCGGTGCGGGGAGACATCCTCGACCTCGAGTCGCTCTCGGCCGCGATGCGCGGCTGCGACGCCGTGTACCACGCTGCCGGGGCGAACGCCTTCTGCCTGCGCGATCCTTCGCCGCTGTTCGAGGTCAACGTCGGCGGCTCGCGGAACGTCGTCCTCGCAGCGTCCCGGGCCGGCGTGCGACGGGTCGTGTACACGTCGTCTGCGGCGACCCTCGGAGAGGCGAGCGGGACGATCGGGTCGGAGGAATCGCCCCACCGCGGCTGGTTCCTCTCGAACTACGAGCGCTCGAAGTTCGAGGCCGAGCGGGCGGTGTTCGAGGCGGCGCGCGAGACGGGAATCGAGGTCGTCTCCGTCAACCCCGCGTCCGTGCAGGGGCCCGGACGAGCC
>JBKPHO010000231.1:0-6720 GCA_046729915.1 Actinomycetota bacterium | reverse complement strand
TTGCTGCGGCGCGGCTGGGCGGACCGCTGGACGCCGCTCGAGCAGATGTGGGTCGCCGAGCGCGCGCACCGCAGCGGCCGCGGCTACTGGCCGTGGCCGAGCACCGCCCGCTCCTGCGGGCTCATCTGACCCGGCGTAATGTTCTTTCGTGCCCGGACGAGTTAGGGCACGGCGAAGTGGGAAGAGCCAGGGCATGAGCGAGATCACGAAGGAGCAGTTCCAGACGCTGATTGCGCGCGGCGAGGAGGAGGGCTGCGTCAATCTCTCGCAGTTCAACGAGCTCATCGCCGAGCACGAGCTGGAGGACGAGGAGATCGCGCGGCTGTACGAGCAGCTGGACGAACGCGGAATCGAGCTGAGCGACAACTGCGGGCGCGAGACCGAGGACAGCACCTACGTGAACGGCGACCTGGCAGTGGCGACGACCGACGCCCTGCAGCTCTTCCTGAACGAGGCCGGCCGCTGGCCGCTGCTGACGAAGGAGGAGGAGGTCGAGCTCGCGAAGCGGATCGAGCGCGGCGACCACGAGGCGAAGGAGCGGATGATCAACTCGAACCTGCGCCTCGTCGTGTCGATCGCGAAGCGCTACCAGGGGCACGGGCTCTCGCTGCTCGACCTGATCCAGGAAGGGATCATCGGCCTGATCCGCGCGGTCGAGAAGTTCGACTGGCGGCGCGGCTTCAAGTTCTCGACCTACGCGACCTGGTGGATCCGCCAGGCCGTTCAGCGCGGGGTGGCGAACAAGTCGCGGACGATCCGGATCCCGGTGCACATCGCCGACCGCGAGCAGCGGATTGCGCGGGCCGAGCGCGTGCTGGCACCGAAGCTCGGGCGACAGCCGACCGAGGAGGAGGTCGCAAAGCAGGCGAAGCTGCCGCTGAAGCAGGTGCGGGAGGTGCGGCAGGCGGCGCGAGCCATCACGAGCCTCGACCGGCCGGTGGGCAACGAGAGCGACGCGGCTCTCGGCGACCTGTTCGCGTCCGACCAGACGCCGCCGGAGGAGGAGCTGACCGTGAGTCTCGAGCAGGACGTGCTGCGCCGCGCCGTCGCGCAGCTTCCCGACCGCGAGCGCGAGGTGGTCAAGCGCCGTTACGGGCTGGACGGGGATCGCGACCCGGCGTCGCTCGAGGCGATCGGGCGGGAGCTCGGGCTGACGCGCGAGCGTGTCCGGCAGATCGAGGCGAGCGCCCTCGAGCACCTGGCCGTGAACCGCGAGATCGAGGCCCTGAAGGTCGCCTAGCCGGTTTCGCGCGCCCTCCTTCTTGTTCACGCGCGCCCCTGGGTGGGTGGGGGCTGGGGACGGTACCGGCCCGGCGCGCACGAATGTGTGTCGGGAGCGTGCCGAAAGCGTGACAACCGCGGCCCTACCTCGCCGCCAGAGGCCTGAAGGCCTTGCTAATGCCCGAGGAGCGCGACCAGGCCGCCGAGCGCGGCCACCCCGAACGTGAGCCACGCGACGTAGTCGCCGACGACGCCGCTGTGCAGCTGCTTGAGCACGGTCGCCGGCGGGTCGAGCAGCCGACAGGCCCAGCCGCGAACGAGGTGCGGGAGCCGCTGTCGGTAGAGACCGAAGAGCGCAAACGCAACCGCTCCGGCGAGAGAGGCGAAGCTGTACGCGTACGGTGCAACGCCCGCGTGCACCGGCGCCGGCGGCACTGCGGGCGGCAGCTTCCCCGCGAGCACCTCGGCCGCGTGCGCCGGCCGGTCCTCGAACCGTTCAGCCCACCGGGTCGCGCGATCGCCCAGTCCGGGCGTGAAGGCCACCCCGATCGCCAGGGCGAGCAAGGCAAGAGCCGGGCCGAACAGCAGGGGCGGGCTCAACCGCGACTCGGGGACGGGCGGCTCTTCCTCCTCAGCCGGCGGCTCGTGCGAGAGCAACGGGTCTTCCGCGTCGCCCCAGCCGAGAACGATGCGGGCAGCCGCGCGCAGCAGCGTCCCGCCGGTGACTAGGGCGGCCAGGGCCAGCACCGGGGGGAGCCAGCCGTAGCCGACATCCTCCGACGAGCGCACCAGCAGCGTCCAGCCGACGAACGAGCCGAGCGGAGGCAGGCCCGCGACGAGCGCTCCGCCCACGAAGAGCACGATCCCCGCCACCGGCGCACGGCTGCCGAGGCCGCGCAGGCGAAGCTCGTCCCCAGAGCCGGCGCGGTGGATCAGGATCCCGACCGCGAGGAAGAGCGCGGCCTTCACGAAGCCGTCCGTGATCACGTAGAGGGTGGCCCCCGCGAGCCCACGCGGCGTCAGCAGGCCGACTCCCGCGAGGATCACGCCCACGTGGCTGATCGTCACGAACGCCAGCAACCGCTTCAGGTCGCGCTGCAGGAACGTCATCGCCGCCCCGACGAGCGCCGTGAGCACCCCGAGGCCCACGAGCAGCGCGCGGAGGGACCCGGCGTTTCCGGCGAACGCCCCCGAGAATGCCGGCCAGTAGATGCGCGCGACGGCGTGCACCCCGAGATCGCTCATGATCGCCGAGAGCAGCACGCAGACCGGTACCGGCGCCACGGCGTAGGCATCGGAGAGCCAGAAGTGGAACGGCACCGCGCCTGCCTTGACGAGGAACCCGCAGAGCAGCAACGCGAAGGCGACGAGCACGAGGCCGTCCGGCTTCCGCCCCTCCAGCGCTCGGCCGATCTGCGCGAGGTTGAGCGCGCCCGTGCGGCCGTAGACGAGCGCGATCCCCGTCAGGACGAGGAGCGCGCCGATCGTGTTCGTGACCGCGAAGTTGACTGCCCCCTGCAGCGGGGCCATGGCCTCGATCTGGTACGCGACGAGCGCGTACGCGCACACGCTCATCAGCTCGAAGAAGACGAACATGTTGAACAGATCGCCGCTGAACGCGAAGCCGCTCATCGCACCGAGAAAGATCAGCATCAGCACGTGAAAGAGCGTCCCCACCTCGTCGAAGTAGCGCCAGGCGAAGACGAAGCTCGCGGTCGTGACCACGCCGGCGAGGGCGGCCAGCGCCGCGCTCAGCGGCTCGACGTCGAAGGCGATCCCGAGCGCCACGCCGTGGCGGGGCGTCCAGCCTCCGAACCAGTAGACGATGTCGTGGTCGAGCGAGCGGAAGAGCAGGAGCGTGGAGACGACGGTGGTGGCGGCCGCGGTCGCGATTCCGACCGAGTCGTCGACGCGACGGCCGAGGAAGTGCCCGGTCGCGGTCAGCGCCGCGGCCACGATCAGCGGGATCGCCACCGGTAGCGGGACGAGAACGTCCATCAGCCGTGCATCGCCCGCAGCTCGTCGGGGTCGAGCGTCCCGCTGTGCTTCTGCACCTGGATCGCGAGCGAAAGCAGGAGCGCGAGGACGGTCACGCTCACGACGACGTCCGTCAGGGTCAGCGCCTGCACCACCGGATCGACGGCACGGGTGCCCTTCGGGACATCCGCGAAGATCGGGGCGGTGCCGCGGTTGAGATAGCCGATCGAGAGCAGCAGCACGTACGTCGACGACTGCACCACGTTCAGGGAGACCGCGAGGTGGATCAGGTTGCGGCTCGTGACGACGCCGTAGAGGCCGACGGCGAAGATCCAGACCGCCAGCGCGTAGGGGAGGTAGCTCACGAGCCGTTCCTCGGGCGCACCGCGGAGAGCTCCTCGAGGAACTCCGTGAAGAGCAGCAGGAACGCCGCCGCCACCTCCAGCGCGGAGGCGACGTTCAGGAACGGGATGCTGCCGCCGGAGGCAAGCGTGCCGGTCGCGCCGAGCGGGCCGAAGTTCTGCAGGTACGCCGTGCCGAGCAGGAGCGAGACGACGCCGATCACGGCGTAGCCGCCGGCGCCGCTTCCCTCGAAGAGATCGACGACGGGGGTCGGGGTCAGCCTGCGGTAGCCGCGGTACTCGCCTGCGAGGTAAACGAGGATGAAGGCGCTCGCCACGACGACCCCACCCTGGAAGCCGCCGCCGGGCGTCAGGTACCCGTGCGCGACCACGTAGAGGCCCGTCAGGAGCAGCACCACCGCAAACCCCAGGCCGACGAGGCGCACCGCGTCGCTGCGGACCGCGTGGCCGCGCCGGCCGGGCTCGCCACGTGCCTCCCGCAGGAGCAGCGCGACACCCATCACCGAGGCGAAGAGAATGAACTCCTCGCCGAGGGTGTCGAAGCCGCGGTAGTCGAAGACCACGGCCGCGACGACGTTCGTGACATGCCTTTCGTCCGGCGCGGCCGCGTTCAGCAGGAAGCCGTATGGACCCCGGTAGTGGCCGAAGTCGGGCAGGCCGGCGACGCCCCAGAGCAGCAACCCGGCGAGCCCGGCGGCCGAGACGGCGAACAGGCCGAGCCGCGCACGGGGCGTCATCGCTTCCGCTCCAGTGAGACCACGACCACGATCGCGAGCGGGAAGCCGACCGCGCCGACCACGAGCTCGGAGAGCGCCACATCCGGGGCCTGGAGGACGAGGAAGAGCACCACCAACACCAGCGCGTACATGCTGCTCGCCATCGTCAGGCGGACGAGGTCCCGCGTGAGCACGACCGCGAGCGCGCCCAGCGCGACGAGGCCCATCACGACCGCCTGGAGCGGGATCACGAGCCGCGCTCTCGCTCGGCCGGGCTGGACTCGAGCGTGCCGCGCTCTCGCAGCCGGATCGTTCGTGCGGTCGCGACGCCCAGCGCCCCGCCGAGCAGCGCGAGCAGAAGGGCGACCGCGACCGCGTTCAGGCCGCTCGACGTGAACGGCCCTTCCTCGAAGCAGACGGCGGCCGCCACGAGCGCGGGCCCGGCGACCGTCGCGGCTCCCGCGTAGTGCAGACGGTCGATCGCGTTCCGCATTACGGCCAGGCCGACGCAGCAGACGAGCTCGACCGCGACGCCGAGCCATACGAGCAGATGGACGATCACAGCCATCGGTCGCCGAGGAACCGGATGAAGACCAGAGCGCCGACGAAGCTCATCGAAGCCAGCACCAGCGGCACGGTGAAGTACGAGGACCTATGGAAGCCCTCCGCGAGCAGTACGAGCACGACGGTGACCACGGTGCTCGCGAGCTCGAGCGCGACGAGCGCCTCCCTCGGCCGGCCGCGCAGGAGCACCCAGCCGCAGGGCAGGAGGCCGCCGAGCAGCGCGGTTGCCGCGGTCAGCCAGACGTTCACGGCAGGTGGTCGGTGGCGTGGCGCGGGTCGAGCTCGTGGCGAAGCGCGAGGCCACGCTCGCAGTCGAGGTCGATCGGCATGCCGTTCGGGCTCACGGCGTCCGCCTCGACCGCCACTGCGCGGCGCCCGGCCGAGATCGCATCCTGGCCACCCGTCGGGAACGGGAACGCCCGGTAGGCGCTGCGGACGTGCCGCACGCCGGCGAGGTGGAGCGCGAGCGCCCAGAAGACGATGCCGAGCTCGCGGACGAGGTTCCACGGCACCGTCAGCGTCTTCGCGAGCCAGCGCGCTTCGAAGCGGAAGCGAAGCAGCCGCTGGTGCCGCAGCGCCGCGGCCAAGAGCACGGCGAGCAGCGCCGCGCAGGCCCCCGCCAGGAGCTCCAGCCCGACGTTGGTGCCGACGAGCACGATCCACCAGCCGAACAGGGCGATCCACCACAGCAGCACGAACCGTGCGGTTGCCACGGCCGGCATCTACCCGCTGCGGCGCGGACTCACTCGCGCGCCGACGCCCGCGAGCTCGCGCCCGCGCGCCGGGCCGCCCGTCGAGGGGTCGAGGGGCGGCGTCGGCGCCCCCTGCCCCCTCGCGTAACCCCTCCAGCAGCTCGAGCAGCGCGTCGTCGGCGCGATGCCGCGGCTCCCAGCCGAGCTCCTCGCGGGCGCGCGAAACGTCCAGCAGCGGCACCGCCAGCGCCAGATCGAGCCAGCCGGGCGGGGTGGGTTGGAGATGGAGTCGCCAGCTGAGCGCCGCCGCAGCGCGAGCGAACGGCTCCGGAACTCGCAGGCGCCGCGCGCCCAGGATGCGCGCGAGCTCAGGAAGCGTCGAGCACCGGCTCCGCCGCGACGTTGAACGGCCCGCGCACGTCACCGATGACCGCCAGCCGGTACGCCTCGCCGACGTCATGTGAGTGCACGGCCTAGAAGCGCAGGCGCGACAGGTCCGGCACGAAGGGGATCAGCCGAGGGTGCAGTAGAGGGCTCGACAGGAACGTCCCGGCAAACAGCCGCCCGATCCCGCTCGCCGCTTCGCGCTCGAAGATCAGCCCCGGCCGCAGGCGCACCACGCGCGTCTCGGGCCGGTCGCGCTCGAAGTGGTCGAGGATCCGCTCGACCTCGGCCTTGTCCCGCGAGTAGAAGCTCGTGGGAACGCCGTCGGTCGGCCAGCGCTCGTCGACCGGCCGGTCCTTCGGCCCGGGCGAATAGGCGCCGACGACGAGGCGTAGACAAGCGCCGGCACGTGCGCCTCAGCGGTGGCCAGAAAGACGCGGCTCGAGCCGTGCACGTTCGTGAGCCAGAGCTCCTTCGGATCGTGGGAAGGCTGGATCTTCCACGCGAGGTGGACGACGCAGTCGGCGCCGTGGAAGTGGGGGAGGAGGTCGTCTGTCGAGATGTCGGCCCGAGCCCACTCGACGTTCGGCAGCTCGAGCTGGGGAAGCCGCCGCGCGAGGCCGAGCACCGACTCCACCTGCGCCTCGCCGGCCAGCGCGTCCAGCAGGCTCGTGCCGACGTTGCCGGTCGCGCCGACCACGACCACCCGCATCAGGTAGTCACTCCCAGCTCGTCGACGAGCGTGAAGAACGCCTTCGCGTACGGCGAGCCGTCGGTCCGCTTCCGCACCTCGTCCCAGTCGAT
>JBKPHO010000230.1:0-24731 GCA_046729915.1 Actinomycetota bacterium | reverse complement strand
TCCGCCGTCCCGGAGCGCAGCGGCGGTGCCCGGCCCGATCGCCGCCAAAGCCGGCAGCGCGCCGTGCGCGCGTCGCAAGAGCTCGCGAGCGCCGAACGGGCTCGTGACGACGACCCAGTCGTAGCCGTCGACTTCGATGCGCTCGGGGCCGATCGGCTCGAGCTCGATCAGCGGGCAGCGGACGACCTCGTTCCCAAGCTCCTCGATGCGCCGCGCGAGCGGTTCGACCTGCCCACGCGCCCGCGTGACGATCACGCGCAGCCTCTTCCGGGCGGGACCCATCCCTAACGCCCACCCACCCACGGGAAATTCACGGTAGCTGCGGAGAGCGCGCGGGTGTGTGACGGATGTGTGCCGGCTTTGTCAATTCTGGGCCAGCGCGGCTAGTTCCGACGCGAGCGCTGCAGGATCGTCGCCCCGTCGGCGCTCGACCCAGCTGCCGTCCTCCGCCGCAACCAGTGCGGTGAGCGCCTCGCCGTCGTGATGGGCCGCGACCGGCGCCAGGCAGCCGCCGCCGATCGCGAACACGACCGCGCGCTCCGACTCGACTCGCCGCCGCGTCTCCGGGTCGTCCACCGCGGCCGCCAACTCCTCCTCACCGGCCCGGACCTGCAGCGCCAGTGCCCCCTGGCCGGCCTCCGGCAGCACCTCCTCCGGCGGAAAGCGCCGCCCGATCTCAGAGCCGAGGCCGAGCCGGTCGAGCCCGCACGCCGCCAGCACGACCGCGTCCAGGCCCCGCTCGCCCCGCTTGCGTAGCCGCGTGTCGATGTTCCCGCGCAAAGGCTCGACCGAGAGCGACGGCTCGAGCGCGAGCAGCTGCGCCCGCCGCCGCACCGACGCCGTCCCGACCCGCATCCCCGGCCGCAGCTCCGACGCCCCGCACAACGCGTCGCGCGCATCCTCCCGTTCGAGGTAGGCGCTCACGACCAGCCCCCCCGTGTCCGACGAAGTCATGTCCTTGGCCGAGTGCACGGCCACGTCGATCCGGCCGTCGAGCAGTGCCTCCTCGAGCTCCTTGACGAAGACGCCGCGCGAGCCGATCTCCCCGAACGGCTTCGAGCGGTCACGGTCGCCCGCGGTCGTGATCGGCACGAGCGCGATCTCCACGCCGGGCCGGCGCAACCGCTCGGCCGTCAGCTCGGCCTGCGTCAGCGCCAGCCGCGACCCACGGGAGCCGACCCGCAGCAAAGCCACTAGACGCGAATTTCGTCGCGCTGGGGCTCACGCTCGCGCCGCCGCCGGGCCAGCTCGGTGAGCTCCTCGACCTCACGCGAGAGACGCGCCAGCTTCGTCCCGATGATCGCGACCCACGCGAGCACCGCCACCAACACGACGAGATAGACGGCCGCGACGTACTTCTCGCCCGCGCTCACGCCCCACGCCCCAGCTTTGTGTTGCTTCGGTCTCCGGTGGTCAACAACGTGCTCTCAGGACGTAGCCGAACGCGTAGCGTGTCACGTTGTCAAAAGCTCCCGCAGCTCGGCCAAGCGCGCGTCGAGCCGCTTCCCGGCCAGCTCGACCCGGTACATCGTGCCCGCCAGCGCCAGCAGCCCCGCCCAGCAGACGCAGAACGTGAAGAACATCGAGGCCGACATCTGCGGCCCGTGGCGCGTGAACACCGTCGGGTGGATGAAGTCGTTCGCCAGCCTGATCGAGAGCCAGCTGACCGGGATCAGCACCACGCCGAAGAGCGCGTAGACGGCGCACATGTTCGCGCGCGCCGGTCCCGGCTCGACCGAGTAGCGCAGCATGAAGTACGCCGAGTAGAAGAGGAACAGGATCAGGAACGTGACGAGCTGGTTCGAGCTCCACGTCCACCAGATCCCCCACGACGCACGCGCCCAGATCGACCCGGTCACGAGCGTGAGCGCGCCGAAGATCACGCCCTGGTGGATCGCCGCATAGCTCTCGAGGTCCGCGCCGGGCGGCCGCTTCCACAGGTGGAGGAACGCCTTGGCCGCCCCCCAGGCGAAGCACGCGTACGCCGTCAGGGCGATCGGCACGTGGATGTAGAAGATCTTCTGCGAGAGGCCCTGGTCGGCGTCGAGCGGCGCGTAGAAGAACACGAGTGCGACCCCTGCGCCGAGCAGCGCAACGGTGCTCCAGGCAAGCGTCGGCAGCGGGATGTGGCGCAGGCGGGCGAGCACGGGAAAGCGCTGGAATCATCGCAGAACGACGCCACACCCAGGCAGCTAGACTCGCCGCGTGGCCGACCTCGGGCGCGCCGCACTCATCGTCGCCTTCGGGCTCACCCTCTACGCGGCCTTCGCAGGAGGTCTCGCCGCCTACGAGGGCCGCAGGCGCCTTCACGCGTCGGCGCGCAACGCGCTCGTCGGCGCGTTCGCCGCCACGGCAGTCGCCGCGTTCGTGCTCCTCCATGCACTGCACGCACGCGACTTCAGCTACACGTACGTCGCCGAGCACTCGAGCCGCAAGCTCCCCTTCCCGTACTCGTTCACCGCCTTTTGGGGAGGCCAGGAGGGATCGCTCCTCCTCTGGCTCCTCGTCCTCACGGCCCTCGGCTCGCTGGCCGTGTTCGTGAACCGCGAGCTGATCCGCCGCTTGCTGCCGTGGACCGTGCCCGTTCTCGGTGCGGTCGCGAGCTTCTTCGCGCTGCTCCTCGTCTTCGTCTCGAGCCCCTTCGAGCGGCAGGTCCCACCGACCGACGGCAGCGGCCTCGTGCCGAGCCTGCAGAACCCGTACATGATGATCCACCCGCCCCTGCTCTACCTCGGCTACGTCGGCCTCACGATCCCGTTCGCGTTCGCAGCGGGAGCCCTGCTCTCGGGCCGCGTCGACGAGCGGTGGATGGTCGCAACGCGCCGCTGGACCCTCCTCGCCTGGACGGCGCTGGGGATCGGGATCCTCCTTGGCGCGAAGTGGGCCTACGAGGAGGTCGGCTGGGGCGGCTACTACGCGTGGGACCCGGTCGAGAACGCGGCGCTGATGCCGTGGCTCGCATCCACGGCCTTCCTGCACTCGGTGATGGTGCAGGAGAAGAAGAACATGCTGCGCGTCTGGAACGTCGTGCTCGTCACGCTCGCCTTCTGCCTCTCGCTGTTCGGCACGTTCCTCACGCGCAGTGGCGTGATCAGCTCGATCCACAGCTTCACGCAGTCGTCGATCGGCCCGTGGCTGCTCGGCTTCATCGGAGTCGTGGCCGCCTTCTCTACGGCACTGATCTTCTGGCGGCTGCCACTGTTACGCACGAAGACGCGCCTCGAGTCGCTCGCGTCGCGCGAGGCGGCCTTCCTGTACAACAACCTCCTGCTCGTCGCCTTCACGTTCACGGTGCTGTGGGGCGTCGCCTTCCCGCTGCTCTCCGAGCTCGTGCGGGGCGAGAAGATCACCGTCGGGCCTCCCTACTTCGACTTCTTCCTGCGCGTCTTCGGGCTGCCGCTGCTGCTGCTGATGGGGATCGGGCCGCTCGTGGCGTGGCGCCGGAGCTCGCTGCGGTCGCTCGGCGCGAGCCTAGTGGCGCCCGCCGTGTTCGCGCTCGCGTGCGGGGTAGCGCTCGTCGCGCTCGGAGCCGGGTCGAGCATCCCGGCCCTCGTCGCCTACACGTTTTGCGCCTTCGTGCTCGCGGCGATCGTGCTCGAGTTCGTGCACGGCACGCGCGCGCGGAAGGCCCTCGGCGAGGCCACCTGGCCGGGCGCCTTCTCGTCGCTCGTCGGCCGGAACCGCCGGCGTTACGGCGGCTACGTGGTGCACGCGGCGATCGTCATGCTCGCGCTCGGCGTCGCCGGTGGCGCCTACGGCTCGACGAAGGTACAGAGGCTGGAGCCCGGCCAGACGATGCGGATCCGCGGCTACGACCTGACCTACCTTGGCGCGGTCGCCCGCTCGGCGCCGAACCGGACCGAGGTCCGAGCGCGCCTCGCGGTCTCGCACGACGGCAAGGACCTCGGCGTCTACCTCGCGGGCAAGAACCGCTACCCCGTCGAGCAGCAGGTCTCGAACGAGGTCGGCATCCGCACCGACTGGCTCCGCGCCGAGGACCTGTTCCTGATCGGCGAGCAGTTCAACGGCGACGGCTCGGTCGTGCTGAAGGCGCTCGTGAACCCGCTCGTCGACCTCATCTGGCTGGCCGGGTTCGTCTTCCTGCTGGGCTCGCTGATCGCCATGTGGCCCGACGAGCGCGAGCAGCGGCGCCTGGCCGGGCGCGGCGCCGCGGTGCCCGTCACTCCGTGACGACGTACTCGAACGACGCCCAGGCGAGCAGCGCGAAGATCGCGTCGTAGAGCGCCAGGAAGGCGAGATACCGGCCGGAACCGTCGACCACGCTCGCGCCCACGCCGCCGATCACGATCGGCAGCGCGAGGGGGAGGAAGAGCAGCGGCAGCAGCAGCTCTCGCGCGCGGCCCGCGGCGGCCATCGCGGCGAGCAGCGTCCCCACCGCGCAGATGCCGAGGTCGGCCAGTAGCACGCCGGCCACGGTCGACCAGCCGACCGGCGAGAAGAAGAGCGCGAAGGCCGGCAGCGCGACCACCTCGGCGACGGCGAGGAAGGCGAGCGTGGCGATCCCCTTCGCAAGCCAGATCGCACTGCGGTCGACCGGCGCCAACACGAGCCCGTCCAGCAGTCCCTGCTCCCGCTCGGCCACGAACGCGCGACCGAGGCCGAGCAGCGCGGTGAAGACGATCGCCACCCAGAGCAGCCCCAGCTCCGCGAGCCTGGACGAGCCCGAGGGCAGCGCAAAGTGGAAGACGACGAGGATCGCGAGCACGAACAGCAGCATCGCCGGCAGCGTGTCGCGCGCGCGCAGCTCGAGGCGCAGGTCCTTGCGCGCCAGCACTGCCGCATCGCCTAGGTATCTACGCAAGGGCAAGTCTCCCGCTCGCCAGTGGCGCCACGCGTTCGGGGTCGTGCGTCGCGACGAGGATCGTCCGCCGCTTGCGCATGCCGGCCAGCTCGCGGTCGAGCAGCTCCGCGCCCGCAGCGTCGAGGCCGGAGAAGGGCTCGTCAAGGATCAGCAGCTCGGGCCGGTGCAACAACGAGCGACAGAGCGCGAGCCGCTGGAGCTGCCCCCGCGAGAGCTTCGCCGCCCGCTCCCGGCGTGCATCCCAGAGCCCGAAGCGCTCGAGCAGCATCCCGATCCGCTCCCGCCGCTCGGGCACGTGGTAGAGGCGCCCGTAGAGGTCGAGGTTCTCGAGCGCCGTCAGCTCGCGGTAGACGAGAGGCTCGTGCCCGAGGAATCCGATCCCGGCGCGATCAGGCTCTACCTCCAGCGTGCCGCCGGTGGGCAGCGCGAGCCCGGCGCAGAGCCGCAGCAGGGTGGTCTTCCCGGAGCCGTTGGGGCCGGTGACGACCAGGAAGCCGCCGCGCCCGAGCTCGAAATCGAGCCCGCGCAGCACCCGCTTAGGGCCGTAGCGCTTCTCGAGCCCGACCGCGCGGATCACGCGAGCGCGTCCGCGAGGACGAACACGAAGAACGCGACCGAGATGACGCCGTTCATCGTGAAGAAGGCCGTGTCGAGCCGGCGCAGGTCGCCGGGCCGTACGAGCGAGTGCTCGTACGCGAGAAGCCCCGCCACCGCCGCGACGCCGAGCCAGTAGAGAACGCCCACCGAAAGACCCAGCCCGGTCGCGACCAGCAGCGCCACCGTGCCGAGGTGAAAGAGCCGCGCGCCGACGAACGCGCCCCGCTCGCCGAAGCGCACCGCGACCGATTGCAGCCCCTGCTGACGGTCAACCTCGAGGTCGAGCAGCGAGTAGAAGAGGTCGAAGCCCGCAACCCACAAGGCGACGGCACCACCGAGCGCCCACGCCTCCCAGGGCAAGTTCCCGGTGATCGCCGCCCATGCGCCCAGCGGTGCCAAGCCGTCGACCGCCCCCAGCCAGAGGTGGCAGAGCCACGTCCAGCGCTTCAGGTACGGGTAGACGACAAAGCCGGCGACCGGGATCGGCCAGAGCCAGTGCACGAGCGGGTCAAGCTGGTAGACGGCGACGAGGAAGACCGCGAAGGCCGCCGCGCAGAAGACCGCGACCGCAGCAGGCGAGAGCAGCCCGGCAGGCAGCTCGCGGCGGGCGGTGCGCGGGTTGCGCGCGTCCAGCCCGGCGTCGATCAGCCGGTTGAGCCCCATCGCGAGCGAGCGGGCTCCGACCATGGCGACCGTGATCCAGACGAGATCGTGCGCACTCGGAACGCCGTCGACGGCCAGGAAGGCCCCGACGTACGCGAACGGCAGCGCGAAGATCGTGTGCTCGAACTTGACGAGCGAGTAGAACCGGGCCGGATAGGCGAGCGCGGTCATGTCTGCCGGTGTGCGGTCGGTTCGCCGGCGAGGAGCGAGACCGCGTGCGCAAGCGCGGGTCGCAGCACCTCGAAGCCGTCGCGGCAACCCCCCGGCGAGCCGGGGAGATTGACCACCAGCGACCGGCCACGCACCCCGGCCACCCCGCGGGAAAGCAGCGCATGAGGCGTCTTGGCGAGCGAGTCGGCGCGGAGCGCCTCGGCAATCCCCGGCGCGGCGCGCTCCAGCACCTCCGCGGTCGCCTCCGGCGTCACGTCGCGCGGCCCGAGCCCCGTTCCTCCCGTGGTCAGCACAACCGAGGCTTCCTCGGCGAGCTCGGCGATCGCCTCCGCGATCGCGTTCCGGTCGTCGGGCACGATCTTCCGCTCGACCTCATAGCCCTCCTCGCCGAGTAGGCCCGCGAGCAGGTCGCCGCTCTCGTCCTCGCGGGTCCCCTCTGCGACGCCGTCCGAGACCGTCAGCACCGCCGCCTTCACGACTTCGTCTTCTCCAGCAGCCGCACCTCGGCGACCTCCATCGAGGAGTCGATCGCCTTGGCCATGTCGTACACCGTCAGCGCCGCGACCGACGCGGCCACCAGCGCCTCCATCTCGACCCCGGTCTGTGCCGTGGTCTCCGCGGAGGCGACGATCTCGACGTCGCCGCTGACCTCGATCTCGACCGCCACGTGGGTGAGCGGCAGCGGATGGCAGAGCGGGATCAGCTCGCTGGTGCGCTTGGCGGCCATGATCCCGGCGAGCTTGGCCGCCGCGATCGCGTCGCCCTTCGGCAGGGCCCCCAGCCGCGCAGCCGTCTCAGGCGCGACGCGCAGCACCGCCCGGGCGACCGCCCGCCGCCTGGAGAGCGGCTTGCCGCCGACGTCGACCATCCGGACCTCGCCGGCCTCGTCCACATGCGAGAGCTCGCTCATCGGCCGGAACGGTACCGCCGTCCGAGGCGCCAGAGACCGCGGCGGTGGCGCCACGCGCTCGCGAGCTTCCGCGAGAGCCCCCGGCCGTAGACCAGCTCCGCCGCCCCCTGGAGGCCGTCGAGCAGCTTCGCGTCGTACGGGTACCACCACCCCACGGGCACCCGCCCACGGTCGAGGTCCGCGAACTTCACGCGCGAGAGCTCGTAGAGCCCGTGCTTCGAGTGGGTCCGGCCGAAGCCCGACTCCTTCATGCCTCCCCACGAGGCCTGGCCGGTGCCGTACGAGTACGCGACGTCGTTCGTCCAGACCGAGCCGGCCTCCAACCGCCACGCGAGCCGCTTGGCACGCTCGCGGTCGGACGTCCAGACGCTCGCCCCGAGGCCGAACGAGGAACCGTTCGCGAGCCGCACCGCCTCGGCCTCGTCGCGGAACGAGGCGACCGTGACGACCGGCCCGAAGACCTCTTCGCGCTCGATCCGCGCCTCGCGCTCGACGCCGCTCAACACCGTCGGCTCGTAGAACCAGCCCGGCAAGCCTGTCTCCGCGCGCCGGCCTCCGCTCCGCAGCTCCGCCCCACGGGCGACCGCGTCCTCGACGAGCTCCTCCACGTGCGCGCGCCGCTCCTCCGCTATCAGCGGGCCGAGCTCGGTCTCGAGCTCGTCGCCCCTCCCGAGCCGCAACGCTCGAGCCCGCCGAACGAGCTCCTCGACGAACGCCTCGTGCAACGGCTGGGCGACGTAGATCCGCTCCACCGCCGAGCAGACCTGGCCACAGTTCGAGAACGAGCCCCAGAGCGCGCCCGCGACCGCACGGTCCAAGTCGGCGTCCTCGAAGACCAGCATCGGGTCCTTGCCGCCGAGCTCGAGCGTGACCGGCCGTAGCCGTTCTCCGGCCGCCGCCGCCACCTGCCGCCCCACGGCGGCCGACCCCGTGAACACGACCTTGGCCACTCCCGGCGCCTGCACGAGCGCCTGACCGGTGGCCGCGGGGCCCTGGACGACGCGCACGAGCCCTTGTGGCGCGCCCACCTCGCGGAAGAGCCGCTCAACCCACGCGCCTGAGAGCGGCGTCAGCTCCGACGGCTTCGCCACGACCGCGTTCCCGACCGCCACCGCGAAGGCCGCCTGCGTGAGCGGGATCCCGAGCGGGAAGTTCCACGGCGAGATCAGCGCGACCACACCGAGCGGCTCGTACAGCAGCCAGCCGCGCTTGTGGCGCAGGTGAGGTTGCGGAAAGGGAAGCCGCTCGGGCCGCAGCACCTGGGGAGCGTTAGATGCCGCCCAGAGGATGTTGTCTAGCGCGACGAAGAGCTCGGCGGTGTACGACTCGACGAGCGGCTTGCCCGTCTCGGCCGTTACGGTCGCCGTGAGCTCGTCGGCCCGGTCGAGCGCGGCCCCCGCCACGGCGGCAAGCAGCGCGCGGCGCTCTGCGAAGGAGGACTGCGCCCACCGCTCGGCTGCCAGACGGGCCTCGGTGACGGCCTCCGCGACCTCCTCCGGGGGTGAAACGGGCACGGTTCCGACCTCCTCGAGCGTGGCCGGGTTGACCGGGCGCAGCTCCGTGGCCTGCGTCTGCGGGGCCATGGGGAGATCGTAGTGCGGAGGGATAGGATGGACCGCGCGGCATGGACCGGAAACAGCGGATCGAGGAGAACGAGAAGCTCTTCCGCGAGGTCAACGAGCGGGTCGAGCAGATGCAGGCGAACTTCCAGTCGGGGCCCGACCCCGAGTGGGTCTGCGAGTGCGGGGACGAGAGCTGCTTCGAGAAGCTCACCGTTCCGCTCGACGAGTACCACGAGATCCGCTCACACAGCGACTGGTTCCTGATCAAGCCCGGCCACGAGAAGCTCGACGTCGAGGACATCGTCGAGCGGCAGAACGGCTTCTACGTCGTCGAGAAGGACGGGCTCTAAGAGCCGACGCGGGCCGCACAGCGGTCGAGGTCGGCCAGCTGCGCCTCGATCCACCCAGCGACGTCGTGCTCGCGGACGTGCCCTCGGATCGCCTCGAGCCGCTCACGCCGCTCGCCGGCGGGCATCGTCAGTGCGCGGTGGATCTCGGCTGCCTGCCCCGCCACGTCGAAGGGGTTGACGCTCAGCGCCCATTCGCCGAGCTCGGCGTGTGCGCCGGCGTTCTCCGAGAGGATCAGCACCCCCTCCCGCTGGTTCACCAGCGGCGCCTCCTTCGCGACGAGGTTCATGCCGTCGAAGATCGCGTTCACGAACAACGCGTCGAACTGCTTGTACGCGGCGACGGAGCCGGCGAAGTTGTCCTCCACGACGAGCTCGATCGGCGTCCAGCGCTCCTGCTGAAAGCGATCGTTGACGCGGCGCGCTTCACGCTGGATCGCACCGAGGTACTCCGAGTACTCGGGGATGTCCTGGCGCGACGGGTCGAGCAGCGCCAGCATCACGACGCGCGTGTGCATCTCGGGATGCGCGTCGAGGTAGAGCTCGAAGGCACGGAAGCCGCGGACGATGTTCTTTGACGGGTCGGTGCGATCGACTCGGAGCACGAGCTTCTCGGGTCGCCGCTCGACCAGCCCCCGCTCGGCCTCGAGCACCGCCGGGCTCGCCGCCAGGTCGTCGAACTCGGCCGGGTCGACCGAGATCGGGCGGACGGTGACGAGCGAGCGCCGGCCACGGTATTCCGCGGTGCACTCCTCGAAGTTGCACTCCGCCTCGGCGACGTCACTCGCCGCGCGCAGGAAGTTCAGCCGCCACTGGTGCGTGTGGAACCCGATCAGGTCGTTCGCCAGCACGCCTTCGTGGATCGCGCGCCGGATCGGGTCCGGGAGCACATGCCAGTAGTCGGTCTGCGGCCACGGGATATGGATGAAGTGCGCCAGCAGCGCGTCCGGCGCCTCCTCCCGAACGAGCCGCGGCGCGAGGTAGAGGTGGTAGTCGTGGAAGAAGACCGCGGCCTCGGGATCGGCCTCCAGCTCCTCGAGCACGGCTTCCGCGAAACCCTCGTTCACGCGCGTGTAGCCCTCGTCCCAGGCGTTCTGGAGCGCGATGTCGATCGACGGCGTGTACGCGAGCTCCCACAGGTAGTGCTGCAGGAACCAAAGCATCGGGTTTGAGACCACGTTGTAGAACCAGTCGTAGGCCGCCTGGTCGTGGCTCACGAGCCGCAGCCGGAAGGCCGAGCCGTCGCCGGAGCGCTCCTCGAACGCGGCGCCGCCGGCCTCGGCTGCCACCGCGCGGTCCTCGTCGGTCATCGCGCTCGCCACCCACGTGACGTCGTGGTGCGCCACGAGGCTCCGCAGCGCGGTCACGAGCCCCCCGCCGCCGCGTCGGGCGATCCGCTCCTCACCGGCGCGCGAGAAGGTCACGGGGCCTCGGTTCGAGACGAGGATCAGCTTCCGCCGAGGGGCCATGCCGCTGGGGACCCTACCCGCCCTTGCTCGCGGGCCGAGAGGCCCAGCCTAGGAGGCGGCGATCGCTTCGGTGACCTCCGCGCCCTCGGTGTCGTTGCCGTCGAGCTTGTTCAGCAGGACAAGCCAGTCGCGCAGGAGACGCGGCATGAGGAAGTTGCGGCGCACGAACTCCTTGCCGCGCAGCGCCCGCTGCCTGGCAGCAATGGGGTCGCGGAGGATCTCCAGGCATGCCTGCGCGCACTCCTCGGGCAAGTACGGGTCGACGAGCCAGCCGGTCTCGCCGTCCTGGATCTGCGCGACGATCCCGCCGACGCGGCTCGCGACGGTCGGGCGCGTCTTCCAGAGCGCCTCGGTTACCGTCAACCCGAAGCCCTCCTTCGTCGACTTCTGGATCGCTGCCGCGGAGTGCACTTGGAAGGCGTTGACCTCGACCGAGCCGATGTTGTTCAGGTTCGAGAGGATGTAGACGTCCGGGTCGCCGGCAGCGTAGGTAACCGTGCGGTTGTAGTAGTCCCAGCCCTCGGGGTCGTCGTGGGCCATCGAGCCGACGAGCGCGAGCTGGACCTCGGGGAACTCCGCCTTGACGATCCGGTACGCGTCGATCACGCCGAGCGGGTCCTTCCAGGGGTCGAAGCGCGAGACCTGCGTCAGCAGCGGCCGCTCCACGTCGATCCCGAACTGGTCGACGATGTAGGCGGCGTCCTCGGCCGAGAGCGCCATGTTCTTCGGCGTGAGCGGATCGATCGCCGGCGCCCAGATGTACGCAGGCGGCATGTCGTCGACGTGCGGCACGTATTCCTGCATGTGAAAGACCGCCGCGTCGTAGCCCGCCAGCCACGGCCGCAGGAAGTCGAGCACCTGGCGGTTCGGCTGGGAGAGGTCGATGTGACAGCGCCAGACCCAGCGCGCCCGGCTGTCGGGGAAGTGCTCGATCAGGCCGACGGGCTGGGGATCGTGGACGAGGACGTAGTCGTAGTCGACGACGAACTCTTCGGCGTTCAGGGCCTGGAAGCGGCGGTACACCTCCTGCTGCGTCTCCGTCAACCCGACCGGGTCGCCCTGGAGGGCGTTGTGGATCGTCTTGGTGGCCGCGAAGAATTCCTCGGCGCCGGCGATGACCCTCCACTCCGCGTCCAGTCCCGCGTCCTTCATCAGCGGCACGAGCGCGTAGTTGATCTCGGCGACCCCACCGCCGAACGCGGTTGCCGAGAGATGTACGAGCCGCTTGCCCCGCAGGGGCTCTGCCAGGCGGCGGATCTCCTCCATCAGGCCGCGCGTGGCGATGGTCGCGTAGTCCGCGAGCGACTTCTGTCCGACGTTGACGAGCTGCAGCATCAGCGGCCGCCGAGGATAGCTCGCGGAGTCGCCGGCTTACTAGGAGGGCAGAAGCTTGACGAAGCGCAGGCGCGAGCCGCCGCCTTCGCGCTCGGCGATCTCGACCTCGTCGGTGACCGCGCGGATGATCGCGATGCCGAGACCGCCCTCCTCGAGCTCGTCCGCGTCGGCCGCCGCCGAGCCCGGATCGAACCCGGCCCCCGCGTCGCCGACCTCGACCGCAAGCCGGTCGGCCTGCAACTCGTAGACGATGTCGACACTGCCGCGCCCCTGGTCGTCGTAGGCGTGCCTGACGGAGTTCGTGCAGGCCTCGGTGAGCGCGAGCTTGAGGTCGTGCAGCGTCTCGTCGGAGAGCGGCCGCACCCCGGCGATCGCGGTCAGCGCAAGACGGCCCAGGGTGATGTACTCCGGCCTCGCCGGGATCCTGAGGCGGACGGAGCGGCCCTGGTCGCTCATCGCCTCTCACATTCCCGGTGCGGCCAGGCCGTTAACCAGCAGGGATCCTCGGGCTCGCCGTCGAAAGACACGGGTTCGGATCCTAGCTACCGGTTTTCAGAGCGCTCGCTCAGCCGGACCGGGAGGTCGAGCCGGGAGCTCCCGCGCTCGACGGTGAAGTGAGCAATCTGGCCCGGGCTCATGCTCGTGACAATCCGCGCAATATCTTCGGAGCCGGTCACGCGATGGCCCTCGATCGCCATGATCACGTCGGCGTTGCGCGGAAAGTGGCTAATCCCAAGCGCGTTGGCGGTTGTTTCCCCCGAACGGAGGCCGGCCGACGCGGCAGGGCTGCCGCGTTGGACGCTCGTGACCACGGCCCCGTGAGAGACCGCGTAGCCGAACCGCTTCGCGAGGGACGGAGTCAGGTCCGTGGTCACGACGCCGACGAACGCGTACGAGACGGAGCCGTTCGCGATCAGCTGCTCCATCGAACGTCTCGCCGAGTTGATCGGGACCGCGAACCCGACACCTTCGGACACGCCACTCGTGCTGCGGATCTGCGCGTTGATCCCGATCACCCGGCCTCGAGCGTCGAAGAGCGGTCCTCCGGAGTTGCCGTGGTTGATCGGAGCATCGGTTTGGATCGCATCCACGAGGTCGAAGGTCGAGGTGAGCGAAGCCACGGACCTGTGGGTCGCGGAGACGACGCCGACCGCCAGCGAGTTCTCGTTGCCGAAGGGGCTGCCGATCGCGGCCACCGGCTCGCCGACCACAACCGCCGCGGAGTTGCCGAGCGGCACGGGTGCCAACGCGTGCACCGCGGGGTCGACTTTGATCAGGCCGACGTCGTCGAAGACGTCCCAGCCGACAATCTTTGCCACGGCGCGATCGTGGTCCTGGAACTCGACGAAGACGCTGTCGGCCGGCCTCGGCGGTGAGCCGTCACCCGCGTTCGTGATCACGTGCGAGCTCGTGAGGATGTATCCCTTCGGCGAGACGACGAAGCCGGAGCCCTGGGCCTGCTCTGCCGACTGGGAGTCGGTGCCATAGTCGGCGACGATCGTCACCACGCCCGACGAGCGCCGCGCGTAGATCGCGCTAGGGCTGAAGCCGTTGCCCGCCAGCGGCCGCGCGGCCGGGCCGACCGCGGCCGCCGCAGCCGGTGCGGGCTGCTCGACCGGCGCGGCGCGGAAGACCGTTGTCGTGGAGCTGGAGTCTGTCCAGCCGGTCACCTTGCCGACGGCCAGCGCAACGACGCCGCCCAAGACGGCGCACGCGACGGCTACAGCAGCGAGAGGCCCGCTTCGCACAGCGCCCGCACTGTAGCGGCGTTCGCCGTTTTCACGGCAAAACGGGCTCGGGTGGCGCGGTGGGGACCTCGACCCGCGGGAGGACGAGCGAAAAGACGGTGCGGCCAGGTTCGGACTCGAGCTCGATCGAGCCGTCCATTAGCTCAGCGAGCTCCCTGGCGATCGCCAGGCCGAGGCCGCTCCCCGAGGCGCGCGTGCCCTCGAGCCGGAAGAAGCGCTCGAAGAGCTGCTCCCGCTGGGCCGGCGGGATCCCCGCTCCCGCGTCCTCGACCTCCAGCACCGCGGCCCCGCCGTGCTCACGCGCCCGCACCTCGACCGGCGTTTCCGGCGGGGTGTGCAGGAGAGCGTTCTCGACCAGGATCCGCCCGAGCTGGAGGACTCGCAGCTCGTCGGCCTGCGCGACCACGTCGCCGTCGACCTGCGCCGCCAGCTGGTGCCGCGTGGAGGTGGCCAGTGGGCTGAACTCCTCGACGAGGTCGCCCGCAAGTGCGGTCAGGTCGACGGGCTCACGCTCGACCGTCATCCGGCCCGCATCGAGGCGCGTCAGGTCGAGGAGATCCGACGCGAGCTTCGTCAGCCGGTCGACCTGCTCGCGCATCGAGGCCAGAAACTCGCGGCGCGTCGGCTCGTCCAGCTCCTCGTCGTCCAGCAGCTCGAGGAAGCCCGCGAGCGAGAACAGCGGCGTGCGGAGCTCGTGCGAGGCGTTGGCGACGAACTCGCGTCGGGCGTCGTCCAGCCGCGCCAAGCGCACCCGCATGCGCTCGAACGCCGCCGCGAGCGCGCCGAGCTCGCCGCCGCCCTCGTCGACGACAGGCTCGTCGAAGCGGCCGCTGGCGATCCGGTCGGCCGCCCGCTCGAGCCGACGGATCCGTCGCGCGAACATCCTCGCACCGAGGTAGCCGAGCAGGAGGGCGAGCACGAGCGCTGCTCCCGCGGCAATCAGAAGACGGCGCTTGACCTCGTTCACGCTCGAAAATTGATCCTGCAGAGAATCCGTCAGGAGAAGGGCGGAGGAGCTCTTGGGCAAGTAGGTCGCGACCTCCGCGTAGTGGACGTCGCCTCGTTCAACCGTCCCACTCTGTGAACGCCTCCCCAACAGGGCTCCGGTCAAGATCGGGTCGCTCTCGTCAATGTCGTCGGAGAGGGCCGCACCCTGGGAATCGGCCAGGACCCGAAGCACGGGCTCCGGTTTCTCCGAGAGCAGGGTGACGAGCAACGTGCGCGTGCTGGTGCTCGCGGACGCGTTGTCGACGAAGTTTTGTTGGCCGAACGACGTTGCAGGCACGCCGCCCTTGAGAGTGCGGTTCGCGAGATTGGTGCTGGCCCGTTTGAGCTGTGAGATCCGGGTGTTGACGAGGCGGTCCTTGAGAGGTGGAACAACGGCCTCGTACACGACCACCAACGCAACGGCGACGACGAGCAGCAGCGCGAGGCTCAGCTGGGCGCCGACACTCCGGAAGAAGCGGCTCACGGCTTGAAGCGGTAGCCGACGCCCCGGACGGTGAGGATGAACTCGGGCTCGCTCGGGTCGCGCTCGAGCTTCTCGCGGAGATGCCGCACGTGCACGTCGATCGTACGCGGCTCGCGGTAGTCCGAACCGCCCCAGAGCGACTGGAGAAGCATTTCCCGTGAAAAGACCCGTCCCGGGCTGGTGGCGAGCTTCCGGAGCAGCTCGAACTCGACGTAGGTGAGCTGCACGGGCCGGCCGCTGACCTCGACGTCGCGCCGGGCGATGTCGATGCGCAGGCCGTTTCGCTCGATCGTCTCCGCCATCGCGCCGTCGGCGGTCGGGATCGCCGCCCGGCGCAGGAGCGCACGAACGCGGCTGCGGAACTCCCGGATGGAGAACGGCTTCGTGATGTAGTCGTCCGCCCCGAGCTCGAGCCCGAGCACCTTGTCGAGCTCGTCGTCGCGGGCGGTGAGCATGATGATCGGCACCGTGCTCGCGGCTCGGAGGCGCTTGCAGACCTCGAGCCCGTCGAGCTTGGGCAGCATCACGTCGAGGACGACGAGGTCGACGTGCTCCTCCGCGAACCTCGCGAGCGCCTCCTCACCGTCGCGCGCCTGCACCACGCGGAAGCCGTCACGTTCGAGCGGGTAGGCGAGGAGCTTCTGAACCGCGTCTTCGTCGTCGACGAGCAGGATGGTGGAGGATTCGGGCATCGCGGCGCCTGCCGTCTAACGTGGTCCTGCGACCTACTATAGCCACGCATGGCGGCGCTTCCGCCCCGTTCCTCGCGGCGACGCCCGCGCCTGGGCTCGCTGGAGCGCCCGGTCAGCGGACGCCTCTACCGCGGCACCTGGCTGCTCGTCGGGATCCCGCTCCTGGCCGCGGCGTTCAGCGTGCACAAGCCGACGCCGCTACCCGCCCCGCAACCGGCGCTGCCGCCGTCGTTCGACCGTTTCAGTGCCGTGGGGCTGGCGTCCGAGCTGGCCAGGCTGTACCCCGACCGGGTACCCGGAAGCGCCGGCGCGGTCGGTGCGGCCGAATGGTTTCGCGAGCAGCTGCGCCCATACGGGCTGCGGGTCGTGTCCGACCGTTTCCGGGCCGCCGTGCCGGGAGTCGGCGAGAGGACGCTCGTGAACCAGCTCGTGACCGTTCCGGGTCGGTCGGCGGACGAGATCGTGGTCATGTCGCACCGGGACAACGACGGAAACGGTCCAGGGGCGAACAACAACGGCTCCGGCATCGCAGCGCTGATCGAGCTCGCGCGCGTGTACGGATCGTCGATCGGCGCCCGAGCGGTGGGCCCGCAGCACACGCTCGTCTTCGTCGCCACGGACGGCGGCGCATTCGGTGCCCTCGGCGCGCGCCGCTTCGCCGAGACCCATCGCGGCCAAGTCGTGGCGGCGATCGACCTGGCTGCACTCGCCGGACACGGGCCGCCGCGAATCGTGATCGCAGGGACGGAGCCTCGCCTCGCCTCATCGGTGCTGGTGGAGACGGCTGCGCAGCGCGTGCTCGAGCAGGCCGGCCGGCGGCCTGCCCACCCCGGTGTGTTGGGGCAGCTGGTCGACCTCGGGTTCCCGTACACGCTGGGCGAGCAGGGGCCATTGCTCGCCCACGGGGTTCCCGCGCTGACGCTGACGAGCGGCGGCGAACGGCCTCCGACTTCGTTCGTCGACCGGCCGGACCAGCTCGACGGCGTACGCTTTGCGCAGCTCGGTCGCTCGGCGCAGCAGCTCCTGCAGTGGCTCGACTTCGGCGCCGAGCTCGCGCCCGGGACGGCGAGGTACGTGTACTTCGGCCCGCGCGTGCTGCCTGGTTGGGCCGTCGAGCTGGTGCTGCTCGCGGCGCTCCTGCCGTTCCTGCTCGCGGCCGTCGACCTCTTCGCGCGTTGCCGGCGCAGGCACGTTCCGCTGGCGCCGGCGTTCCGCAGCTACCGGAGCCGTGCGGCCTTTTGGCTCTGGGCGGCCGCCGTCTTCGAGCTGTTTGCGCTCATCGGCGTCTGGCCGGAGGCGCCCTCCGTGCCGCTGCCGCCCGAGGTCGCGCCGGCGACCGATTGGCCGATCGGCGGGCTGCTGGGCCTACTCGTCCTCGCGGGGCTCGGCTGGTTGGTGACGCGCCAGCGCCTGGTCCCGCGGCGGCCGGTGGCCGCCACCGAGGAGCTCGCGGGCACGACCGCGGCGCTCCTCGCGCTGGCCGTGATCGCTTTGCTGGTCGTCGCGACCAACCCGTTCGCGCTCGTCTTCCTGCTCCCGTCCCTCCACGCGTGGTTGTGGCTACCCCACGTGCGCACGCGGCCCGCGTGGACACGCGCCGCAGTGCTCGCGGCCGGCTTCCTCGGGCCGCTCCTGCTGGGAGCGTCGTTCGCCGTGCGCTACGACCTCGGCCTCGACACTCCTTGGTATCTCGCGGAGCTGACCGCCGCCGGATACGTGAAGCTCCCGGCGGTCGCGATCGCTGCGGGCTGGCTGGCCGCCGCGGGCCAGATGACGGCGCTCGCAACCGGCCGTTACGCGCCCTATCCGAACGCGCGGGAGCGACCGCCTCGCGGCCCGCTGCGAGAGTCGGTCCGGCGCACGGTGCTCACGGTCAGAGAGGCGAGGAAACGCAGGGCCGGAGAGCCACGGCGAGCGCTCGAAGGATGAACCTGGGCATTCGGCGCCTACCCCGCGCCCCGATCAGGCAGGGGTGAGCGACCTCAGGAGAGCCTGAGGTACCGCACGGCCGAGCCCGGCGCGAGCTCGCCCTCGCCACGCGGGACCAGGAGCAGGGCGTCCGCCCCGGCCGCCGTGGCGATCATGTGCGACTCCTGCCCGGTCAAGGGCTCGAGTTCGACCGCGCCGTCACTTCCCGGTCGGGTCCGGGCGCGCACGAGCTGGTCGCGCTGCCGGCTTCGCTTCGTGGCGACCCCGAGCCTCCCCGGCTCGAACTGCGGCAGTGGGTCGCCGTGGCCCTGGAGCGCGAGGATTGCCGGCCGCACGAAGAGCTCGAAGCCGACGAGCGCCGAAACCGGGTTCCCGGGCAGGCCGAACACGAGCGTCCGATCCCGCACGCCGAAGGAGACCGGCTTCCCCGGCTTCACCGCCACGCGCCAGAAGACCTCGTAGACGCCGAGCTCGGACTCGATGCGCCGGACGAGATCGTGCGGCCCGACCGAGACCCCGCCCGATGTGACGAGCACGTCCTGCTGTAGCCCGCGTGCGAGCGCCTCGCGATGAGCGTCCTCGTCGTCGGCAACCGGGGCCAGTCGCTCGACGGAGGCGCCTGCCGACGCGAGCTGAGCAGCGAGCATCACCCCGTTGGCCTCGTAGACCTCGCCCGGCCCGAGCGGCTCGCCCGGCCGGCGAAGCTCGGTTCCCGTCGTGAGCACGGCGGCCCGCGGCACTGCACCGCAGACCAGCTCGGCCACGCCTGCCGCGGCAAGCGCCCCGAGCTGTGCGGGGCCGAGTGGCGTGCCCGCGGGCACAACCGGTTCGCCGGCCCCGACATCGCCGCCGCGCGGTCGGATGTTCGCGCGCACCTCGACCGGACTGCCGACCTCCACTTCGTTGTCATGATCGACAACATACTCGAAGGGGATGACGGCATCGGCTCCCTCGGGGACGACGCCGCCGGTCGCGATCGCCATCGCCTCGCCGGCCTGAAGCGCATGCGGCGCCGGCCGGCCCGCTGCGATCCGGAAGACGACGGGCAACCTCCCCGGTGTGTCCGCGGCGCGCAAGGCGAAGCCGTCCATGGCCGAGCTCGGAAACGGCGGTAGATCGACGGCCGCGTGAGCCGGGGCCGCGAGCACCCGCCCTGCGGCACGCTCGAGCGCCACGGGCTCCGAGGGCAGAGCCTGAACGCGCTCGAGGACGAGGCACTGGGCCTCCTCGATGCTCAGGAGCTCGGCCACGACCGCCGCATACCGTACGCGCGGAGGATAGGCTCAGCGGCCGTGATCTCCGTCGTCGTCCCGGTTCACGACGAGGAGCGGACGGTGGCGCTCCTGTACGACGAGCTCGAATCCGCCCTTCAGCCGCTCGACCAGCCGTGGGAGGCGGTCTTCGTCGACGACGGCTCGACGGACGGGTCCTTCGCTGCCCTGACCCGGCTGCACAGCGCCCGCGGCAACGTACGCGTGATCCGCCTCCGGCGGAACTTCGGCAAGGCCGCGGCCCTCGCCGCCGGCTTCACGCATGCCGAGGGTGACGTCGTCGTCACCATCGACGCGGACCTGCAGGACGACCCGGCCGAGATCCCGCGCCTGCTCGCGAAGCTGGATGAGGGCTTCGACCTCGTCAGCGGCTGGAAGACGCACCGGCGAGACCCGCTGACGAGGCGCATCCCCTCGAAGATCTTCAACTGGGTCACCGGCCGCGTCTCGGGGCTTCGGCTGCACGACCTCAACTGCGGCCTCAAGGCCTACCGCGCGGAGGTCGTGCGCGGACTGCGGCTCTACGGTGAGCTGCACCGATTCATCCCGGTGCTCGCCCACTACCGGGGCCACCGGATCGCGGAGCTGCCCGTGAACCACAGGCCGCGCGAGCACGGCCGCTCCCGCTACGGCGTCGAGCGGTACGTCCGCGGGTTCCTCGACCTGTTGACGGTCTCGTTCATCGGCCGCTACCGCTACCGCCCGCTGCACCTGTTCGGCGGGCTCGGCCTCCTGCTCGGCGCGGTCGGCTTCGGCGTGCTGCTCTACCTGACCGTGCTGAAGATCGACGGTCACGCGATCGGGCAGCGACCGCTGCTGATCCTGGGCGTGCTGTTGATGGTGGTCGGTCTCCAGTTCTTCTCCCTTGGGCTGATCAGCGAGCTGATCACGAGCCAGCACGAGGAGCGCGCCGACGCGCGCGAGCGCACGGAGCTGCACGTCGACGAAGTCCTCTCGTAGAGCCGTCTCCGCGCCCGGTCCGCCGACACACCTTCGGCACGAAGGCGGCACACACGCGTGCGCCGCTGCTGGATACGCTTTCGGCGGGGAGGAGGCCGGGCGCGCCTGAACTACAGGGAGAAAGGCCCCTCGCGACTACCTGATGCGCGTCCTCTACTTCGGCACCTACGAGCGCGACTACCCGCGCAACGCGCAGGTGATCTCGGCCCTGCGCCGGGCGGGTGTCGAGGTGCAGGAGCAACACGTCGCGGTCTGGGACGGCCGACGTGACAACTGGCGCGCCGGCGCAGCGGCCGCAGCGCGGCTCGCGCTCGCGGAGCTGCAGCTCCTCCGGCGGCCCGTTGGCGAGTTCGACGCGATCATCGTCGGCTACCCCGGGCACTTCGATCTTCCGGCCGCCCGCCGGGCCGCGCAAGGCCGGCCCGTCGTGTTCAACCCGCTCGTCTCGCTTTCTGACACCTTCGTCGCGGACCGTGGCCGCTTCCGTTCCGGCTCCCCCGCGGCGCGGGTGCTCACGTCCGTCGACCGCCGCGCCCTCCGCGAAGCCGACCTCGTCGTCGCCGACACGCACGCAAACGCCGAGCACCTCGCCGCGCTCGCCGGCCTATCCCCGGAACGCGTCGAGGTGGCGTTCGTGGGCGCCGAGCAGCGGCTCTTCACGCCGGACTGGTCTCCCCCGGAGCAGTTCACCGTCCTGTTCGTCGGCAAGCTGATACCCCTGCACGGGCTCGAGACCGTGCTATCGGCCGCCCGCGCAGCACCCGAGCTGAGCTTCCGCGTCGTCGGGAGCGGCCAGCTCGAGCACCTCGTCCGCGACCGGCCGGCGAACGTCGAGTGGGTCCCCTGGGTGGAGTACGAGCAGCTTCCGGGCGAGCTTCACAGCACCGGCTGCGCGCTCGGCATCTTCGGCACCTCGGGCAAGGCTCGGCGCGTGATCCCTAACAAGGCATTCCAGGCACTCGCATGCGGGACGCCGCTCGTCACCGCCGACACTCCGGCCGCGCGCGAGCTGCTGGTGGACGGCGAGAGCGCGCTGCTCGTCCCGCCCGGAGACGCCGACGCGCTGACCACCGCGCTACGCCGCCTCGCTGGCGACCCAGAGCTGACCCGCCGCATCGGCGCCGGTGGCAGGGCGGCGTTCGAAGCGCAGGCGAGCGAAGACGTCCTCGGCCACCGGTGGCGCGAGCTGCTCGAGCGGGAGCTCGCGCTGCGATGAGCCTCCGCCTCCCGGGCGCGCGCGTCCTCCTCTGGAGCGCGATCGCCGCCTACGCCACCGGCTTCTCGGCGCTCTCGATCCTCCGCCACCGAGCCTTCTCAACTGGCCGCTTCGACCTCGGCAACATGGTCCAGGCGGTCTGGTCGACCGCGCACGGCCACCCGCTGCAGATCACGGGGCTCCGCGGCGACCAGATCTCGCGCCTCGGCGCGCACTTCGATCCGATCCTCGCCGCGTTCACGCCCCTCTGGCTCGCCTGGCCCAGCCCGGACGTGCTGCTCGTCGCGCAGGCGATCGCGGTCGCCCTCGGCGCGCTCCCGGTCTTCTGGCTCGCCCGCAAGCACCTCGGGAGCGATCGAGCCGGGCTCGGCTTTGCGCTGGCGTATCTGGTCTACCCGCCGACGCAATGGCTGACGCTGAACGAGTTCCACGCGGTCGCACTGGCGTGCCCGTTGCTGCTCTTCGCGATCTGGTACCTCGACGAGGGACGCCTCGTGCCCTTCGCGGCCTGTGCCGTCCTCGCCGCGACCACCAAGGAGGAGATCGCGCTCGTCGTCGCGGGACTCGGCGTCTGGTACGCCCTGGCGCACGGGAGGCGGCTGCCGGGAGCGGCGGTCGCGGCAGCGGGGATCGCGGCGGCTCTCATCGCGATCGAGGTCGTGATCCCGCACTTCAACCAAGCGGGGAGGTCGAGCTTCTTCACGCGCTACAGCGAGGTCGGCAGTACGCCGGGTGGGATCGTGCACACGGCCCTCACCGACCCGGCAAAGATCGTCACGACGGCGGTCACGGGCCGCGGGCTCGGCTACCTGGCCAGGCTTGTCCTGCCGCTCGGGCTGCTCGTCGTGCTCGCCCCACTCGCCCTGATCGCCGCCCTTCCCGAGCTGGCGGTCAACCTCCTCTCCGCGGCGACGACGCAGACGTCGATCCGTTTCCATTACACGGCAGGGCTGATCCCGGTGCTTCTGACGGCTGCGATCTTCGGCGCGGCGAGGCTCCGCCGCGCGCGGCCGACCGCCCCCGTTGCCACGGGCGTGCTCATGCTCTGCCTGGCCTCGAGCTACCTCCTGGGCCCGCTCCCGGTGTGGCGTTACTTCCCGGGCGGCCAGCAGCACCAGGCTCAGGCCGCCACGGTCACCAAGCACGACCGGATCGCGGCGCGTGCGCTCGAGCTGATCCCGCCCAACGCCGTGGTCAGCGCGACGAACTCGCTCGGCGCCCACCTCTCGGCCCGCAGGCGCGTGCTCAGCTTCCCGTACCTCCAGGACGCGCAGTGGGTCGCCGCCGACGAGACCGCGCCGGGCTACGCTGACCGGCTCGCGCCGTTGCCGACGGCGGTCCAGCTCTCCTGGCTCCGCCGCAACCCCGAGTGGCGCCTCGTCTTCGAACGCGACGGGATCCTGATCTTCCAGCGCGCGAGCTCGGCGACCAGCACGCCGTAGAGCGCGACCATCACGAGGTCCCGCGCGAGCAGCAGCCAGACCGGCCACTCGAGGCGGAAGAGCGCGCCGTAGTGGAAGAACCACACCTGCGCAAGCACGACGGCGACGGCGGCGAGCGCGATCGCCACGGCTCCACCCGCGGCCACGACCAGCGGCAGCAGCCAGACGAGGTACTGCGGCGAGAAGACCTTGGTAAACGCGAGGAAGCCGGCGACGGCAGCCGCAAACGCGATCGGCAACCGTTCGCGCACTGCCTGCGCGCGCGTGTAGAGCACCCAGACCGTCGCCACAGCGAGCGCCTCGAGAACGAGGAGCCCGGCGGCCACCGCGCTTGCCGCGGGCCCCGTCAGGTTCCGCCCGGCCACCCCCGTCGTCTGCACGACCTGGGCGTCGTAGAAGCCGAGCCGGTCGAGCGCGAGCAGAAGCGAGGCACCTAGGCTCTCGATCTGCAGGCCGCGTGTCGCCTGCGAGCGGAAGCTCTCGAAGACCCCGTGCGGCGCGTAGGCCGCGAACGGCGCAACGACCGCGGCCGCGACGACGAGAAGCAAGCCGACCGCCAGCGCCGTCCGCCGCGGGCCCGCGCGCCGCCAGACGAACCACGCCGCGATCGGCACTAGCACGAGCGGGTAGACCTTCGCGCTCACGGCCACCCCGAGCACCGCGAAGGCTGGCAGCTCGTGCCCGCGAAGCAGGAGCCACAGCGCCAGCACGGTCAGCAGCGCAGGCCAGGCGTCGTAGGTGTTGAGCGAGATCGGGCCCAGAGCGACCGGCGAAAGGGCGAGCAGGCCCACACCGATCCAGACCCGCCGTGCCGAGGCGCCCAGCTCGGCGAGCACGAGCGCGACGAGCACGATCGTCGCCGCGCCGCAGGCCGCCATCAGCGCCTTGAAGGCGGCGTTGTAGTGGCCGGCACCGAAGGCGGTCGGCGGCAGGAACACCGCGAACGCACCCGGCGGGTACTCGACGAAGACGTCGCGGTACGGCAGCGCTCCGTGCAGCAACTTCTCCGCGTAGCCCTGGTAGACGTGGACGTCCCGGAATCGCGCCGGCCGGAAGAGCCCGCCGTCCGGCACGGCGCAGGCGGCGACGTAGACCGGGATCGCGACAAGCGCGGCGCGCAGCGCCGGCCGCACTAGTTCCCCGGGGCCGGCGGAGGCGGTGGAGGCGGAGGCGCGACCGGCGGCGGGGGCGGGGGCGCGACCGGAGGCGGAGGCGGCGGTGGTGGAGGCGGCGGGGTCGTCCTGGCCGTCCTGCCGGTGGCCGCCGGCGGTGGGGGCGGAGGCGGAGCAGGAGGCGTCGATTCCTGCGTCGTCGTCGGCGAGTAGTAGTAGTCGTAGGTCGTCGTTGGCCGCAGGCTCGAGCTGTACTGCCCCTGGTCGAACGACCGCCAGACGACCGGCTTCCGCGGATAGCGCCACCCCTGCGCGGGCGCGTTCTCGAGCGCGGTCGCCATGAACAGGTGCCAGATCGTGGCCGGGAATGTCCCGCCGGCAACCGAGATCCCGTGCACGTTCTCCATCGGGATCTCGCCCTGGGGGTAACCCACCCACACGGTCGTCTCGAGCTGCGGGACGAAGCCCGAGAACCAGGCGTCCGCGTGGTTGTCCGTCGTCCCGGTCTTGCCGGCCGCCGTGCGGCCGAAGTAAGCACCGATGCCCGTGCCCTCGAGCATGTTCTGCTCGAGGATCCGCGTCACCTCGTAGGCGACACCGTCCGAGACGGCGCGTGCGCGCTCCGGCTTGCCCCAGCCGGCGTCGGTGTCCTCCTTGCCGCTGGCGAGCACCACCTTGCGGATCGCCATCGGCTTCGAGTAGATGCCGCCCGCCGCCAGCGTCGCGTAGGCGGATGCCTCCTCCAGCGGCGAGATCGAGTCCGCGCCGAGGCCCATCGCCGGCACGACGTCGAGATGCGACCGCACGCCCAGCCGATGTGCCATCGCGGCGACCCTCTCCGGCCCCACGTCGAGCGTCAGCTGGGCGTAGACGGTGTTGTCGGAGCGCAGCGTCGCGCTCTCGACCGAGATCGAGCCAGCGTAGGTGTGGTCGTACGTCTGGACGTCCCAGGCCGGCGTGTACGGATCGGGTTGGTAGTGGAACGGCGCGGAGGTGTAGTAGGTCGTGTTCGGG
>JBKPHO010000229.1:0-7224 GCA_046729915.1 Actinomycetota bacterium | reverse complement strand
ACGATCGCCGGGCTGCTGGTGCTCACCGGGCTGCTCTCCTTCATGTTCTTCCTCGACCGCTCTCTGCACCGGATGCGCCCTGTGACCGTGGCGGCGCTCGTAGGACGCGCGGGCAGGAGAGCGTTCGAGGAGGGCGCTCGTGGTCTCGAAGCGTCCGGTGGCGAGCTGCCCGCTCCCGGTGAGACGACGCCGCGGCTCGTACAGACGGCCCGAGCTGGTGTGATCCAGGCTGTCGATGGGCGCGGTCTCGTCCGCTGGGCGCGCAAGCACGAGAGGGTCATCTACCTCAAGCACCCGATCGGCGACTTCGTCCCCGCAGGGTCGGGGCTCGTGGAGGTGTGGGGGCAGTCTGACGACGTGGACGGCGACGAGCGTTTCCTCTGCGGGCTCTTCGCGCTCGGCGACGAGCGGACGATCGAGCAGGACCCGGCCTTCGCGCTCCGGATCATGGTGGACATCGCGATCAAGGCGCTGTCGGCCGCGATCAACGACCCGACGACTGCGACGCAGGTGCTGGACCACCTCACGGAGCTGCTGCGGCTGATCGGCGCAACGCGGCTCGAAGGGCACGTGAGGGTGATGCGGGACGAGGACGGCGCCGTGCGGATCGTCGCCCTCGGTCGGCGCTGGGAGGACTATCTGGCCCTCGCCTGCACCGAGATCAGGGAGTACGGGGCCGGCGCGATCCAGGTGCAGCGGCGGCTTCGGGCGATGCTCGAGGAACTGCGGGAGACCGTGCGCCCCGAGCACAGGGACGCCGTCGACGCCGAGCTGGAGCGGCTCGACGCGACCGTGGAGCTGCACTTCGGCGGCTCAGTCGACGCGGATCGCGCTGCGCTTCCCGATGCGCAGGGGATCGGCGGCCCGCCGTCGGAGCTCCGCATCGGCTACGAGCGGTCTCTTCGACCCTAGGCCCTACGTGCGGTTCGGCGATTTCGCCGGCGTGCCCCGGCGACGGAGACCGGCGAGAGCAGCCGGCCGAAGACGTCGATGAAGAGCGCACAAGGCCCCGACCGCTCCGGCAGCGTCCCCTCGAGCACGTCGACGCTGTAAGTCAGCTCGTCTCCGGTGAGCCGAGGCTCGCGCAGCACCACGACAGCGTCGTCCGGCCCCTCGCCGTCCTCGTCGAGGAAGGAGAGGACCGCATCCGGCGGATCGACGGCAAAGCTGTTGACGCCGGCATCCCAGAGCTCGACGAAGCGGCGCGAGGGTAGGTGGCCGATCTCGCGCCGGGGCCGGTCGGCGAAGTACACGGTCGAGCTCGTGAGGCCGTGGAGGGTGACGGTGTCACGGTCGCTCGTGAAGGCCGTGGCGCTCTGGACGAACAGCGCGTCGATCCGCTCCACCTGTCCTTCCGAAATGCGAGCCACCGTCTCCCCTTCAGCTCTCTCCTCGGCGAGGGACCGGATCGTCATTCCGATCGGGGGGACTCTCCCGCAGGCGGTCGGCCGCCGCATCACCCTGTCCGGATGAATGCTGGGCGAAACCCCGCCGGATGCGCCAACCGTGACCGCCTAGGACGCTACCGAGCGGAGATTCGCATTCGGCTGGGCCTCGGTCCGAGGAGTTGCGGCTTCGACCAACCCAAGCTCGCGCGCCCGGGCGACCGCCTCGCTGCGGCTGGACACGCCGAGCTTCCGGTACACCGAGATCGCCTGGGTCTTGATCGTGTTCCGTGAGACGAACAGGCGCTTCCCGATCTCCCGGAAGGAGAGGTGCGTCGAGAGCAGCGGCAGCACCCGCAGCTCGGCCGGGGTCAGGCCCGAGCCGGAGCCGTTCGGGGCCACAGGCATCGCTGCGATCTCCCCTTCGAGCCCGTCGGCCCGATCGGCGAGCACGCCCAGAGCGGGCCTCACAGCGAGGATGGCGCGGGCCTCCTCGAGCACCCGCAGGGCGGCCCCGCGGTCTCGCAGCGTCACGTACGCGGAACCAAGCTCGAGGCGGACCTGGACGGCGAGCCAGGGGAGCGCGCAGGTAAGCGCAGGCGTGAGCCGGGCAGCCACCGTGAGCTGTTGACGGGCCCTGTCCCACTGCCCGTGCCTCAGCCGGCTGCGGGCAGACGCCACCAGAGCCACGGCGCTCGTCGGGTAGCTCCCGAGGTTCCCGCTCTCGACGAGACCGTGCGCCTCCTGAGAGAGCGCGTCGGCGCGCTCGTGATCGCCCGAGGCGGTGGCGAGCAGCGAGCGCTCTCCGAGGGCGACGACGGACGCCTCCGTCGACCCCAGCCGCGCTGCCGCCGCTACAGCCTCCGCGAGGATCGAGTCGCCTTGCTCGTTCTCGCCTGCGAGCACCGCTGCAACGCCTCGGACCAGCAGGGCCTCTGCTAGCCAGGCGTCGTCCTCGCCGAGCCTGGCGATCGCGGCCCCTGCGTCCGCCTGCATCTGTGCGGGCCCGTCGGCGCAGAGCGCGGAGCGCATGACGGAGATCCAGGGCCGGACCGACCCGACGCCTTTGCGCCTCGAGGCCAGGCCTCGCTCGGCCGCGTGCAGCCAGCGGTCGGCTTCGGCCGCCCGCCCGCGCGCGGCGTGGACGTAGCACCCGTTGATCGCGACCGCCGGGTGGCGCTCGAGCCAGCGGTCGTCGTCGACCAGGTCGAGCCAGCTCTCGAGCGCCCCGACCCGGCCGCTGTGATGCACGTCGAGGGCGATCGAGCTCAGGATGCGCGCTGCACTCTCGCCGTCGCCTCCTGCATGGGCGTGAAGAAGCGCGGATTCGGGGTCGCCGTGGGCCTCGTACCAGGCGGCCGCCCTGCGGTGCAGCACGGGGACTCGGTCGGGCTCGTGCTCCTCGAGCTCGCGGCGTAGCAGATCGCGGAAGAGGTGGTGGTAGCGCCACCATTCACGCCGGTGGTCGAGCGGAACGAGGAACAGGTTCGCCCGCTCGAGCGCCTCGAGCTCGAGTGCGGAGCCCTTGTTCCGGAGCACCGCGTCGCAGAGCGGGCCGCACATCTTCTCGAGAATGGACGTGCGCCTGAGGAAGCGGAGGACGTCCGGCCGCAGACGCGAGAGGTACTCCGAGCGGATGTAGTCGGCGATGTGGCGGTCATCGCCCGCGACGTGCGAGAGCTCGGCGGGCTCGGCCAGCTCGTCCTGCCGTCCGTGGCTCGCAAGCACCGCGAGGTGGAGCGCAGCGGCCCAGCCCTCGGTCCGGTGCAGGAGCTCGACAATCTCGTCCTCCTCCGGCTCGACACCGGACGCCCGCAGCAGGATCTCGGCCTCGCGCCGGCTGAACGCGAGCTCGTACGAGCCGATCTCGAGCAACGGTCCGGCGACGCGGAGGGCGGGGATCGGGAGCTTCGGCATCTCGCGTCCCGACAGGGCGATCATCGACCCGGAAGGCATGTTCTCGATCAGGACGCCGACCGCCGCGAGGGAATCCGCCGAGTCGAGCACGTCGGCGTCGTCGAGCACGATGACGAACGGCGACTCGCGGGACGCGATCTCGGCCGTGAGCCTCGGTGCGATGGCGTCCCAGATCGTCTCTCGCGGACCGGCGAAGGCCTCGAGGACATGCCCGTCCAGCGGTTCGATCCGGTGGAGGGCCGCGGCGACCTTCTTCAGGAGAGCGGTTGGATCGTTGTCCCGGTCGTCGACGGAGATCCAGGCGAACGGGCGCACGTCGCGCGCGGCCCACTGGGAGAGGAGGGTCGTCTTCCCGTACCCAGCGGGCGCCACGACGAGCACCGTGGGAAAGGCACCCGCGGCCCGAAGGCGGTTGACGAGCGCCGTTCTCGAGACGGCGTCGCCTCGCCCGTGCGGGACGCGAAGCTTCGAGCCGACGACGTCGAAGGGGAAGCCGGCTCGAGCCCCGGTCTCGCTCGGGCGTCGAGTTTCGACTACCCGAGCCACGACCGCTCCTCGTGGTCGACCACACTCGGCTTCGACGACCTCGTCACGGACCGATGGCGTCCGTAATCCCTCATCCGCTCCCTTGTCCGGTCCGGGCAGGCGGCGCGCGGACTTGCATGCTCTCCGAGTGCGAGTATCCGCCCACACTGAGACACCGGCCATTGGGGAATCCCCTGATTCCGGATCCGGCTGAGCGCAGTGCAAAACACCGCCGGCTCGTTGGTGCCAGCACCACAGCTCGTACGTAAGAAGAATGCGGTGCGATACTCGGACGAAGCGCATGGCCACGCACCGTCTGCCCGTCACCGCCGCCCGGCGCGCTTCGCGCGAGCCTGCTTACCAGTCTGTAACCCGGCCCAGGGCTTTCCGGTGCGAGAGTAGGGGCCCGTAGCGATGTCGAGCCACGCAGCAATCGCGTTGGAGCACCAGACAGTCGGGCTGCGGCGTGCGCATGCCGTGGCCGGGGTCCTCGGAGCCGGCGCCGTTGCCACCGCTGTGACCGTCTGGCAGGTCTCGGCAAGCCCGGTCCTGTTCAATCCGGAGAGCACCGGGATCGTGCGCGGGCTCTTGATCGGGGCCTGGATCGCAGCCGGTGCGTACATCTGGTTGCGAAGGCCGGCAACCAGGCTCGGCATGCTGGTCGTCGGAGCCGGGTTCTTCTACGCGGCGACGACGCTGAACGCGTCCGGGAACGAGGACGTGTTCACGGTCGGCCGCGTCCTACTCGCCGTGTTCGTCATCTACCTGGCATACGTCTCCCTGTGCTTCCCCGGCGATCGACTCCAGAGCGCGCTCGAAAGGGGGTTCGTCCAAGCTCTCGGCCTGGCGACGGTCATGCTGTGGCCGCTCGTCCTCGTCTTCACCGAGAAACTCCCGGTCGGAGGCCCGCTTGCCGACTGCGGCGACCGCTGCCCCGCCAACGGCTTCCAGGCGGTGAGTACCCCCGGGTGGGTGTCGGATGCCCTGAAGCTGGGGGTGGGCGCGGTCACGGCGGGCGCGCTGCTCGGGATCGCGCTCGTGCTCGTCCAGAAGGCCCGCTCGCCGACACGCCTTCGCCGGCGCGCGGTCGAGCCGCTCCTGTACGCCTTCGTCGCACTGCTCTCGATCTACGTCGTCTACACGCTCGTCCCTTCGGCGCGTGACGGTTCCACGGTGCTGCTTGCCGCCGAGGGCGTGAGCGCGCTCCTGATTCCGGTGGCGATGCTCGCCGGACAGGCACAGGCCCGCGCGTACGCCGCGGCGACGCTGGGCCAGCTCGTGATGCGGGCCCGGGACGAGGTCGTGACGCCTGCACGCGTCCAGGCGATCCTGCGGGAGGTGCTCGGCGACCCGACTCTCGACCTCGCGCTCTGGGAGCAGCAAACCGCCCGCTACGTCGACGTCGACGGTGAGCCGCTCGAGGTGCCGCGTGATCGCGTCGGCCGCGCGGTTACGCCGGTGACCCACGGCGGGCAACCGGTCGCGCTGCTCGTGCACAACCCCTCGCTCGACGAGGCGGCCGGGGTCCTCGAAGGACTGGCCCAGACCTCGCTCCTGCTGCTCGAGAAGTCCTGGCTTGTCGCTGAGCTCCGCGCCTCCCGGTCGCGGATCGTCGCGAGCGCTGACCACGAGCGCCAGCGGCTCGAGCGTGACCTGCACGACGGTGCGCAGCAGCGGCTCCTTCTCCTTCAGGTCAAGCTCGCACGATTGCGGCAGCGACCCGACGCCGGCGAGCTGGCGATGAGGCTCGACGAGATCGCCGAGGACGCCGAGGCGGCGTTCGAGGAGCTCCGCGTTCTCGCCCACGGGATCTATCCGCCCGTCCTGCATGAACGCGGGGTCGCCGAGGCGCTTCGCGCGGTGGCTCTCGAGGCGCCGCGGGCGATCCGGGTGGTCGACCACGGTGTCGGACGATGCTCTCTCACGATCGAGGCGGCCCTGTACTTCTGCGCTCTGGAGGCGATCCAGAACGCCGTCAAGTACGCCGGCGACGACGCCTGCGTGACGGTCGAGCTGGACCGCTACGGCGACGCGATCACGCTCGAGGTCGCGGACGACGGGCCGGGCCTCGCGGGCGGGCCCGCATCGGACGGAATCGGCCTCGTCACCATGCGCGACCGCATCGGCGCCGTCGGCGGCGAGTTCGAGGTCATCTCGAAGCTCGACGCGGGAGTGACCGTGCGGGCCAGCATCGCAGACGCTCCGCTGCGCGAGGCGCACGAGCTCCGGGAGCCGGGCTGATGCCCATTCGAGTGGTCGCCGCGGAGGACAGCTTCCTGGCCCGCGAGGGAATCGTGAGCATCCTCGGCGACATCGAGGACGTCGAGCTCGTCGAGATGTCCGGCGACCTCGACGAGCTGCGAGCCGCGGTCGAGCGAAGCACGCCTGACGTCGTGCTGACAGACATCCGGATGCCCCCCACGAACACCGACGAGGGCATCCGCTTCGCGGCCGAGGCGCGGGGCTCGCATCCCGAGCTGGGCGTCGTCGTCCTCAGCCAGCACGCGGAGCCACGCTACGCGATGGCCCTCTTCGAGGCAGGCTCGGACCGGCGGGCATACCTGCTCAAAGAGCGCCTGAAGGATCAGAACGAGCTGAGCCGGGCGCTCCACGACGTCGCGGCGGGTCGATCCCTGGTCGATTCCAAGGTCGTCGACAAGCTTCTCTCGTCCCGCGAGCGGCAGGATTCCGATCTCCGCAGGCTGACGGCGCGCGAGCTCGAGATCCTCGGGCTGATCGCGGAGGGCCGCAGCAACGGCTCGATCGCCTCGGGCCTGGGGATCACGAAGCGCGCGGTCGAGCGGCACGTCAACGCGATCTTCGTCAAGCTCGATCTCGGGGAGCCGGAAGACGTCAGCCGGCGCGTGAAGGCCGCGCTCCTGTTCCTCAGCGGCGAGAAGGACCCCCGCCCAGCCTAGGTTCGGAGGTCCGCGAGCCTCTGCTCGAGGAAGCGCCGCTCGGCGTCCGAGTGCACGAGCTCCAGCGCCCGGGCGTAGGCGGCGCGTGCTTCGTCCATGCGCTCCAGCCGCCGGAGCAGCTCGGCGCGCGTGGCGTGCAGGTAGTGGTAGCGGTCGAGCTCGAGCTGCTCCGTGAGGGCGAGCGCCGCCTCCGCGTCGCCGGCTTCCGCCAGGGCGGCGGCGCGGTTGAGCTCCACCACCGGCGAGCCCGTCAGGCGCGCCAGCTCGCCGTACAGGGCGGCCAGCCGCCGCCAGTCCTGCGGCTCGTCGACGTGCAGCGCCGCGATCTCGGCCTGCAGGACGTACACGCCGCGGCCGCCGAGTGCCTGGGCTCGGCCCAGCGCGGCTCGTCCTGCGGCGATCTGCTCGTGATCCCAGAGCGACCGGTCCTGATCCCGCAGCAAGACCACCGCGCCGTCGGCGAAGCGTGCCTCTCGCCG
>JBKPHO010000228.1:0-21631 GCA_046729915.1 Actinomycetota bacterium | reverse complement strand
GTGGCGAAGAGCGGGATCACCTTCTCCGGGAACTGGTACGGCCCGTAGTTGTTCGAGCAGTTGGTGATCGTGACGGGGAGGCCGTAGGTCTCGAAATAGGCGCGGACGGCGTGGTCGGCGGCCGCCTTCGAGGCGTTGTAGGGCGTGCGCGGGCGGTAGGGGGAGTCCTCGGCGAACACGTCGTTCGAATCGAGCGGAAGATCGCCGTAGACCTCGCAGGTGGAGACATGGTGGAAGCGGGCCAGTCCCTGGTGCCGCGCAGCGTCGAGGAGGATCTGCGTGCCGATTACGTTCGCGTGGAAGAAGCGGCCCGGGTCGACGACTGCGAGTGAGTTGTGCGACTCCGCTGCGAAGTTGACGACGACCTCGATCTCCTCGTCGCTCAGGGTCCGCTCGGCGAGGTCGGCGTCTGCGATGTCCCCGTGGACGAAGGCGATCCGGTCCTCGACGTCGGCGAGGCTCTCGCGGTTGCCGGCGTAGGTGAGGAGGTCGAGGGCGACCACATGGTCGCCGGGATGGCGCTCGAGCCAGTAGCGCACGAAGTTCGAGCCGATGAACCCGGCCGCGCCGGTGACGAGGATCCGCATGCGGCGGAGTCTACGCGCGGCGCGCCGGGCCCCTAGGGACTGTCCCTCGGCCACGGCCGGAACGGCCGTGACCGGCAGGGAGCGAAGCCGCTCGCCGGCAAATCGGCCTGTCCGTTTGGGCCATGTCCGAGGGACAGTCCCTGGGACATGGCCGAAAGAGACGGTCCGGTCAGCAGTGCTGGGCGCGTTTGCGGACGTCTCTCGGCTCGCTTCGGTCCGGCTCGAGCTTCTCCGCCCGCTTCAGGTAGGCCACCGCCTCGCTGCAGCTGCCGAGCTGGTACAGCGTGTAGCCGAGGTTGTAGTTCGCGTAGCCCTCGTACGGATCGGTCGGGCCCGTGCCGGCGAGCTTCTCCACGGCCTGCTGCAAAAGAGGCAGGGCGCTCGTGTACGCGCCCTGGCGCATCAGCGCGTAGCCCTGGTCGTTGAGCGCGTGGCCGTCTGTCGCGGCAGCCACAGGCGGAGGAGGTGCGGGCGCAGCCGCCGTGGTCGGCTGCGTCACGGTCTGCGTGACCGTCGCCTTCCCGCCCGCGCCTACGACCGTGCGGGTGACGACATCCGCGCTCGAGCCACCGCCCCGGGAGGCGAGCACGGCGACGATTGCGCCGACCGCCGCGGCGGCGAGCAGCAACGTCACCGGAAGGAGGTAGCCCGAGGTGCCACGCCGCCGCGTCACAGGGGTGGCCGGAGCAAAAGCAGCCGTAGGCCCCGCGGTCCGCGAGAGCGCCGCGCGCAGCTCCGCCACGAACTCACGCGCCGAGCCGAACCGAGCCCGAGGCCCCTTCGCCAGCGCCCGCTGGAACACGCGGTCGAGCTCACGCGGTAAACCCGGCCGCTCCTCTGCGATCGACGGCACGGGGGCATTGACGTGCGCGGCAGCCTCCGCGGTCGGCGAGTCGTTCTCGAACGGCCGGCGCCCACTGAACAGCTCGTAGGCGACGACACCGAGCGAGTAAAGGTCGCTGGCCGGCCCGGCGCGCTCGCCCGCGGCCTGCTCGGGCGAGAGGTAGCCGGCGGTCCCGAGCACCGTCCCCGTCAGCGTCAGCGACTCGAATCCGGCCGCGCTCGCGATCCCGAAGTCGGCCACGCGAACCTCGCCGCGCTCGTTCATGAGCAGGTTCGCCGGCTTGACGTCGCGGTGGACGATCCCGTGCCGGTGCGCAGCGTCGAGCGCCGCGGCAGCCTCCTCGAGCCACGCCAGCGCGCGCGCCGGTGGCTGTGCCCCCTCGCGCCGCAGCCGGTCTTCGAGCGAACCGCCTGTCAGGTACTCCATCACGATGAACGGGCGCTCCTGCCATTCGCCGACATCGAAGATGGTGACCGCCCCGGGCTCCCCCGAAAGCCGCGCCGCCGCGAGGGCTTCGCGCTTGAAGCGCTGTCGAATCCCTTCGTCGGCCGCGAAGCGCTCGGCGAGCACCTTCACGGCCACCTCGCGCCCCAGTAGCTCGTCGGTGGCGGAGTAGATCTCGCCCATCGCGCCGTGGCCGATCCGGCGGGGCGAGCGGTAGCGAGGAGGCAGCAGCCCGGTCTCGACAGGCATCCCCGCGCCGGTTTCCCAATGCGAGGCCGGCGGAAACGGCCCGGATCGGCGAATCCGAACCAAATTGCCCGCGCGTTCCGCTACGCTCCGATGCACCGGCAGCGGCTTCCGGCCAGGATTGCTCTGCCACGCGAACCGGCCATTCGGGGACACGAGCGATCGTCAGCGCACTTGCAGCAGCCCTTCTCGCCGCGCTCGGCCTATCGGCGCCTGCGGCGCAGCCAGCCGCGCAGCCGAGCGCACCGGCGTTCTTCGTCGCGGGCCACGGCTGGGGCCACGGCGTCGGGCTCGCCCAGTACGGCGCCTACGGCTACGCCCTCCACGGCTGGTCGTACGACGACATCGTCGCGCACTACTACCCCGGGACGACCCTCGGCGAGGTTCCGGTCAAGCGCGTTCGAGTGCTGCTCGTCCCCGGCTCCAAGCGCGTGGTGATCTCTTCGCGCACCCCCTTCACCGTCCGTGACGGCGCGGGAAAGACGTACAAGCTCCCCGCGGGCAAGCAACAGCTAGGGCCGACGCTGAAGCTGAAGCCGGCGGACGCCAAGGACACCAAGGCCCTACGCGCACCGCTCGTGTTCTCGCCCGGCACGACCGCGCTCGCGGTCGGAGGCCGCAGCTACCGCGGCTCGCTGCGCGTGACCGGCGGCAAGTCGGTGCGCGTGGTCAACGTCCTGGACCTCGAGCGCTACCTCTGGAGCGTCGTGCCGCGAGAGATGCCGGACCGTTGGCCCGCCGAGGCGCTGCAGGCCCAGGCGGTGGTGGCGCGGTCGTATGCGCTCACGCACCTTCAGAAGGGCCGGGACTTCGACCTCTACCCCGACACGCGCAGCCAGGTCTACGGCGGCGTCGCCGCCGAGTCTCCGCCGGCGAAAGAGGCGGTCGGCGAGACCGCGGGCCAGGTCGCGCTCTACGAAGGCGAGGTCGCCAACACGTTCTTCTTCTCGAGCTCGGGCGGCCGGACGGCGAACGTCCAGGACGTCTGGTACGGCTCGCCCCCGACGCCGTACCTGGTCTCGGTGCCGGACCCGTACGACACGCTCTCGCCCTACCACGACTGGGGCCCGCTGAAGTTCAAGGGCGGCGTCCTGAGCCGCAAGCTCAAGGCGCGCGGATCGCTGCTCGACATCCGCACCGACGCCGCCGCCTCGGGCCGCGTCCGCTCGCTCACGCTCGTGGGGTCAAAGGGCGAGCGCACGGTCAGCGGCTCCGCCGTGCGAACCGCCCTCGGCCTGCGCTCGACCTGGTTCACGATCGGGATGCTGAACCTGACGCCGCCTGCGCACGCGGTGCTCTACGGCACGCGGATGCGCCTCGCGGGGATCGCACGCGGCGTTCCCCGTGTGACGCTGGAGTCGCGGCCCTACGGCGGCGGCTGGAGGCCACTCGCGCCGCTCAAGTCGCGCAGCGGCCGGGTCGCGGCGACCCTCTCGCCCAAGGTGACCACGGACTACCGCCTTTCGGCCGGGCTGATCCGTAGCGGCGTCGTGCGGCTGAAGGTCGCTCCGTCCGTGGGCATCGGCGCGTCGGCCAATCGCACCTCGCTGTCAGGCCTCGTGAAGCCGCTCGTGCCGGGGGCCGCGGTTCAGGTTCAGCGCCTGGCGCACGGCTCCTGGACGACGATCGCACGCACGACAGTGGGCTCCAAAGGCACCTTCAGCGCTCAGGTCACAGTGACGCCCGGGACCTACCGGGCCCGAGTCGTCGCCGGCAAGGGCTTCGCGGTCGGCCTTTCCGAGCCCCTGCAGGTGGTCTCCGCTTGAGGCGCACGCTTGCCTTGGCGGCGCTCGCGGGTGCCCTCCTCACCCCTGCCGCGGCGGGGGCCGTCTCCGACCCGAACGACCCCCTGATCCAGCGCCAGTGGTACCTCGCCCGCGACCGGGCGCTCGACACCTTCGACGCGGCGCAGCAGCTGCTCGCGGTGCGGGTCGCCGTGATCGACTCGGGCGTCGACCTCTCCCACTGGGAGCTGAAGGGCCGCGTCGCGGCGTCCCGCAGCTTCGTCGGCGGCTCGGTGACCGACACGCTCGGGCATGGCACCTTCGTCGCGGGCGAGATCGCGGCGATCGCGGACAACGGCCTCGGCATCGCGGGGATCGCCCCGCCCGCACGCCTGGTCGTGGCAAAGGTCGTCACCGACGACGGCACGATCCCGCCGAAGGCCGAGGCGCGTGCGATCCGCTGGGCGGTGCGCTCGGGGGCGCGCGTGATCAACCTCAGCTTCGGCAGCATCCGCGATCCGGCCGACCCCAGCGTCGACGGCTTCTCGTACCGCGAGCGGAAGGCGATCGCGTTCGCGGTCCGCAGCGGTGCGCTCGTCGTCGCGGCGGCTGGGAACGGCAACGACGCGCCCATGAAGCCCTGGCCCTACGCGAGCTACCCGGCGGCCTTTCCGCACGTGCTCGGCGTCGCCGCGTACGGGCGTAGGGGCGGCGTGCCGAGCTTCTCCAACCGCGACGCGCAGTACGTGGATCTCGCCGCGCCGGGGATGGACATCTTCTCGCTCTTTCCGCGCCCCCTGACCTCGCGTTTCACGAAGTGCGCCGAGCAGGGCTACTCCAGCTGCGGCTCCAAGGACTACCAGCACGCGGAAGGCACGTCGTTCTCCTCACCCCAGGTCGCCGGTGCGGCCGCGGTGCTGCTCGGACAGCAACCGACGCTCCGGCCGGACCAGGTAGGGGCGATCCTGAAGAGCAACGCCGACGACGCGACTCCGGCGACCGGCTGCGACGAGTGCACTCCGGGACCGGATGCGCTGACGGGCTTCGGCCGCCTCGACCTGAGCGCGGCGCTCGAAGCCCTGCACAGCCCGCTTCCGGCGCCCGACCGGCTGGAGCCGAACGACGGCACCGGGCGCTGGGCGGCCACCATCTACGGAAAGCTCGACAAGCCGGCGACGCTCGACTGGTGGGACGACCCGAACGACGTCTACCGCTTCTACTTGAAGCGCGGCCAGCGCGTCTCGGCGCTCGTCCGCGCGCCCAAGATCGACCCCTCGCTCATCCTCTGGAAGCCGGGGCTGCGGTCGCTCGCCTCCGCGCGCTCGGACCTGCGCGCCCGCCGCTCGATCCACGGGCCCGGCGTTCCCGAGCGGCTTGCCTATCGCGCCCACAAGAGCGGCTGGTACTCCCTGCAGGTGAAGCTGGCCCGGCCCGGCTTCGGCCCCTACCGCATCCGCCTAGCTTTCTAGGAGCTCCTCCTCCGGCACCTCCCGGATCTGCCGCGCGGGGCTGCCGACCATCACCGCCTTCGCGGGCACGTCTCGGATCACGACTGCGCCGGCGCCGATGAACGCCTCCTCGCCGATCTCGATGCCCGGAACCAGGACGGCACCGCCGCCAACGCGTGCGCCGCGCCGGATGGTCGGGCCCTTAACGAGCTTGTGCCGCTTCTCCGTGCGGCCCATGAAGTTGTCGTTGGTCGTGATCACGCAAGGTGCGATGAAGACGTTCTCCTCGAGCAGCGAGTAGGCCGTGATGTACGCGTGCGCCTGGATCTTCGTGAGCGCGCCGACCGAGGTGTCGTTCTCGACGAGCGAGCCGCGCCCGATCACGACGTCGTCGCCGATCGTGCAGCGCTCGCGCACGCACGCTTGGTCGCCGACGACCACGCGCTCACCGATCGACGTGCCGGCGAAGACCACTGCGCCCGTCGAGACGATCGTTCCGGCGCCGAGCTCCAGGGGCGGCAGCTCCTCGCGCCTGGCGGTCGAGCGGGGCGAGAGCGTCGGCTGCTTGCCCACGACCGCGTAGTCGAGGATCGTGCAGCCCTCGCCGATCACCGTCCCCGGGAAGACGACCGCGGTCGGCGCGATGTCAGTCACGCGGGAGCGGCTACGAGCGAGGCTTGCAGCTGCTCGAGCGCCTGCACCACCGCGAGCCCGTCCAGCGCGGCCCGGTGCGGATCGCCTTCCCCGGCGACCAGGTCGAGGAAGTGCCGGCACTCGAGCCGCAGCGGCTCGTCGTTCGGGACCTTCGGGCTGAAGATGTCGCCCGAGCGCGTCTGCCACTCGCCCCAGGTCGCGGACGGCTGCCAGGGCCCCTTCTCGTAGATCGTCACCTTGCGCTCGAGCTCCATGTCGTCGAAGACGACCATCTTCTCCCGGCCGACGACGGTGACCTTCCGCATCTTGTGCGGGTCGAGCCAGGAGAGGTGCATGTGCGCGATTTTCCCGGAAGGGAACCGGAGGTAGCAGAAGACGATGTCCTCCACGCCCTCGGTGAGGAAGGCGTTGCCGTGTGCCCAGACCTCCGAGGGCTCCTCCTCGAGCAGGTAGAGGATCACGGAGAGATCGTGGACGCCCAGGGAGAGCAGCGCGTTCTCGTGCTTGCGGATGACGCCCAGGTTCTGGCGGTTCGAGTAGACGCAGAGCACCTCGCCGAGGTCGCCTGACTCGAGGAGGCCCTTGAGCGTGTTCACGGCCGGGTGGTAGAGGAGCAGGTGGCCGGGCATCAGGACGAGGTCGCGCTGCTCGGCGAGCTCGCAGAGCTCCTCCATCTCCTGCGCCCGCATCGCGGGCGGCTTCTCGACGAAGACGTGCTTCCCGGCCTCGAGCGCCAGCCTCGCGAGCTCGTAGTGGGTCGGCACGGGCGTCGCGATCACGACCGCCTCGACGTCCGGGTCGGTGAGGAGATCGTCGAAGTCTCCGGTGACGCGCGCCTTGGGGTAGCGCGAGGCGAGCTCGCGCCGCCTCGACTCGTCCGTGTCACATAGCCAGGCGAGGTCGGCGAGCTCGTCGAAGTTCCGCGCGAGGTTCTTGCCCCACGCCCCGAGCCCCGCTTGGCCCAGCTTGGTCACAGCTTGGTCACAGCTTCCAGACTTTCTCGCCCGAGAGGCCGTTCCTGCCGGTGGCGTTGCGGAGGTCGACCACGAGCTTCGCGTCCCCCACCAGCTGCTCGTAGTCGATTGAGGAATGCGCGGTCACGATCGTCACGCAGTCGTACGCGCCCGCCTCGAGCGGCCGCGACGAGAGCCCGTGCTTCGGCAGCTCGGGCACGTGCGGGTCGTGGTAGGCGACGTCGGCGCCCGCGTTGCGCAGCAGCTCGATCAGCTTCAGCGCCGGCGACTCGCGTGTGTCGGGCACGTCGGGCTTGTAGCTCACGCCGAGCACGAGCACCTTCGAGCCGCTGAGCGAGCGCTGCGCCCCGTGGTTCAGCGCCTGCGAGATCAGGGAGCGGCAGAAGTACGGCATGTTCGCGTTCACCTTGCCCGCGAGCTCGATGAACTCGGTGTAGAAGTCGAACTGCCGCGCCTTCCAGGAGAGGTAGAAGGGGTCGACGGGCAGGCAGTGGCCGCCGAGGCCCGGCCCGGGCTCGAAGCGCATGAAGCCGAAGGGCTTGGTCGAGGCGGCGTCGACGATCTCCCAGACGTCGAGATCCATGCGCTCGCAGAGCTGAGCCAGCTCGTTGACGAGCGCGATGTTGACTGAGCGGAAGATGTTCTCGAGCAGCTTCGTCAGCTCAGCGGCCTCGGGCGAGGAGACGCGCACGACCTCGTCGACCGCGCTCTCGTAGAGCTCGAGGGCTCGCCGCGTGCACTCCTCGGTGAGGCCGCCGACGACCTTCGGCGTGGTCTTCGTCGTCCAGTCCGTGCGACCGGGGTCGACGCGCTCGGGCGAGAACGCGAGGTGGAAGTCCTCGCCGGCGGTGAGCCCGCTCGCCTCGAGCAGCGGCCCGACCCGCTCGCGCGTGGTGCCGGGGTACGTGGTCGACTCGACCACTACCAGCTGTCCCCGCTGGAGGCGGGGCGCGATGTCCGCTGCGGCCGCGAGCAGGATCGTCAGGTCGGGCTCCCGCTGCTCCGAGAGCGGCGTCGGCAGGGCGACGAGGATCGCATCGGCCTCTCGCAGCGCGTCGTAGTCCGTCGTCGCGGTGAGCCGGCCGGCGTCGACGTGCTGCTTCAGGGCATCGGAGGTGACGTCGTCGATGTAGCTCTCGCCGCGGTTGAGCTGCTCCACGCGGTCGGGCTGGACGTCGACGAGGATCACGGAGTGGTCCGCGTCCGCGAATACCTGCGCGAGCGGCACACCGACGTAGCCGGCCCCGACGATTGCGATCGTGCTCATGACTGGCGAAGCGTATAGAGGGCCTCTGCGATCGCCGCCGCGGCGTGGCCGTCGCCGTAGAGCTTCGGGGCGTCCTCGGGAAAGGTCGCGCGGGCCAGGACGGCCCCGAGCTCGTCGGCGTCGTCGGGGTCGACGAGCGTGTTCGCACCGGCGAGGACCGTGTCGACCCATTCGGTCGACGGCCGCAGCGTCACGCACGGGACCCGTAGCCAGTAGGCCTCCTTCTGCAGCCCTCCCGAATCCGTGACGACGGCTCTTGAGCCGCCCACGAGCGCGAGCATCTCGAGGTAACCGACCGGCGCTGTGGCGTGGAGCTCCGGCGCCGGCTCGATGCCGTGCTCCTCCATCGCTTTGCGGGTCCGTGGGTGAACGGGGAAGACGAACGTCCGGCCTGTCGCGTTGAGCTCGGAGATCAGGCGCCCAAGGCGTTCGGGCTCGGTGTTCGCCTCGCGGTGGATGGTGAGCACGTGGTACGGCTGCCCCTCCTCGAGGCCGACCGTGTCGCGGATATCGAGCCGCTTGCGGGCGATTGGCGCAAAGAGGCGCGTGGCGTCGGCCATCACATCGCCGACGACCTCCGGGCGGCCGTTCACGCCCTCCGCGGCGAGCTGCTCCCGCGAGCGCTCGTCCGGGCAGAAGAGCAGCTCGGCGCGGCGGTCGGTCTCGATCCGGTTGCGCTCCTCCGGCATCGAGAGGTCGCCGCTGCGCAGGCCCGCCTCGACGTGCGACAGCGGCGCGCGCGCTTCGTGCGCAGCAAGTGCGCCCGCGAGCGTCGAGTTCGTGTCGCCGTAGACGAGCACCCAGTCGGGCTGCTCATGGCGGAGCGGGCCTGCGATCGCGGCGCGCATCTCGTCGATATCCGCGGTGCGCAGGTCGAGCGCATAGCGAGGCTCGTCGAGCCCGAGCTCCTCGAAGAAGACCTGCGAGAGCTCGGGGTCGTAATGCTGGCCCGTGTGGAGCACGACCTCCTCGATCCCGCGCTCCCGCAGGGCCACCGAGGTGGGCGCCGCCTTGATGAACTGAGGCCGATTTCCGACGACGGAAAAGACTTTCATCACAAGGTGAGAGGTGGCATGCCGGCGGAGCCGGGCTTCGCCCGGCGCAGCCTAACGACGGCTGGAAATGTCGCTGCGGCGAAGGAGGGGGCCCCACGGGGGAACCATGGGTTTCCCCGTGTTTGCGCGGCTACACTAGTGGCCGCCTCGGGCCGTTAGCTCAGCTGGTAGAGCAGGGGACTCTTAATCCCAAGGTCGTAGGTTCGATCCCTACACGGCCCATCATCGACCGAAGTCCGCCTCCGCTGTCGCGGGGGGATGACGACTTCGGTCGATTTCTCCTTCTAACGGTCAGCCGGAGCGAGCCGACGCCGGCAAAGCCGACATCGGCGACGAGCGTGTAAACCCTGGGGTCAGGTCTTGCAACGCCACATTTGCGTGACGACAGTTGACCTTCCCGTGAACGGCTGTGGAGATCTTCTGACGGTTCGTTTACTCGTCCGATGGGCCTCTCCTCGCGTGGTGTTGCAATGCAAGACCTGACCCCCAGGCCGGCTTAAGACCACCCGGCGCGAAAGGCGTACTCTGCAGAGGCACCTTCGGTGCACCACCCCGATGACCGAGACTCGCCAGGATCGAGAAAGGGACTCCGGCGCGCCGCCGGCGCCGCGCGGGTCCTCGCCGACCTCGCCGCAGCGGCCCTGGTGGCGCCTCAGCCGCGGCTGGATCCTCTTCGCGATCGCGCTGCTGGCGTTCAATTTCTACCTCGGCTCGCGCGCCACCCAGCCGCCCTCCCGCGTCCGCATCCCGTACAGCCCGTTCTTCCTGAACCAGGTCAAGGCGGGCCACGTCGACCAGATCACGTCGAAGGGGACGGCGATCCAGGGCACCTTCACCAAGAAGATCAAGTTCGAGGACTCGAAGCCGACGACGCGCTTCAAGACCGAGGTTCCCACCTTCGCGAACAACGACGCCCTCTCGAACCTGCTGCAGAAGAAGGGCGTGACCGTCAATGCCCAGCCGCTCCAAACCGGAGCGCCGTGGTGGCAGAACCTGCTGCTCGGCTTCGGGCCGACGATCCTCTTCATCCTGTTGCTTGTCTGGTTCTTCCGACGCGCCGGGAACGTGCAGAACGTGCTCGGCTCGTTCGGCCGCTCGCGCGCCCGCCGCTACCAGCCCTCCGGTGACCCGGTCACGTTTGCGGACGTCGCAGGGATCGAGGAGGCGAAGGCCGAGCTCTCGGAGGTCGTCGACTTCCTCCGTCACCCGGAGAAGTACCGCAAGCTCGGCGGCCGAATCCCGCACGGCGTGCTGCTCTCCGGTCCGCCGGGCACGGGCAAGACGCTGCTCGCACGGGCGGTGGCCGGCGAGGCGAGCGCGCCCTTCTTCTCGTTGGCGGCGTCGGAGTTCGTCGAGGCCATCGTCGGCGTGGGTGCGTCACGCGTCCGCGATCTCTTCACACAGGCGAAGGAGGCGGCGCCCGCGATCGTCTTCATCGACGAGCTCGACGCGATCGGCCGCTCGCGCACCTCCGGGGTGGCCGGGTTCAGCGGCGGCAACGACGAGCGGGAGCAGACGCTGAACCAGATCCTGACCGAGATGGACGGCTTCGACTCCTCCACCAGCGTGATCGTCATCGGCGCGACCAACCGGCCCGACGTGCTCGACCCGGCACTCCTGCGCCCCGGCCGCTTCGACCGGCGGGTCGCCGTGCAGGCGCCCGACCGCGCCGGGCGCGAGGCGATCCTCCGGGTGCACACGCGGGGCGTGCCGCTGGGGGCGGACGTCGACCTGGGCCGGATCGCCGCGACCACACCGGGGATGGTCGGGGCCGACCTCGCGAACCTCGTCAACGAGGCCGCGCTGCTCGCGGCACGGCGAAACCACGACGTCGTTGCCGAAGCCGACTTCACCGACGCGCTCGAGCGGATCGTGCTCGGCGCCGAACGGCAGCTGATGATGAGCGACGAGGACCGGCGCCTCACCGCCTACCACGAGGGCGGCCACGCGATCGTCGGCATGCTCACGGAGGGCGCCGATCCGGTGCGAAAGGTCTCGATCATTCCCCGCGGGCTCGCGCTCGGCGTCACCTTCGCAGCGCCCGAGAGCGACCGGTTCAACTACCGCGAGCCGGAGGTCGAGGCGAAGATCAAGGTCGCGCTCGGCGGCCGCGCAGCCGAACAGGTGGTCTTCGGCGAGACGAGCACCGGCGCCGAGTCGGACATCCAGCAGCTGACCGAGATCGCGCGCCAGATGGTCGGCCGCTGGGGCATGAGCTCCGTGATCGGCCCCATCGCCGTCATCCCGCGCGACGGCGTGGGACCGCTCCTCCCGGGAGCCGCAGAGGCCTCGCCGGAGACGCAAAAGCTCGTCGATGCGGAGGTGCGTCGTATCGTCGACGAGTCGCACCGGGAGGTTGTCGCGCTGCTCGAAAAGAACCGGGACAAGCTCGACTCGCTGGCGAAGGCGCTGCTCGAGCACGAGACGCTGGACGAGGAGGACGCCTACGCGGCGGCCGGTGTCGAGCGGACGCCGACGGCCGGCGCGGAGGGGCTTGCGCCCGCAGCCCGGTCCCGGATCGACGGCTAGGCGGCTTACCTGTCCCCGACGGAGTAGAACGCGACGACCAGCGCCGCATAGGCGGTGACGAGCAGCGCCCCGCCGGCGCGTGACGTCCGCGGCGGGAAGAGGGCGAAGGAAACCAGCAGCGCTGCACCGCCCATGCTCGCGAGCTCGACCGGGCGCATGCTCAGCGCGAGAGGGTCGATCGCCCAGGACAGGATCGCCACCGCCGGGATGAGGAAGCCGGCCACCTGGCTCGCCGATGCGAGGCCGATCTCCGTCGCAAGCCTCAGCTGGCCGCGCGCCGCGAGCAGGACGGCGCTGCCGTGCTCGGTGATGTTCCCGACGATTGCGACGATCACGATCGCGACGAAGAACTCGGACAGGTGCGCCTGCCGCGAGAACGCCTCGAGCGAGCCCACGAGCGTCTCCGTCACGAACGCAGTTGACACCGTTGCCGCCGCGAGCACGACGAGCGCGAGCTGCAGCGACCAGCCGTCCGTCGGTGCCGCCGACGGTGCCAGCGTGCGCTGACGTCGCAGCGAGCGCCTGTTGACCGCGACCCGCACCGCGAGCAGCACGATCGCGATCGGAAGTGACCACACGGCGAGGGAGCGGCGGTCGGGGTCGCCGTGGAACCCCGGCACCGCGGCCACGAGCAGCAGCAGCACCGCCAGGACTACGGTCGCGAGGGAGACGAACGCCGAGGTGCGGTCGATCCTCCCGGGCCTGCCGACCAGCAGCACGAAACCGAGCACGAGCAGGAGGTTTCCGATCACCGAGCCGGCGAGTGAGGCGCGAACGACCTCGGTCAGTCCGTCCGAGACGGCGACGAGCGCGATGATCAGCTCGGGCGCGTTGCCGAAGCTCGCGTTGAGGAAGCCGCCGACGCCTGCTCCCGTGTACCGAGCCGCCTGCTCCGTCGCCTCCCCGATCAGCCACGCCAGGGGAACCAGCGCGACCGCGGCCAGCGGGAACAGCGTGAGATCGCCCGCATCGGTTGCGTGGTCGAGCACGACCACGAGCGGGCCCAGCGCAAGAAGGGCGAAGAGGGCTCGGCGCAGCACGAGGTCAGGTTCGGCTGCCGGCCGGAGCAGGCGGCACCGGGATCTCGCTGACGAGGTCCCGCGCAAGTGCGTCGATCAGCCGTTGCAGCTCGGCGTGCTGCTCAGCGTTCCAGCCGTCCAGAAGCTCGTGAAGGCGTGCGCATTTGGCGGCCACGAGCCGTTCGTAGTCCTCTCGGCCGGGCTCCGTCAGCGCGATCGTGCTGTCCTCCCGGGCGTCGACGAGCGAGCGCTCGCGTAGCTGCCCGAGCGCTTCGTCGATCGGGTGCCCGTCCCTCTGCAGCTGCGCGGTGAGCTCTCCCTTGGTCAGTGGTTCCAGCTCGCCGAGCCGCGCGAGCAGCCACAGCTCCGGAGGCGCCAGGTCGAGACCGGCGCGCACGGAGAGGCGTTCGTAGAGCTGCCATCGCTGCTCACGACCGGCGAGGAGCGAGAGTGAGCGCTCGAGCTCGCGGAGAGCGTTGTCGTCACGGGCGGCGTGGAAGCCCTCGCCGGGATCGGGCGCCTGGCTTGTCGTTCTCAGCGGCACCTCCCGAAGGAGCCAGGTGAGCAGGAAGGCGAGGACCGCCGCACCCGCGGCCGTCAGGAAGACCGGCTGCAGCGCCTGGGTGATCGCGGTTGCGTAAGCGGCGTGCACCGCAGGTGGCAGCTGCTTCAGCGCGGCTGGGTTGGGAGAGGCGGGGACGCGCGCGCCGGCGGGCAGTGTTGCCGCGAGCTCGTGGGTGAGGCGGTTGGCGAAGATGGCGCCGAAGACCGCGACGCCGATCGAGCCGCCGATCTGGCGGAAGAGGGTCGAGCCGGAGGTGGCGACGCCGAGGTGCGCGTAGTCGACGGCGTTCTGGACAGCGAGCACGAGCACCTGGATGACCATCCCGAGGCCGAGCCCGAGCACGACCATGTAGAAGCTGGTGACGAGCGTCGACGTGTCGACCTGCAGCCGTGAGAGCAGAGCGAGCCCGACGGCCATGAGCGCCGTGCCGGCGATCGGGAATGGCTTGTAACGTCCAAAGCGGCTGATCAGCTGGCCGCTGCCGATCGAGGTGATCAGCAAGCCGGCCATCATCGGCGTGAGCAGCAGTCCCGACGTGGTCGGACTGTGTCCCTTGACGTCCTGGAGGTAGAGGGGCAGGTACGTCACCGCGCCGAAGAGAGCCAGGCCGATGATGAAGCCGACCGCGCTGGTGACGCTGAACACGCGGTTGCGGAAGATTTCGAGCGGCAGGATCGGCTCCGCGGCCCGGGCTTCCACGAACACGAACGCGGCGAGCAGCGCGAAACCGGCCACGAGCAGGGCGACCATCTGCTCCGAGCCCCAGGCGTAAGTGGTGCCGCCCAAGCTCGTGTAAAGGACGATCGCCGACAGGCCGCCCGCGAGCAGGACCGCGCCGGCGTAATCGATCGTGTGCCTGGCGAAGTCGCTCCGAGGCTGAAAAGCGGCGGCGATCACCACGAGCGCTATCAGGCCGATGGGGACGTTGACGTAGAAGATCCAGCGCCACGACAGGTTGTCGACGAAGAAGCCGCCGAGCAGCGGCCCGACCACCGTGGAGACTCCGAAGACCGCGCCGAAGAACCCCTGGTAGCGGCCGCGGTCGCGGGGCGGGATGATGTCGCCGACGACGGCGATCGTGATCACGAACAGGCCTCCGCCGCCGAGGCCCTGGAGCGCCCGGAAGACGATCAGCTCCGTCATGTTCTGGCTGATCCCGCAGAGCGCGGAGCCGACGAGGAAGATCACGATGGCCGCCTGCAGCAGGATCTTCCGCCCGTAGAGGTCGCCGAGCTTTCCGTACAACGGCCCCACGATCGTGGACGAGAGCAGGTAGGCCGTGACGACCCAGGAGAGCTTGGAGATGCCGCCGAGGTCGCCGACGATCGTCGGCAGTGCCGTCGAGACGATCGTCTGGTCGAGCGAGGCGAGAAACAGCACCAGCAACAGCGCGCCGAAGATCACGCGCACGCGCTGCGGCTGGTCGACAGCTGTCGCCGTCGGCGAGACCGCGGTCATCCGGCGAAGTCTCTCGCGTTAGGCGCGCGCTGGCATCGCCCGCGGGTGCCGGCCTCGCGGCCGCCGGTCAGGCGGCCGCGAGAGCGCGACGGCGGTTGAAGCGCTCGACGCGATCGCCGTCGGCGACCCTGCGGGCGCGCCCGGTGTACGCGGGGTGGCAGTTCGAGCAGATGTCCACCGCGAATCCCTCCGCGGTCGAACGGAGCTCGAAGGCCGCGCCGCAGCTCGAGCAGCGCACGTCGAGTAGATGCAGGCCTGGATGCTGCTTCACAGAGATTCCTCCTCGAGTAGTCGTGGCGCACACCCCAGCGGGCGCACGCCGTCCTATACCTAGAACGAATCGCTGCTTGGGCCTGTTCCCTAGCCCCGGCGGCGGGCCTCTTCGTCGGCCGTCCGTTCCGCCGTGGGGATCGCCTCGAGGCGCTCGTCCGGTATGGGCTCCCCGCTCTCGACCGAGAGGCCGTATGTTCCCGCCGCGAGGCGCGCCTCGGCCCGCTCGAGGGCCTCGAGCTGCTCGCGGAGATCGTCCGAGAGGCCCTCGTCGAGCTCGTCCTGGTAGAGCTCGGACGCCAGGTTGCCCGGATCTTCGTCGTCAGCCTCCTCGCCGCTGTCCTCGTGGCGCAGCCGGCCCAGCGCGCGCTCGATCCGCTCGCGCTCGGCGGCCAGTAGCAGACGGGCCCGTTCCGGATCCACGGCGCTACGTTACCGCCCTACGTGATCACTCACGACCCCATGTCGCCCGAACGCGGCGTCCGCTTCCTCGCCGAGGCCGGAGAGGCGCTGGCGAAATCGCTGGATTGGGAGGAAACGCTCGTCCAGGTGGCGCGCCTCGCCGTCCCGACGCTCGCCGACTGGAGCATCGTCGACGTGCTCGGCGACGACGGCGTCACCATCGAGCAGGTGGCGGTGGCGGCGGCGGACCCGCAGAAGGAAGACCTCCTGCGCGAGCTGCGAAGGCTCTACCCGCCGGCGATCGACTCCCCGCAGCCGGCGGCGCAGGCGCTTCGCTCGGGCGAGCCCGTTGTCGTTCCCGAGTTCGACGAAGAATCGCTCAGGAGCACCGTTCGCGACGAGCGGCACCTCGAGTTGATCACCCGGCTCGCTCCGCGCTCGACGATCGCCGTGCCGCTCGTGGCGCGGACGCGGACGCTCGGGGCGCTCACGCTGGCGACTTCCGAGTCCGGCCGCACCTACGGCGAGGCCGAGCTCGTGCTCGCCACCGGACTAGCGAGCCGCGCGGCGCTGGCCGTGGAGAACGCCGTCCTCTTCTCTCGCGAGCGCGAGGCAAGAACCAGAGCCGAGGAAGCGTTCGCACGGCTGCGCGACCTCGAAGTGATCTCGGAGGCGGCGCTCTCCCATCTCGACCTCGACGAGGTGCTCGAGAAGCTGCTCGACGGGATCCGCAAGGTGATGCGGACCGACACGGCCGTCGCGCTGCTGCTCGACGAGACGGGCGACGAGCTGGTCGCGTCCTGGGCGCGCGGGCTCGAGGAGGAGGTCGAGGCCGGTGTGCGCATCCCGGTCGGGCAGGGCTTCGCAGGACGCGTCGCTGCCGACCGCGCGCCCGTGTTCATCCCCGACGTCGAGCGGGCCGACCTCGTCAATCCGCTGCTCGTCAAGCGCGGCCTCAAGTCGCTGCTCGGCGTGCCCCTGCTCGTCGAGGGCCGGCTGCTCGGCGTGCTGCACGTGGGCTCGGTCGAGCCGCGCGTGTTCTCCGAGGACGACGAGCGCACGTTGCAGTTGCTCGCCGATCGCGTCGCCCTCGCGATCGACCAGTCGCGGCTCTACGAGAGTGAGCGGGCCGCGAGCAGGCGCCTGGAGTTCCTCGCCGAGGCGAGCGAGCTGCTCGGCTCGACCCTCGACTATGCGACGGCCCTGCAGCGGCTCAGCGTGCTCGCGGTGCCGTACCTCGGCGACCGGTGCATCGTCGACATGGTCCTCTTCGACGGGGAGCTCGAGCGGGTGGCGGTCGCGCACGCTGATCCCGACGCGTCGCTGAGCCCGGATCTCCCGCGCACCCCCGCCGACGTGATCCGCACCGGCCGTCCGACCCTGATCCGCGAAGTGACCGACGACGACTTGCGTGCGATCGGGGTCAGCTCGCTCGTGTGTGCACCGCTGATCGCACGCGGCCGCGCGCTCGGTGCGATCACGTTGCTCTCGGACGACCCCGAGCGCCGTTTCGGCGACGACGACCTCGCCATCACGCAGGAGCTGGCCAGACGGGCCGCGGTCGCTGTCGACAACGCGCTGCTCTTCGCCGAGGTGGAGCGTCGCGCCGACGCAGCGCGGGTGCTCGAGCACATCGGCGACGGCGTCTTCATGCTCGACGAGCGCGGCGTCGTCAGGCTCTGGAATCGCGCTGCCGAGGCGGTCACGCACCTGCGCACGGACGAGGTCGTCGGCCGCCTCGCCGACGAGGCCATCCCGGGCTGGAAGGAGATCGCCGGCCGCATTCCGGTTGCGAGCGCCCCCGCGGTTGCCAGAAGCGTCGAGACGCTTCCGCTGGAGCTGCCGGATCGCGAGCTCTGGCTCTCGATCGCGGCCGTGGGCTTCGCCGAGGGCACCGTCTACGCCTTTCGCGACATGACCGAGGACCGGGTGCTGGAGGAGCTGCGGAGCGATTTCGTCTCGACGGTCTCGCACGAGCTGCGAACGCCGCTCGCGGCGATCTACGGCGCCGCGCTCACGCTGCAGCGCGACGACCTCCCGCTCGACGAGGACCAGCGCGCCAACCTGATGGACGTAATCGCGACGGAGTCGGACCGGCTCGCGCGCACCGTGAACGACATCCTCTGGGCGAGCCGCCTCGACGCCGATCGCATGCAGCTCGAGCTGGGCAGCCACGACCCGCGCTACTTGACGCAGACCGTGATCGAGGCCGCGAAGGCGCACCTGCGCCCCGGAGTCGAGCTTACGCTCTCATGCCAGCGGGACCTGCCGCCGGTGGCCGGGGATCCCGACAAGGTGCGCCAGGTGCTGACCAACCTCGTGGACAACGCGGTCAAATACTCGCCGGAGGGCGGGCGGGTCGAGGTCGACGTCTCGCGGCGGGAGCACGCCGTGCGGTTCAGCGTGGCCGACGAGGGCCTCGGCATCCCGCAGAGCGAGCAGCGGCGGATCTTCGACAAGTTTTACCGCGTCGACCCGAACCTTTCCCGCGGCGTCGGCGGGACGGGCCTGGGCCTCTACATCAGCCGCGAGCTGGTGCGGCGGATGAACGGGACGATCTGGGTCGAGTCGCGCGAGGGGGAAGGGTCGCAGTTCAGCTTCGAGCTGCCGGTAGCGACAACGTGAACCGGGCTCCGTGCGGCTGCGCAGGCTCGTACTCGAGGGTGCCGCCGAGCGAGGCCGCGTAGGCGGAAGCGATCGAGAGCCCGAGGCCCGCGCCGGGACCGCCCGCGCGGCGCGTCTCGTCGCTCCGGCTGAAGCGCTCGAACAGATGCGGCACGAAGTCCGGGTCGACGCCGTCGCCGCGGTCCTCGACGACGAGGCGGAAGCAGTCGCCGTTCTCCGAGCGGATCTCGACGGGCGCCTCGCCGTAGCGAAGCGCGTTCACGATCAGGTTCGCCGCCACGCGCTCGAACGCAGCCGCGTCGGCGACGAGCTCGCAGTCGCCGTGGACGCGCACCCGGACGTCGTCGAGCCGGTCGGCGGCGATCCGCGGCAGCAGCTCCTCGACCCGCTCGCGCGGATGGAAGCGCTCCTCGTGGGCGGCCGAGCTCCCGGACTCGATTTGCGTGAGGTCAAGGAGCTGGTCGGCGAGGTCGCGCAGGCGGTCGGTTTGCTGGACTAGGGTGCCCAGCAGCGCGTGAACCTGGCCCTCGTCGAGGTTGTCGATCCGATCGTGGAGAGTCGCGGCGATGCCGTGCACGACCGCGATGGGAGCTCGCAGCTCGTGGGAAGCGATCGAGACGAAGTCGGTTGGCTGCAACGCCGCCGCGTCGTGTGCCCTGCCCACAGGCATCCTCCTCGGCCGGAGTCTCACCCGGCCGTACCGCTTCGAAACGCACGGAGCGGCCTCGCGGCCGCTCCGAATTCGCCGTTGGTGCGTTTCCGGTCCTAGTAGCCGGGCGGGGGCGCGTCGTCCACGTAGCCGCCCCGTCGGCGCGACCAGTAGCCGGGGCCCGCCCACGACGACCAGAAGATCATTGAGAGCACGCCGCCGACGATGCCCACGACCAGCAGGATCCAGCCGACCGTCTGCACGTCCACGCCCGAGACATCCGCGTTCACCGCGAAGGCGAGAATCGCGCCGGCCGCGATCAAGAGAAGGCTTACACCGAGTCCCATTGAGTCCTCCTTGCGGGGTTGTCTGCCGCGTATACCCCGTTTGGCTGGTCCCGAACCTCGCTCGTTGCAGGAGTTTCGAGGTCCCGCTCGGAGCCCGTCGCTTCCCTGTCTGCGCGCCCTCCGAGTCGAGTAGTCTCGGACGCGGTGCGCAGGGGATCGGTCGTTCAGCTCATCCTCCTGGGAATCCTCTTCGGGGCCGCGGCCGCGGCCGTGGCGCTGCTCGTTCCGTGGCTACCGGACCCGGCGAGCAAGCAGGCCGACCGGATCGACTTCGTCTTCTGGTTCGTCACCGTGATCTGCATAGCGATCTTCGCCCTGGTCGCGGCCGTGATCGTGTACGCGCTGCTGAAGTTCCGCGCGCGGCCCGACGACGACACCGACGGCCCTCCGATCCACGGCCACACCGGGCTCGAGATCGTCTGGACGGCGGTCCCCGCAGTGCTCGTGACCGCGATCTCGATCGTCAGCGCCGTCGTCCTGGCGAGGAACGAGCACCTGCCGAGCGCCTCGGCCGCGGCCGGGCAGCGCGACCCGTTGAAGCCGCTCGTGGTCAGGGTGACCGCGCAGCAGTTCGCCTGGCTCTTCGAGTACCCGGGCTTCGGCAAGGTGACCTCGTCGACGCTTCGCCTGCCGCTGCACACGCCGGTCCAGCTCAAGCTGTTTGCGCTCGACGTCATCCACTCTTTCTGGGTGCCCGAGTTCGGCCAGAAGCAGGACGCCGTCCCGGGGCTCGAGACGCATCTCGTCATCACGCCGAAACGGCTCGGGACCTTCCCGGTGATCTGCACGGAGCTGTGCGGGCTCGGCCACGCCCTGATGCGCTCCCAGGCGATCGTGATGACGACACAGAAGTTCCGCGCCTGGGCGAAGCAGCAGCAGGGCGGGGCGACCGGCGGTGCGGGCGGCGCGGCCGGGCCCTCCGGGAAGCAGCTCTTCGTCTCCAACGGCTGCGATGCCTGCCACACCTTCAAGCCCGCGAACGCGAAGGGGACCGTCGGGCCGGACCTCGATAAGCTGCATCAGCTCGCTCAGCGCGCGGGGAAGCCGCTGGAGCAGTTCATCCGGGAATCGATCGTGGACCCAAATGCGTACGTTGCGCCGGGCTACCCCAAGAACGTGATGCCTGGGACCTTCGGCAGCCTGCCGAAGCAGCAGCTCGACGCGCTCGTCCAGTTCCTCGCGAAGGGGTCGAAGTGAGCGAGGCCGTCGTCGGCTTCCACGAACACGAGGCCCAGGCCGAGCATGCGCCGCCGCCTGCGCCGCCCACCGGCTGGCGACGGCTGCTGGCGCCCGGTTGGCTGCGCGTGCCGTGGATGACCGCGCTCTTCTTCGGGATCGGCGCCGGGATCACCGTCCTCGTTCGCTGGGCCGAGGGCTGGCACCCGATCTGGGACGGCTCGGTCATCACGACGGTCGAGCTGGTTACCGTGCCGTTCGGCTTCCTGGCCGGGATCGGCGGCTTCGACTACTGGATGCGCTACGCGGTCGGCGCGCCGACCCGGCCGGAGGACCACTCGGGGCACGGCGCCCGCAGCTGGCGCGACTACTTCCGCGTCAACACCGACCACAAGGTGATCGGGATCCAGTACCTGGTCACGACGATCGCCTTCTTCGTGATCGCCGGCCTGCTCGCGATGTTCATGCGCGCCGAGCTCGCGCGGCCGGGGATGCAGTTCGTCGACAACCAGACCTTCAACGGCATGTTCTCGGTGCATGCGGCGCTGATGATCTTCCTGTTCGTCATCCCCGCGTTCGCCGGGATCGGCAACTACGTCATCCCGCTGATGATCGGCGCGCCGGACATGGCCTTCCCGCGCCTAAACGCGCTCTCGTACTGGCTGCTCCCGGTCGCCGGCGTGATGATGATCTCGAGCTTCCTCGTCCCCGGCGGCGCCTTCGCGGCCGGCTGGACGAACTACGTGCCGCTGGCGGTCGACCAGCCGCTCGGCAACACGTTCTTCTCCATGGGCGTCCAGTGGGCGGGCGCGAGCTCGATCATGACCGCGCTCAACTTCCTGGTCACGATCATCACCATGCGCGCGCCCGGGATGACCTTCTGGCGCATGCCGCTCCTCGTCTGGGCGAACTTCACGACCTCGCTGCTGGTGGTGATCGCGACGCCGTTCATCGCCGGCTCGCAGTTCTTCGTGCTCTTCGACCGTGCGATGCACACGCACTTCTTCGAATCCACCAGCGGCGGCTACCCGCTCGGCTACCAGCACATCTTCTGGTTCTACTCGCACCCCGCGGTCTACATCATGATGCTGCCCGGCTTCGGCATCGCCTCGGAGGTGATCTCCGTCATGGCGCGGAAGCCGATCTTTGGCTACCGGCTGATGGCCCTCTCCCTGATGGCGATTCTCGTGCTCGGCTTCTCGGTCTGGGCGCACCACATGTTCGTGGCGGGGATGGCGCCGTGGCTGCGCGTGCCGATGATGGTCACCTCGATGGTCATCGCCGTGCCGACGGGGATCAAGGTCTTCTCCTGGCTCGCGACCTTATGGGAGGGCCGGATCCACTTCGA
>JBKPHO010000227.1:0-6906 GCA_046729915.1 Actinomycetota bacterium | reverse complement strand
CAGCGACCCGAGCCCGATGGAGGCCGTGATCGCTCCGAGCGTCCCCGCGCCCGCGTGGAGGTTGTAGCGGACGATCGCCGGGATCATGAACGCGACCGGCGGCGTCCCGAAGAGGCCGGCGACCAGCATCAGCGCCATCATGGCCGCGAGGCTGCGCTGGCCGAAGACGTAGCGGAACGCCTCGGAGATCGCGCCGCCGGCCTGGGCTGCAGCACTCCGGACAGGACGCGAACCGGGCAAGAAGGCGAGCGTGCCGAGCACGGCCACGAAGCTCGCTGCGTTGACAGCGAACACCCAGGTTGGCCCCGCCACGGCGAGCAAGAACCCGGCGATCGCCGGTCCGACGAAGCGCGCGACCTGCAGCGACAGGCTGTTGATTGCCACCGCGCTCTCGAGGTCGCGCGGGGGCACCGTCGCGGCGAGCATCGCCTGAAACGGCGCGAAGCTGAGCGTCCCGAGGATGCCGCCGAGCACGGCCAGGACGCCGAGCAGCCCGACCGTCAGCGTCCCGGTCGCCCACGTGACGGCGAGCGCGGCCGCGAGGGCCATGTTCAACGACTGGAAGATGAGCAGCAGCTTGCGCCGGTCGTAGCGATCCGCGAGTGCTCCCGCGGGCAAGGCGAAGACGAGGTTCGGGATCGTGTTGAGAAAGCCGATCAGGCCGAGCGTCGCCGCGGAGCCGCCGAGCAGGAGCACCACGTACCCGTACGCCGCCGCCTCGACCCAGTTGCCGATCAGGGAGAGCAGGACGCCGGCCGAGTAGCGCCGGAAGAGCGGGGAGCGCAGGGCCGTCAGCACGCGCGCAGGCGGGGTCGAGGTTGCCTCCTCCCCCGGCACCGGCTCGGCCTCGAGACCTTCGCCGGTGAGCGCGGCGATTCCGCCGCGTACCGCGTGTGCCTCGAACCCTCGGTCCCTCAGCCAGTGCGCCACACGGACGCTCGTCGCCTCACGCAGTCAACCGCAGGCGAGCACGATCGGTGTGTCGCGCGAGAACTCGTTCAGGTGCTCCGAAATCTCGTCGGGTGGAATCCGCAGAGCACCCTCGAGCGTCACGGCCGGATCGTCCTTCCGCCGGACGTCGATGAGCAGCGCGCCGTTCGCGACCAGCTCGCGCGCTGTCGCCGCGTCGATGCGGGCGGCGGAGCCGCGCACGGCCGAAGGCACGTGAAACCGCCGTGTCGGCGCGCGGCCCTGCCTCAAGCGCTCGGCCATGACGGCGACGTTACCCCGGGGCTCCGAATGGCGTAGGGTCGTTTAGCTGCCCCTGCGCTGAGGACCCGTCAGGGTGTGCGATACCAAAACTGGGTTCCAGCGGCGGATCCGAGTGGTGCTGCTCGTCGAGGGCAAACTGGGGGTCGGGAGGGCCGATGGGCGCCAAGGGACGCCGGAGAGTGGTGATCACGGGGCTTGGCGCGGTGACGCCGTTGGCCGGCGACGTCGCGACGAGCTGGGAGCGCCTGATCGGCGGTCGCTCCGCCGCGGGCCCGATCACGGCGTTCGATCCGCGCGAGTTCACGGTCAGGTTCGCCTGCGAGGCGAGAGACTTCGACCCGACCCGGTGGATCGAGCACCGGCAGGCGCGGCGGATGGGCCGCTTCGCGCAGCTGGTGGTCGCGGCCGCGCGGCAGGCCGAGGCGGACGCCGGGCTCGAGGTCGAGAAGGAATCCGACCGGGTCGGCGCCTCGGTCGCGACCGCGATGGGCGGCCTGGAGGCCTTCGAAGAGTGCTGCGATACGCTGATCAACCGCGGCCCCGGCCGCGTCAACCCGTTCTCGATTCCGGCGATCATCCCGAACATGGGCGCAGCCTGGGTCTCGATCGAGCTCGGCACGCGTGGCCCGCTCGGCTCCCAGTGCACCGCCTGTGCGGCCTCGCAGATGGCGATCGGCGAAGGCCTGGACGCGATCCGGTTAGGGCGAGCCGAGGTGATGTTCTGCGGCGGAACAGACGCGGCGATCACGCGCGCCGGAGTCGCCGGCTTCGCCGCGCTGCGCGCCCTCTCGCGCCGGAACGACGACCCGGCGGCCGCCAGCCGGCCCTTCGACGCCGACCGTGACGGGTTCGTGGTGGGCGAGGCGGGCGCGATCCTCGTGCTCGAGGAGCTCGCGCACGCGAACAAGCGGGGGGCGAAGGTCTACGCTGAGCTGGTCGGTTACGGCGTTTCCTCGGACGCCGAACACATCACCGAACCCGATCCGACAGGCGAGCACCCCGCGCGGGCGATGCGGATGGCGTTCGCCGACGCCGGGATCAGTCCCGACGAGATCGACTACATCAACGCGCACGGCACCTCGACCCCGTTGGGGGACGCGAGCGAGACCCGGGTAATCAAGCTCGCGCTCGGCGAAGAAACGGCCAAACGGACGCCCGTCTCCTCGACGAAGGGTGCGACCGGCCACTGTCTCGGCGCCGCCGGCGCCCTCGAAGCGATCTTCTGCACGCTCGCCGTCCGCGACGGCCTGCTCCCGCCGACGATCAACTACGAGACGCCCGACCCCGACTGCGACCTCGACTACGTTCCGAACGAGGCGCGCGAGGGCGACGTCCGGATCGCCGTCTCGAACTCGTTCGGCTTCGGCGGGCACAACGCCTGCCTCGTGTTGCGCCGCTTCGAGGGATAGCTCCGACTTCGCCGCCTGGGGCGAGCCCTTCCTCGACGACAACAGGGATCGCCTTTCCGGCCGAGGGGCGGAAATGCCGAAAGGTAAGAGCGACTCGACGCTAAGCCGCACCCGCTGCACGGCGGAGTACTTACAAGAGCCCCAACGTCTCTTCCTCGCCGCGACCGCCCTGACGCCCGCGCTGCTCGCGGTCGCGTTCGTGCCCGAGCTGCTGGGTTCGGAGGTGCGGCGCGCCGTCGCCGTCAGAGACGTCACATGGCCGCTGTGCGGGCCGACGCAATCGACGAAGTCCCGGAACGAGTTGTGGGACCCGCCGACGATATCGGGGGTAGGCGGCAACCAGAGCTGGCAGGGGATTGAGTATCCCCTGCGTCATTCGGCTAGGCCGGTTCGGGCGTGCGCACCAGGCCCGAGGAGGCTACTCCGATTGCGTGGCGGGAGAGGCTGGCGCTTGGCACGACGATCGAGGCGGATCCGGACTTCCTCAGCAGCCGGTAGCTCGGACGGGGATACCTGGTGGACGAAGCTCGCCGGCGGGGAAGTGGACTCTGCAGTCGCGAGGGTGCCGCAACAGAGGCGATGCAGGGCGGGCCCCGAAAGACTCAGGGCCCGCCCCAGCACCGACCTACCTGGCCGCTGGCACCTCGGCCTCATCGGCGGCCTGCAGGCCGATCGCGACGAGGTCGGTCGGATGGACCCAGGTATCGCCGATCGGGGTGCCGCCTTCGTCGATGATCCGATCGCGCAGCGGGATCAACCACTGGTGCTCCAGCAGCACGATCGCGGCGGCCGTGTCCTCGGGGATGTCGTCTAGCACGTCCCAGGCCCCTCCGACCTCGAGCGCGTGACCGCCGCTCTCGGCCACGGCCACGGCGCCTTCCTCGGCGCCGGCGCCCGCACCCTCTTCACCGGCGGCGCCGAGCCCGATGAGCGCACCGACGAACGCTCCGAACTCCTCAGCCTCCTCGAGGGTGAGGTCGCTGAACTGACGCGTCGCGACCTCGCCCTTGCTGTCCTTGTGCACCACCAGCGCGTCGATCACCCGGACGAGGCCAGCGTCTCTCAGTCGGTTCAGTTCCTCGACAATGCTTCCGCCGAACTTTGGGTGCTCGAAGCCGAGCACCAATAGTTGAACGGGACCGATAGCCATAACGTTTCTCCTTTCATGTCTGGCGGGCCAGGCCCCGGCTCAGCGTCTCGCGGCCGGATCTCGAGCGGCCCGACGTGCATCCAATGCTTCCGACGCATCACTACCTCTCTCGTTGCAGCGACTCCAGCGGTATGACGGTTCGAACGCTCGCGGCCCCGTGCCCGGCGGACATCGCCCGCCGGGCGCGTTCACCCGGAGTGAACGCGCCCGTCCAGACGCCTAGCTGTCGAGGACCTCCTGCTTCTGCTGCGCGAACTCCTCCTCGGTGAGGGCTCCGGACTCCCGCAGGTCGGCGAGCTTCTGGATGTCCGCGGTCTTCTCCTCCATGGACCGCCCCGCAGGCTCCGCCGCAGGCGCTGCGGCGTACTCCTGCTGGTCGGCCTGCGCCTGCTCGCCCGCGACCTTGTTCTCGTGATGGCCGGCCAGCATGGCTCCGCCGAAAACCGCTCGGCGCCTCATGCGACGTCTGGGTCCTGGCATGACCTACCTCCTCCTGTCGATGTTCATGTGAGGACAGTGAGCGGCATCGACGCGCGGCCGGCTTGCCACTCGTGATCGACAAGTTCCATTCCGCGTCATTCTCGGGTCGGCGGGAGGAGGAGTCTTCACCCGGCGGCCCAGTTCACCCGGGTGAAGCAGCCACGTGTCCGCGCGAAAAGACGGCCGGTTGCTGTGCGCTCGGCATCACGATTCACCCGGGTGAACGCGGCCACTGGGTGGCGACTGCCGCGAACTCGCTCGCAAGAATCGTGAACGCGGGTGCCTTCGTTTCAGCCGAGCGCAGGCACCCGTCGAATACTCTGGTGCCGCCGCAGACGGAGCAGTCCTCCCGCGCTTTCGTGAGCGCGGCCAGGAGATCGGGTTGCTCTGATCCGTCCTACTCGAAGAGATGGAGCCCGAAGGCGGTCGCGAAGCCGACCGTCGCGATCACCCCGGTCAGCTTGCCCCCATGCTTGTATGCCTCGGGCAGCATCGTGCTCGCGAGCATGGTGAGGATCTTGGCAGGCCGAGCGGTCTGAGGCGCGTCGCGCCGCTGAGCACGCTGGCCCAGGTTTTGGGAGTGCCTGCTAGGTCCGGCTAGCCTACCCGTGAAGCTGACGCCGCGACAGCGGGAGCTCGCAGAGAATGCCGCTGTTGCTCACGAGGAAAGCATTGATGCACTTCGCAGGCTGCAGGCCGACGCGACCGAAGCCGGGATGCCGGAGCTGCGGGAAGCGGCCCGGGTCGCCCTGACGATGTTGGAGATCGCGGCGACGCCGCTGGCGCAGATCCTCGTCGAGGAGCGAGTGGCGTCGGAGGCTTCCGGCAAGAGCAAGACGAAGAAGAGCGAATGATCCGCAACCACCCTCGGCGGCCCTCTGTCTTGCTACTGCCGCATCTGCCCTGAAAGGGCGCCGCGAGGGCGCCCTTCACTTAAAGGTTAGGGCGGGCGCCTAACGCCTCTTCCCGATCTGCGCAGCGTCGGCCTGGCGCTGTGGGGTGCCAAAATTCGGTGCGCGTTGCGAGAATCTACGATTTGCAGGTAGGACGCCAATTTTGTCACCCCACAGGTTTCGAGCATGGCAAGACAGTCAAGCGCTCCCAGCCTCGGAAGCCGTGGCCTTAGATCAAACCTCTAGTTCTCGACGACGAGGTGTGTGACTGGCAGGGAGAAGCGATCGAGGGCGGTTTCCCCGCTTCCTTTCTCGAGCCAGGCCGCGTCCTCGTCAGGAAGCATGACGACGATCAGTTCGTCCGCCGGGAAGGTGCGAAGCGCGTCCTCGATCGCCTTCACCGGGTCGGAATCACCGACCCGCGACTCGACGTCGTCGGTCGGTGCCGCCTCCGCAAGCTCGTCGGCCCGCCCGGCTGCCTGAGTTCGCGCGTCGTCGTCGGCGTTTGTCAACCAGTCGAGCCGGGAGATGTCGGAGGCTGGCGCGACGACGAGCAGCTCTGCATCCTCGCCCGCGTGCGCACGGACAGACGCGCGCAGAGCGGCCCCGGGGACGGAGGCGGTGGCGACGACGAGCAGCCGACGGGGCACGGCTTCAGCCTATCCGGCTCCTCGACTGATGCGAACGCCTAGATCGAGCCACGGCGTCGGCCCCATTCGCACACCTGATACGACCGAGGGCATGCACACGACCTCGGTCTCTTCCGCTCGCGGCGTCAGCTGCGCCCAAACGTAATCGCCCAAACGTAATCGAGAGTCGGGCTCGCGGCCCGTGGGCACTTCGAGGATCGTCGAGGAAGTGTGGGGTACTCGTCGGTTCGTCCGGCGACGAAACACTCACCGATAACCGAGGAGCAAGTCTGAGGGCCGCGTTTCTACCGCGCCGCGGCGCTCGAGCCGCTCCGAGCGGCGATCGCTGCGGCTGGTGCGAAGGTCGAGCAAGAGACGATCCAGCGACGGCTCTACGCGCTGCTTGACGCGGACGCCTAGCCAGGATGGCCGGCGTGGCCGCGGTTTAAGAACCTGGACCTCGTCGTTCGAATGGCGTGGACGCGCTTCTCGGTCCGAAACGCGGCTTGCGAGGACGGCGTTTTCGACCTGAAGGCTCCATAACGGGCTCCATACCTGCCCCAAGTTCGCAAACCTGCAAGTTGATCCGAAACAAAAAGACCCGTTATGCTGGGCTTTTGCAGAGCCCTCTGACGGACTCGAACCGTCGACCCCCTCCTTACCATGGAACGCCGCGTGCAACTGGTCGCAACCCACGGCAATGGTTTTCGCGTATCTGAGCCGTTTCCGGCGCGGTCGTATTTGCCACCGGTTGCCACCGGTTGCGACCGCTGGGCTCCATATAGGCTCCATCCTCCGTTGTCTGTACTGACTACCGCCCGCAGGACGTCGGCACGTCGTGTCATCCGCTACTCGAGCTCCATGACCTCGCGCAGGGAGTGCTTCAGCACGATGAGGCGTTGCGCGCTTAGCCGGCGCCGCACCAGCTTGTCGAGCTCGCGCAGCGTTTCCGCCGCGACCGGCTCGAACCGGCGACTGCGCGGGGTAAGAAAGATCAGCGAGGCGCGAGCGTCGTGCGGGTCGGGACGCCGTTCGACGAGGCGGTCGTGCTCGAGCCGGCGGATCATCGTCGTCATCGTCTGCTTGCTCAGGCGTGCCCGGCGCGCGAGGTCGGTCGCCCTTTCCGGCAGGTG
>JBKPHO010000226.1:0-1983 GCA_046729915.1 Actinomycetota bacterium | reverse complement strand
ACTTCAAGTCGGACACGAGGACGAGTGTGCGGCCGCCGACAGCGCGTCGTCAAGTCTCGTCTCCAAGTGTGAAATCCTGAGCATGTCGTGAGGCTGATGTCCATTCCCGTGCGCGCGGCTCGAGGGCCGATGGAACGCGCGCTCGACGAGGTGCTCGCCGGGCCGCTACCGGAGGCGCTCGCTCGCTCGATCGTGGAGCACCGCGTCGTCGAGCGCTTCGTCGGCGAGCTGAACAGGCGCGGCGATCTGGAGGCCATGGCGGTCTCTGCGCTCGAGAGCCAGGAGGCCGAGCGCGTCGTCAAGGACGTGCTCGCGAGCCCGGCCCTCGAGCGTCTGCTCGTGGAGGCCATGGAGAGCCCGCTCTCGCGAGAGCTCACGAGCCGCATGCTCCAGGACCCCGAGTTCCAGCAGGCGCTCAGGCAGGTGCTCTCACAGCAGACGATGGGCTTCGTCGGGGAGGTCGCCGGGGCGGTCCGCGAGCGGGCGATCGCGGCCGACGGCGCGGCGGAGCGCCTGCCGCGCCGGCTGGTCGGCAAGGCCGCGCGAAGCGGCCCGATCCCCTACGCCGGCCTCGGCAGCCGCGCGATCGCGCTCGCGGTCGACGCGCTGCTTGCCAACGTCGTGTTCGTGACCGTGGTCGCCCTGGTCGACCTCGTCGCGTCGCTCTTCGGAGGCCTGCGGCCGCACTGGCTCGCCGGGACGATCGCGGGCTCCGGCTGGCTGCTGGTGCTCGTCAGCTACTTCGTCGGCTTCTGGTCCGCCACCGGCCGGACCCCCGGAATGGGGCTGATGCGGCTGCGAGTGCTCGACCGGCTGGGCAACCCGCCGCGAGTCGGTCGTTCACTCCTCCGCTTCGTGGGACTTGTGCTGGCGATCGTGCCGTTCTTCGCGGGGTGTCTGCCCGCGCTGGTGGACGACCGACGTCGGGCGCTGCAGGACTTCCTCGCCGGGACGACGGTCGTATACGCGGACGACGCGCAACTCCCGCCGGCGACGCCCTAGACGACCCGTCGGAAGAGCACTAGCCTCACCAGCATGGCCCGGGCTCTACACCGGCTCGGCATGTTCGCCGCTCGACGGAAGTGGGTCGTCCTCGGCGCCTGGATCCTCCTCCTCGCCGTCGTCATCGCCGCCTCCAAGAGCTTCGGCAGCAACACGAGCAACAACCTCAGTCTCCCCGGGACCGACAGCCAGGCGGCAAGCGACCTGCTCGCCGCGCGCTTTCCGCCGCAGCAGAACGGCAGCAATCCGCTCGTCTTCCACGTGCGCACCGGCAAGGTCACCGACGCCAGCGCAAAGCAGGCGATCGAGGCCTCATACACGACGGTGAAGAAGCTCCCGCATGTCGCTGAGGCGGTCGACCCGTTCAGCCAGCAGGGCGCCGCGCAGATCAGCAAGGACAAGCAGACGGCGTTCATCCCCGTCCTGCTCGACGTAAGCGGTGACGAGCTCACGCAAGAGATCGCCGAGAGCGTCCTGAACGCCGGCGATCCGGCCCGGAAGGCCGGGATGCAGGTCGCCGTGGGAGGCTCGGTCGGGAGCGAGCTCTCGGAGCCGGCCACCGAGAGCAGCGAGGTGGTCGGCCTGGTCGCCGCGATGATCATCCTCGCGTTCACGTTCGGATCGCTCGTCGCGATGGGGCTACCGATCGTGTCTGCTGTGTTCGGCCTCGCGGCCGGTCTCTCGTTGATCGTGGTCCTCGGCCACGCCGTGACCGTGCCGACGATCGCGCCGACGCTCGCGACGATGATCGGCCTGGGCGTCGGCATCGATTACGCGCTCTTCCTCGTCAGCCGCCATCGACTGAACCGCCAGCAAGGGATGGAACTGCACGAGTCGATCGCGATGGCGGTTGCGACCTCCGGCAGCGCCATCGTCTTCGCCGGCACGACCGTCGTGATCGCGCTGCTCACGCTCCTCGTGGCCGGTATCCCGCTGGTGACGTCACTTGGATACTCGTCGGCGTTCGCCGTCGTGACCGCC
>JBKPHO010000225.1:0-2632 GCA_046729915.1 Actinomycetota bacterium | reverse complement strand
ACCCTCGCCGACGCCCTCGAGGCCGCGGCCCGCGCAGAGGTCGTCCCGTGAGTGACCGCCGTGCCCTGATCACCGGAGTCACCGGCCAGGACGGCTCCTACCTCGCCGAGCTGCTGCTGGAGAAGGGCTACGAGGTCTACGGAATGACGAGGCGCGCCTCGACGGAGAACGTCGAGCGGATCGCGCACCTGACCGACCGCATCATTCTCATCCAGGGCGACCTGCTCGACCCACCGTCGCTGGACGCGGCGCTGCGGCAGGCGCGACCACACGAGGTCTACAACCTGGCCGCGCAGAGCTTCGTCCCGACCTCCTGGAACCAGCCTGTGCTGACTGCCGAATTCACCGCGGTCGGCGTCACGCGCGTGCTGGAGGCGATCCGCGCGGTCGACCCCGAGATCCGCTTTTACCAGGCCTCGTCGTCGGAGATGTTCGGCAAGGTCCGCGAGGTGCCCCAGAACGAGCTGACACCCTTCCACCCGCGGTCGCCATACGGTGTCGCAAAGGTCTACGGACACCACATCACCGTCAACTACCGCGAGTCGTACGACCTGTTCGCGGTCTCGGGGATTTTGTTCAATCACGAGTGCGTCTCCGAAATGACACCCCTGATGCTTCGCGAGAACGGTGTCGTCTCCGTCAAGGTTCCCGGGGATCTCGTGCCGCTGCGGCGGAAAGGCCCGAGCGCGCAGACGTTCGAGCCCACCCAACTGCTCGAAGTCTGGGACGGCTCCGACTGGACGGAGGTCCGCGCTATTACGGCTACTCGACGACGGAGGACCGACCCCGACCATGAGCTCCTTTCGGTGGAGGCTCGCGGCGGCGTCGTCGAGGTCACCGCCCACCATTCGATGCTCGACGACGACTTCGAGCCCATCCGCGCCGATTGTGTAGGCGAGGGCGACCTGCTGGCCCTCGCGGACGAGCTCCCGGACGTCCCTTCGTGGACAGTCGTCCAGCCGCACTTCGCGGAGCTTCTCGGCTATCTCACAGCCGACGGGTCCGTGTCGAAGGACGGCACTCGGGTGCGGTTTACGAACAACGACCACATCTTGCGCGGTCACGTCTCGCAGCTCTGGTCGCAGCTCTTTCTCGGCGGCAGCCACGAGTGGGAGGGAAGGTCTGGTTGGGATCCCGACCGGCCGGTTCAGGCGATCGATCTCAGCGGCGTCCCAGGATTGGGCGCCTGGCTGCGCTCGCAGCTCTATACGCCGTCAGGGCACAAGCAAGTGCCGCCGGTCGTGCTCAACGCAGAGGCGGACGTCCGCGAAGCCTTCCTGAGCGCGTACTACGCCGGCGACGGGCTCAAGTGCGGAAAGGGCATGTCAGTGAAGACGAATAGCCCGGCGCTGGCTCTGGGTTTGTGCTGGCTGTTTCATCTCACTGGTCAGCCATCTTCCGTTTATGTCGAGGAGCGCGCGGGAGTCGCGTACTACCAGCTGAACCTCGCGTCGGCCGTGCGTGTCGGCATGAAGGGCCAGCATCTCCGAAAGTCACCGGCGGAGGTGCGTCGAATCCGGCGCGTTGGCCACGCGAACGACCAGTGGGTCTTCGATCTCGAGACGGCGAGCGGCTCCTTCTGCGCGGGCGTGGGCCGGCTCGTCGTCCACAACTCGCCCCGCCGCGGGCTCGAGTTCGTCACCCGCAAGATCAGTGACGGGGTGGCGCGGATCAAGCACGGGCTGACCAACGAGCTCCGGCTCGGGAACCTCGACGCCAAGCGCGACTGGGGCTACGCGGGCGACTACGTCGAGGCGATGTGGCTGATGCTGCAGCAGGACGAGCCCTCCGACTACGTCGTCGCCACCGGAGAGGAGCACTCGGTGCAGGACTTCGTCGAGCTCGCCTTCGAGCGCGCCGGCCTCGACCCAGAGAAGCACGTCGTCCAGGACCCGCGCTTTCTCCGCCCGGCCGAGGTCGACCACCTGGTCGGCGACGCATCCAAGGCGCGCCGGGAGCTCGAGTGGGCCCCGAGGACGAGCTTCCGGGAGCTCGCCGAGCTGATGGTGGACGCCGACCTGGAGCGGGTCGCGAACGAATTGGCGTGGGCGAGGGGCTAGCCTCCTCCGTCGGCCGCTGGCAGGTGCCGCTCGCCGACCTGGCGGTCGACGACGAGCTGGTGGACGCGGTACTCCAGGTCGTGCGCTCCGGCTGGTGGAGCATGGGCCCACGGGTCGAGGAGTTCGAGGAGGCGTTCGCGACCTTCACCGGAGCCGGTCATGCGGTCGCCGTCGCAAACGGGACCGCGGCTCTCCACCTCGCTTTGCTCGCTGCCGGCTGCGGCCGCGGCGACGAGGTTGTACTGCCGTCGCTGAACTTCATCGCCGCTGCAAATGCGATCGTCCACACGGGCGCGGCGCCGGTGTTCTGCGACATCGCCGGCCCAGAAGACCTGAATCTCGACCCGGATGATCTCGCGTCGGCCGTGAGCGAGCGGACAAAGGCCGTGGTCGTGCTGCACTACGGCGGCCACCCCTGCGACATGGATGCGGTGCAGCGCGTTGCCGAGCAGCACGGTCTCGCCGTGATCGAGGACGCCGCGCACGCGCCGGGCGCCCGCTTTGGCGACCGCGCCTGCGGCACGCTTGGCACCCTCGGCTGCTTCAGCTTCTTCGCGAACAAGAATCTTCCC
>JBKPHO010000224.1:0-1888 GCA_046729915.1 Actinomycetota bacterium | reverse complement strand
GGGCGGCGACGTGAAGCTCTCGCGCGACGCGAGCGACCCGGGTTACGTCAGCGCCTACACACTCGGAACCGGCGCGGCATACACCGACGCGACCTTGCAGGAGTGCTCGCACTCCCGAGGGAGGCAGAACGAGCCGGCCGTCGCGATCGACCCTCGCGATCCCGCGGTCGTGCTCGGCAGCTCGAACGACTACTGCGGCGTCTACAACGCCGTCGACTCCGCCGGCAATCCGATCCCGGTGGGGCCGATCTGGGAGGGCTACTACCGCTCCGAAGACGGCGGTGCGAGCTTCGTCAGCTCGCTCGTGCCCGGCTATCCCGACGACACCTCGCCGTACGGCCTGCTCGCGAAGCAGCAGGTCCGGACCGCGAGTTCGGGCGATCCCGTGATCGCCTGGGACGGCCAGGGCCGCGCGTTCTTCGGCTCGGAGAGCTCCGACGATCCGGCCGGGACGCCGAAGACCTTCGGCGACGTATGGGTTGCGCGGTTCGTCCCCGGGACCGGAGCCCACCCGGACGGGAAGGCGTACGCGGGAACGACAGTCGTCGCCCACGGCTCGGCGGCGCCGAACCTGCTCGGCAAGTTCAACGACAAGACCTCGATCGAGGCCGACCACAACGACAGCGGGCGCTGTGACAACAACGTCTACTTCTCGTGGTCGCGCTTCAGCGGCAACGCCGGCGGCGTCGGCATCTACTTCTCGCGCTCGACCGACCACGGCGCGACCTTCACGAACCCGTTGAAGGTCTCGCAGACGATCTCCGACGTGCAGTTCCCGGACATCGCCGTGACGGGCAACGACAACGTCTACCTCTTCTTCCGCAGCTTCGCCTCCGGGCGAGGGGCCGAGGGTGACGCGATCTACTACGTGAAGTCCGTCAACTGCGGCGCGACGTTCACCCGGCCCATTCTGCTGACCTCGTTTATCCCCTCGGACGCGAAGGACGTCAGCGAGCCGGAGCCGATTCCCGCCCAGTCGAGCCCGGACGACCCGATGTTCGGCGAGGGCGAGGAGTCCGCTGACCAAGGCGTCGCGCGCGACTGCGGCGACTTCGGCGATGCCTGCGAGTCGGGCTACACGTTCTTCCGCCGCGACACCCAGGAGCGCGCGACGGCCGATCAGTTCGACAGTGCGCACGAGTACGTCTACGTCGTCTACGACGCGACCAAGCCCGGAACGCAGGTGGCGACCGGAACGAGCTACTACACGGTAAGCCCGGGGGTCGGCGGCCAGGCGGTGATCTTCTTCACCCGCCTGAACGGTGCGAACGGCGCGTCGACCACACCAGCGGTGATCGACAACCAGGGCGCCGGGCACCAGGTGTTCCCGGACGTCTCGGCGGACAACCCGTCAGCGGCGTCTAGGGGGACGGTGCACACGATCTGGTGGGACAGCCGGAACGACACGTGCTACAGCGCGGCGCGCCCGATCGGCAACTGCGCCAATCGCACTACGGTGCCGTCGCTCGACGCCTGGGGCGCCGTGTCGCACGACTTCGGTGCGACGTGGCCGACGAAGAGCCGGGTCAGCGACGTGACCACGAACCCGAACTACGAGCAGTTCGACAACCGCGCGGTGCCGTTCGCGGGCGACTACCTGTACCTCAGCTCGCTGAACGACCTCGCGTTCGGGACGTGGACCGACTGGCGAGACACCGTCCAGGGAACCGACCCGCGCGAGATCCCGGAGGACGAGGACGGAGGCACAGCCGACGTGCACCAGTGCCGAACGTTCTCGGATGGCGCGTGGAGCGGAGACCTCTGCCCGAGGGACGGCGGCCTCGACCAGAACATCTACGGGGATCTCACTCCGTAGCACGTTCGTGCAGCAGTTCGGGAAGAGGGCGGCGAGAGCCGCCCTCTTCCTTTCGCGTTGGGAGTTCCGCTC
>JBKPHO010000223.1:0-12833 GCA_046729915.1 Actinomycetota bacterium | reverse complement strand
GGGATGAAGGCCGGGCCGGTCGAGCAAGCGCGATCACCCGGTTTGTACGACGACTCAGGATCGGGTCGCGGAAACGATTGCCGCAGCGACCGAGCCTGGAGGTGAGGCGTCGGCGATGTCCACGAACCAGATCCTCTTCGGCCTCGGGCTCGTGCTCGTCCTCGCCGTCGGCTCACAGCTGCTCGCACGTCTCCTGAGGGCGCCGGCCATCGTCGTGCTGCTGCCGGCGGGATTCCTGGCCGGAATCGCGACCGACGACATCCACCCCGGCAAGCTCCTGGGCCCGCTCTACCAGCCGTTCGTCTCTCTCGCGGTGGGCCTGATCCTCTTCGAAGCAGGGCTGAGGCTGTCGCTCGAGGAGGTAGTGCCCCAGGTCCGCAAGGCGGTCGTGCGCCTCGTCACCGGCGGTGCGCTTCTGACGTGGCTCGCGATCGCGGCGTCCGCCACACTGCTCTTCGACGACCTGGACCGTGGCGTGGCATTCCTGATCGGAGCGATCCTCGTCGTGTCGGGGCCGACCGTCGTCCTGCCGCTGCTTGCCTTCATCCGTCCGACCCGGAACGTCCGCTCGCTCCTCAAGTGGGAGGGCACGCTCGTCGACCCGATCGGTGCGTTGCTGGGCGTGGTCGTGTTTGCGGCGGTGCGCTCTGGCGAAGGCTGGCGGCCGGGCGAGATGATGATCGATCTCGGAGCGGGCGTGCTGGTGGCAGCGGTCGGCGCGCCGGTGTTGTGGCTCGTGCTCCGCGAGGTTCAATGGAGCGCGCCGCGAATGATCGTTCCCGCCGCCTTGATGGTCGTCGTGGCCGCTGTGGTTGCCGCCGACCTGATCCGCGAAGACGCAGGCCTCCTCACAGCCGTCCTCATGGGCATCGCCGTGGGCAATCAGCGGAGCATCGACATCAGCCTCTCGCTCTTCGACTTCGAGGAAACGCTCGTGCAGCTGCTGATCGGCGTGTTGTTCGTGCTCGTGGCGGCCTCCGTCTCCCCGAGCGAGGTGAGATCGGTGCTACCGCAGGCGCTCGCGCTGGTCGCCGTCATGGTCCTTCTCATTCGGCCTGCCGTGGTGGCGCTGACGACGTTGCGCTCACCCTTCACCCGGCCCGAGCGGGCGTTCGTCGCATGGATGGCGCCGCGGGGCATCGTCGCCGGGGCAACGGCGGCTGCGTTCGGTCCGGAGCTGGCGCAAAACGGAGTTGCCGGCGCGAACAAGGTTCTTCCCATCGTCTTCGTGGCGATCTTCGGCACGGTGGTGGTCTACGGGCTCACGGCCGCCCCCGTCGCCCGGATGCTCGGAGTGGCGGGACTGGGTCGCAGGCTGGTGCTCATCGTCGGCGGCCACTCCTGGGCGCGCGAGATGGCGGCAGCTTTCAGGCGGTCCGGCGTCGCGGTCCGCATGTGGGTCGGGCCACTCGGTGACCAAGCGGCTGCCCGTGACGTGGGCCTCGACGCCGACCGCGGGCGGATCATGGTCGACGCGATCAGCCGCGAGGCGGAGCTCGAGGAGGTGACCGACGCCTTGCTGCTGACGCGGAGCGACGACTTCAACAACCTCGGCGCCGCCGAGCTACGGGAGGAGCTCGGCCACGGGCACGTCTATCGAGTCGCTCCACACCCCGACGAGCCGGACCTCCTGCCACCCTCGAGGGAGGCCGGCATCCTCGGCAGCCGCTCGCTCACGTACGCCGAGCTCGACCGGCAGTTCGCCGCCGGTGCCCGGATCGTGAGCCGGAGAGCAGATTCGGTCCTTCCTCCCGAAGACGCGCGCAGCGAGGTGCCGCTCTTTGCGGTCGCACACGATGGACGGCTGAGCATCGCGGTAGACGGCCGCCCTCTCGACGTGCGGCCGGGAGACACGGTGATCGCCCTCGTTGTCGCCGGCTTCTCACCTTCGCCTGCCCCCGAACGGAATTCCATCCAGATTGGATGATGACCCCCTCGCGTGCGTCGGCTTGAGTCGCCGGGGAGCTTGAGAGGAGAGAGGTTGCAGGCGGAAGGTCACGATGGCCGCATACGAGGTGCTGCTCATGGCCGCGCCCCGGCAAGTGACGGCACCTCGAGCGCACCCAAGCGGTCAGGGCTCGTTCTGGCAGCGCTGATCGCCGTCGCGGCCGTCGCCAACTTGGGTCTCGCAGTTGCAAACGTCGCGCTGCCGTCGATCGGGAAGGAGTTCGACGCCTCGCAGACAGCGCTCAACCTGGTCGCTGTCGGCTACTCGCTCGGCCTGGCGGCCTCGGTGCTCTACTTCGGCGCCGTCGGCGACCGCTACGGGCGGAAGCTCCTGCTGATCATCGGCATGGTGGTGACGGTGCCGGCCGACTGCCTCGCGGCCTGGGCCCCGTCGATCGAAGTCCTGTTCGGCGCTCGGGTCCTGGGCGGGCTCGCGGCGGGGATGGCGTACCCGACGACGTTGGCGCTGATCACGGCGCTCTGGTCGGGGCCGGCGCGCACCAAGTCGATCGCGTTGTGGGCGGCGACAGGCGGTGCGATCTCGGCGCTGGGCCCGCTCTGCTCCGGAGTCCTGCTCGAGCACTACTGGTGGGGGTCGGTCTTCCTGCTCACGCTTCCGCTCGCAGCGATCGCGCTCGTGATGGCGGTCGTGCTCGTGCCGAGCCACGTCAACGAGGCGACCGAGCCTGTCGACCACCTCGGAGGCGTCATCTCGGTCGCTCTCGTGGGCGCCCTGATCCTCGGGATCAACTTCGCGGCAGTGCCGAACGAGACGGCGCTCATCGTGGGGCTGTTCGCCGTCGCCGCCGCAGGCCTCGTCGCCTTCTACATCAGACAACGCAGGGCGCAGAACCCGCTCTACGACCTGCACGCGGCGGCGCGTCCCACCTTCTGGGTCGCTGCGTGCGCGGGATTGATCGTGTTCGGCTCACTGATGGGGGCGATGTTCATCGGGCAGCAGTTCCTCCAAAACGTGCTCGACTACTCGACGGTCGAAGCCGGGGCCGCGATCCTGCCCGCAGCCGCGTTCATGGTGCTTGTGGCGCCGCGCTCGGCCAAGCTCGTGGAGGTACGGGGCGCGCGCTTCACGTTGCTGTTCGGCTACGTCTTCGTGCTCCTCGGCTTCCTCACCATGCTGCTCCTCTGGAAAGAGGGCATCTCCTACTGGCAGGTCGCGCTCGGGTACTCCTTCGTCGGCATCGGCGTCGGCCTGGCCGGCACGCCCGCCTCCCACTCGCTCACCGGATCGGTGCCTGTCAAGCGGGTCGGGATGGCCTCGGGCACGGCGGACCTGCAGCGCGACCTGGGCGGAGCGATCATGCAATCGATCTTCGGCGCGCTTCTGACCGCCGGCTACGCCGCGGCTGCGGGGGCGGCGGTCTCTGCGTCCGGCAAGAACATCACGCAAAGCGTCGAGAGCGAGCTGACGAAGTCCTTCGCGAGTGCGGCCGACACGGCGCAGCGGTACCCCCCGTCGGTGCAGGGCAACATCATCGCCGGCGCGAAGACGTCGTTCCTGCAGGGCGACGAGTGGGCCTACCTGGCCGGGATCGTGGCGGTCCTGCTCGGAGCGGCGCTCGTCGTCTTCATGTTCCCGAAGCGCGACGAGGAGAGGCGGCTGCTCGCCGAGTATCACGCCGAGGACACCTCAGCCGCAGCTCCGACATCCGAGGCTGCTGCGGAGCCCGCGGGGGCAGTCACCCCGTGAGCGTGCCCGCGGCAAGCGCCGTGAACGGAGACGTGATCGTCGAAGCCGTTGTCTGAAAGCGAGGAGCCCCGATGGCCGAACAACCCGACATGCACCTCCGCGCGATCGTTCCGATCCCGCACCGGCCGCACGTTGGCCTGACGACCTTCGACGCGAAGGATCCGGATACGACGTTTCCGCCGATCGAGCCTTTGCGGCCGCCGGAAGGTGCGCCGAACGTCCTCATCGTGCTGCTAGACGACGTGGGCTTCGGCGCCTCCAGCGCATTCGGGGGGCCTTGCAACACGCCGACCGCCGAGAGGCTTGCGGCGGGCGGGCTCAAGTACAACCGCTTCCACACGACCGCGCTCTGCGCGCCCACGCGCCAGGCGCTGCTCACCGGGCGCAACCACCACTCGGTCGGCATGGGGACGATCACCGAGACGGCCACCTCGGCGCCCGGTTACACAGCGCTCCGGCCGAACACGAAGGCGCCGCTGCCGCTGACCCTGAAGCTGAACGGGTACTCGACGGCGCAGTTCGGGAAGTGCCACGAGGTGCCGCCGTGGCAGACGTCCCCGATGGGACCGTTCGACGCCTGGCCCGCCGGCGGTGGAGGCTTCGAGTACTTCTACGGGTTCATCGGGGGCGAGAACAACCAGTGGGATCCGGCGCTCTACGCGGGCCTGACCCCGGTCGACCCGCCGAAGACGCCCGAGGAGGGCTACCACCTGACCGAGGACCTGGCCGACCACGCGATCGACTGGATCCGCCAGCAGAAGGCGCTCGCGCCGGACAAGCCGTTCTTCGTCTACTTCGCGCCCGGCGCCACCCACGCCCCGCACCACGTGCCGAAGGAGTGGGCGGAGAAGTACAAGGGCAAATTCGCTCACGGCTGGGACAAGCAGCGCGAGCTCACGTTTGCCAAGCAAAAGGAGCTCGGCGTCATCCCGTCCGACGCCGAGCTGACGACGCGCCACGACGAGATCCCTGCCTGGGACGACATGCCGGCCGAGCTCAGGCCCGTGCTGGAACGCGAGATGGAGGTCTACGCCGGATTCCTCGAGCACACCGACCACCATGTCGGGAGGCTCCTGGAGGCGATCGAGGACCTCGGGATCATGGACGACACGCTGATCTACTACGTCATCGGCGACAACGGCGCATCCGCCGAGGGCACGCTGAACGGCGCCTTCAACGAGATGGCCAACTTCAACGGCATGGCCGCGCTGGAGACGCCCGAGTTCATGGTCTCCAAGCTCGACGAGTTCGGCTCTCCTTCGGCGTACAACCACTACGCGGTCGGCTGGGCGTGGGCGATGAACACGCCGTATCAATGGACGAAGCAGGTCGCCTCGCACTGGGGCGGCACGCGCAACGGCACCGTCGTCCACTGGCCCAAGGGCATCGGCGAGAAGGGCGGCCTGCGCTCGCAGTTCTGCCACGTGATCGACGTGGCACCGACCATCCTCGAGGTGGCCGGGCTGCCTCAGCCCACGATGGTGAACGGCGTCCTCCAGTCGCCGATGGAGGGCACGAGCATGGCCTACAGCTTCGACGACGCCGACGCGCCCGAGCGCCACGATCTCCAGTACTTCGAGATGTTCGGCAACCGCGGGATCTACCACAAGGGCTGGAGCGCGGTGACCAAGCACCGCACCCCCTGGCAGCTCGTCGGGGGCACGGTCCCCCCATTCGACGAGGACGTCTGGGAGTTGTACGACGGCAGCAAGGACTTCTCTCAGGCGCAGGACCTCGCCAAGGAGATGCCGGACAAGCTGCGCGAACTGCAGCGGCTGTGGCTCATCGAGGCGACCAAGTACAATGTCATCCCGCTCGACGACCGCACAGCCGAGCGCGCGAACCCCGAGATCGCGGGGCGTCCGCAGCTCATCAGGGGCACCTCGCAGCTTCTCTTCGAGCGGATGGGACGCCTGTCAGAACACAGCGTCCTCAACATCAAGAACAAGTCGTTCTCCGTCACTGCCGAGCTCGAGGTCACGAACGGGCCCGCCGAGGGCGTGATCGTCGCCCAGGGCGGCCGATTCGGTGGCTGGAGCCTCTACGCGAAAGACGGTAAGGCCAAGTTCGTCTACAACGTCCTCGGCATCCACGAGTTCCCGACCGAGGCGACGGTGCCGATACCCGCAGGCACACACCAGGTGCGGATGGAGTTCGCCTACGACGGCGGCGGCCTGGCCAAGGGCGGCGGGGTCACGCTCTACTACGACGGCGAGAAGGTCGGTGAAGGCCGCGTTCAGGCGACCCAGCCGATGATCTTCTCGGCCGACGAGACAACCGAGGTCGGCTACGAGTCCGGCACGCCCGTCACCGCGGACTACCCGCGCGACGGCCGGTTCACCGGGAAGATCGACTGGGTGCAGATCGACCTCGGCGAGGACGACCACAGCCACATGATCGACCCCGAGGAACACCTGCACATGCTGATGTCAAAGCAGTGAGGCGGGCGAGGCGCCGGGATGCCAGAGGGGCCCTCTAACGTCGAGATCGCGCACCACCTCCAGGAGCACGGGAAGTCCGGCGGGCACGAGGAGAGTCATGCGAGACGGCGCGAGACGATCATCGAGATCGCCGAGGCCGTGTTGCTCGCCGTCGTGGCGGTTGCCACCGCCTGGAGCGGCTATCAGTCGGCACTGTGGGACGGCCATTCGGCGAAGCTGTACGGAACCTCGTCGCGAGTCCGGATCCAGGCCACGCAAGCGGGGACGCGCGCCGGCCAGGAGCAGCTGTACGACGCGGAGACCGTCAACTCGTGGCTCCAGGCGAAACTCACGGGCGACAACCGCCTGGCCCGCGAGTACGAGAAGAGGTTTCGGCTGGAGTTCCGGCCCGCGTTCGACGCCTGGCTGGCCACGAACCCACTGAACAACCCGCACGCTCCGCCCGGCCCGTCCTTCATGCCGCAGTACCGAAACGCGCTCGCCGACCGCGCCGCCGCGCTCGACAAGCACGCCAGCGAGGTCTTCGACCAGGGCTCGCACGCCCGCGAGACGGGTGACAAGTACGTGAGGACGACCGTCCTGCTCGCCACGGTCTTGTTCTTGATCGCGGTGAGCCAGCGGTTCGCGATCTTCAGGGTGCGGACCGTGTTGCTCGTCGTCGCCCTGGTGCTTCTCGGCGTCGCGATCAATTCGATCGTCACCTACCCGCGGCTCTGACCTGCCGGCACGGTTAGCGGCGGCTTAGCGGCGGCTTCGTCCAGTTGGGATGACGCATCGGGCGGCCGGAGACGGGACGATCGCTCGACCACGCAATGCCTGAGCGAGCCAAAACCAGCAACAACCGTCCCCGCGTCCTGGTCCTCGGCGGCGGTTTCGGCGGGATCGGCGCCGCCAAGCAGCTGAGGAAGAGCGACGTCGACGTCGTGCTCGTGGACGGGCACGACTACCACACCTTCCAGCCGCTGCTCTACCAGGTCGCCACCGGGCTGCTGGAGCAGCCGGCGGTCGGCCACCCGATCCGCGATCTCTTCCACAAGCAGGACAACGTCCGCATCCACCAGGACCGCGTGACGGAGATCGACCTTGACTCACGCGAGGTGCGCTTCGACGAACTGGAACCCGAGCGCTACGACTACCTCGTGCTCGCGCTCGGCGCGGAGGTCAACTTCTTCGGTGTGGAAGGGGCGGCCGAGCACGCGTTCCCGCTCTACACCCTCTCGGATGCGGTACGCGTCAAGAATCACGTGCTCGAGACCTGGGAGGCGGCCGATCGCAAGCCGGAGCTCGTGGAGGACGGCGCGCTCAACATGGTCGTGGTCGGCGGCGGCCCCACGGGTGTCGAGACGGCAGGCGCCATGGCCGAGCTCTACAACAGCGTCTTCCGCAAGGACTACCCGGATGTGGCGCCCGAGAAGGCACAGATCGTGCTCGTGGAGGCCTCGCCGGAGATCTTCGCCATGTTCAAGCCGGACATCCGGACCTACACGGAGAAAGCGCTCACCGAGCGCCACGTCGAGGTGATGACCGGCGAGGTCGTCGAGTCGGTCTCGCCGCGCCGGGTCAAGCTCAAGTCGGGGAACGTCCTTCCTGCCCACACGCTCGTCTGGGGCGCGGGGCTGCAGGGGAACGAGCTCGTCCGTTCGCTCGGGCTCGAGCTCGAACGCGGCAACCGGGTCGCTGTGGACGGAGAGCTGCGGATCCCGTCCCACCCCGAGGTGTACGCAGTCGGCGACATCGCGGCAATCACCGACGCGAAGACGCAGCAGATTCTCCCACAGCTCGGCTCGGTAGCGCTGCAGTCGGGCGAGCACGCCGGCGAGACGATCGCGCGGCTCGTCGCGGGCAAGGAGACGAAGCCCTTCAAGTACAAGGACAAGGGCACGATGGCGACAATCGGACGGGGCGCGGCCGTGGTCCAGATGCTCGGCGGCCGGACGATGAAGGGGAAAGCGGCCCAGGCGGCCTGGGGAACCGTGCACCTGGCCCTCCTACCGACTAACGAGGACCGCGTGAAGGCAGTCGTCGACTGGGCGGGAGCCGGGTTCACGCACCAACGGTCCGGCCGGATCAGAGTCGAGACCTAACGCACAGGAGGGAGACGGGAAATGGCGACCGCAGCACCCGAGACCGAGCGCCGCGCAACGGCAGAAGAGGGCGAGAGCCGGCCGACGGACGTCCTCGTCGTCTTCGGCATCACCGGAGACCTCGCGAAGGTGATGACCTTCCGCTCCCTGTACCGGCTGGAGCGGCGCGGGCTGCTCGACTGCCCGATCGTCGGCGTCGCGGTAGACGACTGGAACGTCGACCAGCTGAAGGAGCGCGCCCGGACCTCGATTGAGGGGACGGGCGAGCAGCTCGTCCCGGAGGTCTTCGAGCGGTTCGCGAACCGGCTCTCCTACGTCGAAGGTGACTTCGGTGACGCTGCGACGTACGACCGGGTCGCGAAGGCGATCGAGGGCTCGGAGCAGCCGGTCTTCTACCTCGAGATTCCGCCGTTCCTGTTCGGGCGGGTGGTCAAGGGACTCTCCGAGGCTCGGCTGACCAAGAACGCGCGTGTCGTCGTCGAGAAGCCGTTCGGCAACGACCGCGCCTCGGCCACCGAGCTGGCCGACGAGCTGCACCAGTACATCGACGAGTCCCAGCTCTATCGCATCGACCACTACCTCGGGAAGATGGGCCTCGAGGAGATCCTCTACCTCCGGTTCGCGAACTCCATGCTCGAGCCGCTCTGGAGCCGCAACCACCTCGAGAGCGTTCAGATCACGATGGCGGAGAGCTTCGGCGTCGAGGACCGCGGCCACTTCTACGACCCGGTCGGCGCGCTCCGCGACGTCGTCGTCAACCACCTGATGCAGGTCGTGGCGGCGGCCGCAATGGAGATTCCGTCCCGACGGGACCCCGACGAGATCAAGGACGCCCAGGTCGCGCTGTTCCGCGCGGTCGTGACGGCCGATCCGACTCACTACGTGCGCGGCCAGTACGACGGGTACCTCGATATCGACGGCGTGGCGCCCGACTCGACAACGGAGACCTATGCGGCTCTTCGACTCGAGATCGAGAACTGGCGCTGGGCAGGTGTGCCCTTCTTCATCCGGACGGGCAAGCGCCTCGCCGCAACCGAGACCGAGCTCAGGCTCGTCTTCAAGCATCCGCCGAAGCTTGGCTTCCACCTGCGAGCTCGCCACCCCGAGCCGAACCAGCTCGTGATCAAGCTGGATCCGTCCACCGGGATCAGGCTCGTCCTCGATGCCCATCGAGGAGACGTAGCCGGGGCGTCGGCGATCACCCTAGACATGGATTTCAGTGAGGAGGGCGGCGAAGGGCCGACGCCCTACGAGGTGCTCCTCCACGCGGCGATGGTCGGCAACAGCACGCGCTTCACGCGCCAGGATGGAGTCGAGGAAGCCTGGAGGGTCATGCAGCCGCTGCTCGACGCGCCGCCGCCTGTGCATGTATACAAGCCTGGATCGTGGGGCCCGGAGGCTGCCGACCAGCTCGTCGCCGGCCACGGCCGCTGGTACGAGCCCTGGATCACGACGTAGAGAGTCGACCCGAAAGGAAGGAGCCGACCGATGAGCGCGGTCACTACCGGGGCCGAAGCCAAGACCGAGCAGAGTGCGGCGGCGCCGTCGCCGTTTCCACCGATCGCCGACTACGCCTTTCTCTCGAACTGCCACACGGGCGCGCTCGTCGCGCCGGACGGAGCGATCGACTGGCTCTGCATTCCCAGCTTCGACTCGCCGAGCGTGTTCGGCAGCCTCCTCGACCGGCAAGCCGGCTTATTCCGGTTCGGACCGTTCGGAATCGCCCACCCGACGGCGCGGGCGTACGAGCCCGGGACGAACGTGCTCGTGACGACGTGGAAGACGCCCTCCGGCTGGATCCTCGTCCGGGACGCGCTGACGATGGGGCCCTGGGACCACGAGGACGGGATCACGCCGCACACCCGCCCGCCGGCGGACGACGACGCCGACCACATGCTGGTCCGCACGGTCGAGTGCCTCGACGGCCACGTCGAGGTCGAGCTCGTCTGCGAGCCGGCGTTCGACTACGGCCGGACCCCGGCGGAGTGGACGACTGCGGACGGCGACCGGCACGTCGCCGACGCGAGCGGCGCCGGGCAGCAGTTCCGCCTGCAGACGGATCTTGCGCTGGGCATCGAGGGCGACCACGTCCGGGCCCGTCACGTGCTCCAGCCGGGTGACCGGGCCTACTGCGCCCTCTCCTGGTCCGAGGGCCTCGCCACGCCGCAGAATGTGGACGAGGCGCGGTCGAGAATGAAGGCCACAACGCGCTTCTGGCGGAACTGGCTGAGCGCGGCGCGGATCCCGGACCATCCCCTGCGCGATCCCATCCAGCGCTCGGCGCTCACGATCAAGGGCCTGACCTACATGCCGACGGGCGCGACGGTGGCGGCGCTCACGACGTCGCTGCCCGAGACCCCCGGCGGCGAGCGCAACTGGGACTACCGCTACACCTGGATCCGGGACACGACGTTCACCCTGCAGGCGCTCCACTTCCTCAACCTCAACTGGGAAGCGGACGAGTTCATGCAGTTCGTCGGCGATCTCGAGCCCACCGAGGACGGGTCGCTCCAGATCATGTACGGAATCGACGGGCGCCGCGACCTGACCGAGTCGACGCGCGACGACCTGACCGGCTACGCCGGAGCGAAGCCGGTGCGGATCGGCAACGGCGCCTTCGACCAGCGCCAGAACGACGTCTTCGGGGCAGTGCTGGACTCGATCCTCCTCCACACGCGTCACGGCGAGCGCCTGCCGCGGCGGCTCTGGCCGATCGTCCAGTCGCAGGCCGAATGTGCCACGAACGTCTGGCGCGAGCCCGACCAGGGCATCTGGGAGGCGCGCGGCAAGCCGCAGCACTACGTCTCCTCGAAACTGATGTCTTGGGTCGCGCTCGACCGCGCAGCCAAGCTCGGCGAGATCCGTGGCGATCCGCAGCTCCAGGCGGGCTGGCAGGCGACCGCGGACGAGATTCGCTCGGACATCCTCGAGCACGGCGTCCGCGACGGCGTCCTGCGCCAGCACTACAACACCGACGCGCTCGACGCCTCGACGCTGCTCGCGGCGATCTTCGGCTTCCTCCCGGGTAACGACGAGGTGATGCGAAAGTCGGTGGAGGCGATCGCGAACGACCTGACCGAGGACGGTTACGTCCTGCGCTACCGCACCGGCGAGACGGACGACGGCCTCTCCGGGAAGGAGGGCACGTTCCTGATCTGCTCCTTCTGGTTGGTATCCGCCTTGGCGGCGATCGGCGAGCTCCAACGGGCACGCGACCTGATGGAGCGCCTGCTCCGAATTGCGTCGCCGCTGGGCCTCTATGCGGAGGAGTTCGACGCGCCAACGGGCCGCCACCTGGGGAACTTCCCGCAGGCGTTCTCGCACCTCGCGCTGATCGAGGCGGCGGCGCGGATCATCATCCCGGACATGATGGAGGAGTACTAGCCGTCAAGGGCCGGTCCCTCCGGCCGGCCTTCAGTTCGACCATGATCACGCACAGCTCGGCCCCGCCGACGTTCTCGAGCGAGTGCGGAGGGATGGGGTCGGACCAGAGCGTCGTGCCGGGTTCGGGCGGACCGGCGGCTTCCCGGGTGTCGAACGCGACCGCCCCGTCGCCGCTGCGGCGGACGAAGTCCGACATGCTCGTGGTGTCAGGCGCCGCGATGAGCGCGTCCAGCTCGTCCGGCCAGGCCCACCGTTCCGACGCGCTCGACACTAGAGGATCGCCAGCGGGTTGAGCGGCGAGCCCGTCCCCCCAGGGATGCGGAGCGGGGCGGCGACAAGGAGAAACTCCCACCGGCCCGTCCGTTCACAGGCGGCGCGGAGCTCTTCGAACTGGAGGTAGTCGAGCAGGTGGACGCCCATCGCCGCGATCGCGAGCACGTGGATAGGGAAGGCAACGCCCTCGGTAGTGCTCGGAGCGGTGTCGGCGTTGGTGTCGGAGCCCAGGGCCGCAACACCCCGTTCGGCGAGGAAGGTCAACGCCGTCGGGTGAAGGCCCGCCTTGGCCGTCGCGGTGTCCCACGGGCCGAGCTCGCGCAGCCGACGGGCGTGGCCGGTTCGGACGAGCAAGATGTCGCCTTCGCCGACGGAGACGCCCTGTTCGCTCTCGGCCGCTTCCAGCTCGTCGCGAAAGACGCTCTCGCCGGGCTCGAGCCATGGGACCCCCCGGAGGCGGGGGATGTCGAGCAGGACGCCCCGGCCGACCAGGCCGTCCTTCAGGACCTCGATCGACTCGGCCGTCGCGCCGCGAGACGTCACGGCATTCGCCGGCGTCCCGTTGTAGAGCGACCCTTCGTACCCGACGTGGGAGAGGGCATCGATGTGCGTGTGGGTGTCGTTGTGGTAGTCGACTCCGACGTAGTCCTTGGCCAGGCTCAGCGGGCCGGCGCCGCCCCACGCCGTCATTCGGTGATCCGCGGGATGCGGGTTGTCGGCGGCTGCCCTGGTGTTCAGCGGCCAGCTCAACGTCACCGTGATCCCGTCGCGGACGAGCCGGGCGGCCACGGCGATGCGCTCGGGCGTCACGTGGTTCAACGCCCCGCGCTCGTCGTCGTCACCCCATCGCCCCCAGGCGCTGACGCTTCGAAAGAGTGCGTCGAACTCCTCGGCGCTGACGTGCACGCGGTCGGTCCCGGGCTGCACCTTCCGACATCATCCCACGCGCACCCGGGAAATGCTTCATCCCGTCCGGACGATGCACCGCCGGGACGT
>JBKPHO010000222.1:0-2309 GCA_046729915.1 Actinomycetota bacterium | reverse complement strand
TCGGGGGGCATCGTCTACGTCATCCGGCCCGCCGGCTGGACGACGCCGTCGCTGACAGCGAACAACTCCTAGGCACTCGTTCCGAGAGGGGCGCGGCCCACCCGCGCCCCTCTCGTCAGTCGCCCGTGAGGCCCGCGGTGTCGTCCCGCACATGCGCCTGACGTGCTCGAAGATCGAGGCCCGCTCGTGCCTGCGGGCAGGAAGGTGCGGCTAATCGGGGCCAATTGCCGCATCAGACGACCCTAACGGCCTCGCGCCGTTCGCGTAAGCTGGCGTCAGCAATGAGCGGACCAGGCCGCATCCTGTTGCCCGTCTCGATGCTCACGGCCGTCCTGGCATTGGTCGCCGCCGGCTGCGGAGGGGGCCAGTCGGCCGAAGAGAAGTGGGCCGACGACGTCTGCACTCCGATCCAGAACTGGGAGACGCAGATCAGGCAGCTCGTCGACGATGCCAAGGCCGCCGTCTCGTCGCTTGACGCCTCGACGATCGACACGTTGAAGACCGATGCGCAGAAGGCGGTCAGCGCGACCAACACGATGAAGAGCGACCTTCGCGACCTCCCGCCCGCGCCGGGCGACAACGGCCAGACCGCGAGGGAGACGCTCACCTCGTTCGCGAATCAGATGAGTCAGACCGTCTCCGCCCTGAAGGAGAGCGTGAGCAAGCTCTCGTCGAGCACGAGCGTGTCGCAGGCCACCACCGTGCTCTCGAGCGCGGCGGGTCAGATCTCGACCCTCACGACGCAGGCCAAGAGCGCCGTCAGCACCGTCGAGCAGATGTCGAGCGACCTGAAGTCGGGCTTCGAGGACGCCGACTCCTGCAAGGACCTGCGCAGCTAGTCCACTAGCCAGCCCTTGCTTCCTGCCCTCCGGGGCGGTTTCATCGGTGGATGGTGCGGCCGCGGCAGCTGCTCTCGACGCTGGCGACCGGTCTTCGCAACGAAAACGTCCGGCGCGTCGAGCTGGCCTGGGGCTGCGCGATCGCCGCCGAGTGGGCCCACTTCGTTGCGCTCGGCGTCTACGCGTACGACCACGGCGGCACCAGCGCGGTCGGCGTCGCCGGGCTCGTGCGGTTGCTCCCGGCGGCGATCATCGCGCCGTTCGCGGCGTCGCTCGGCGATCGCTTCCGGCGCGAGCGAATCCTGCTGGCGATGATGCTCGCCGGCTCGGCCGCGCTCGCGGGGTCGGCGGGGGCGTTCTTCGCCGGCGAGCGGGTGCTGGTGTTCGCGTTTGCCGCTGTCCTGGGCGTTTCGTCGACGCTGATCAGGCCCGCTCTCCAGGCGCTGCTGCCGTCTCTCGCGCGCACGCCCGAGGAGCTGATCGCGTCGAACGGGGCAACCTCGACGATCGAGAGCTTCGGCACGCTGATCGGGCCGTTGCTCGCCGGCCTGCTGGTCGCGTTCGCCGACGCCGGCCTCGTGTTCATCGTCGCCGCGGCAACGCTGCTCGTGGCGGCGGCCCTCGTCCTGCGCGTCCGGGTCGAAGGCCGTATCGAGATCGACGCCGTCGAGGCCGGAGGCACGATGAGCATGCTCTCGACAGGGCTGCGCGCGATCTGGCGGGCGGCCGACGTCCGGCTCCTCATCGGCCTGGTGTTCGCCCAGACGTTCGTCCGTGGCTGTCTCAACGTGCTGATCGTCGTCGCCGCGTTTGAGGTGCTCGACGCCGGCGCCGGCGCCGTCGGCTACATGACTGCTGCGATCGGCGTCGGGGGCTTGCTCGGCGCCGTCGGCGCGATGACGCTCGAGGGACGGCGCCTGGCCGTCCCATTCGGGCTCGCGCTCGTATTCTGGGGCGCGCCGATCATGCTGATTGCGCCCTGGCCCGAGCTCTCCGCGGCGGTGGTGCTGCTCGCGATCGTCGGGGCGGCGAACAGCGTCGAGGACGTCGCGGTCTTCACGCTCCTCCAGCGGATCACGCGCGACGAGATCCTGAGCAGCGTGCTCGGCGTGCTCTGGGGGCTCGCGATGGGAGCCGTCGCGGTGGGGTCGCTGGCGGCGCCGGCGGTCGTCCACTGGATCGGCGCGCGCTCCGCGTTCGCGCTCGTGGGAGCGGTTCTGCCGGTCCTCGCGCTCGTAACGTACCGGCGGCTGGCCTCGATCGACCGCGCGATCGAGCCGGCTCCGGACCTCGACCTGCTCGACCGCGTGCCGATGTTCGCCCCGCTCTCGGTCGTCGGCAAGGAACGTGTCGCCTCGAAGCTCGTGCCGCGGCCGGTCCGCGCCGGTGAGGTCGTCATCCGGGCCGGCGACGTGGGCGATCGCTTCTACATCGTCGGCGACGGCGAGCTCGACATCGACGCCGGCGGCA
>JBKPHO010000221.1:0-28852 GCA_046729915.1 Actinomycetota bacterium | reverse complement strand
TGTGATCCCGGCCGCTCGCATCCTGTCTGGCGCACGTTACTGGCGTCGGTGATGCGGCGCGGGCCGCTTTGGCAGCTCGCCAGAGGAGTGCGACGCGAGAGGTGACAGATGACTTGCCTGGGCGAGTGTGCTCTCGCCTGAGACCGCCGATCAAGGGCCTCGCCGAAAGCGGTCGAGCGTCATTCAGACTATTCGACGCTGAGGCGGGCTCCGCCGGCTCAGCCGCTCAGGCGGGGATCGTCAGTCGTCGGCACCGAGACCCGATTAGGCGGCTCCTGAAACGCGGGAGGCTCGCAGACGCGCGCAAGGAGGGGGCAAACGGGGGAACCAGGTGGTTCCCCCGTTCCCTTCCAGCCTGCCGATGTCTCGAAGCCCGTTGTGAACCTGGGACTAGCCAGGTGGGTGCCGCGTCTCCCTCGGCGCCGAAGCGCCTCGAGCCGAACAACAGCTCCCTCTCACTTGGTGTTGGTTCTACAGATAGGCCCCGAGCACGTACAGGCTCGAGGGATCTCACTCTAGCGCCCGGGGGTCAGCGTGCGAAGACCCAGCGGATTCGCTGTACGCCGTCGACACCGAGCTCCTCCGAGAGCTTCGGCGTGAGATCGAACTTCCGGCCCGAGCGCACCGGCCGCCGGTCGAGCACGCGCGTGAGGATCTCCGGGCTGTCCTTGTACGCGACGTAGACGAGGATCCCGCAGGGGAGGACGGAGTCTGTGATCCCGACAGTCCCGGGTTGAAGCACGTACCCGCAGCGGGTGCGGCGGCCGTACTGCGGCTGCTGAGGGCCTGCGAGTGCCGAATACCAGCCGCCACCTGCCACGGGCACCGGCTGCGGGACACGCGTGGCCGACTGTCCGTTCCCGCGGGAGCTCAGTGCGAGGGCGCCGACCGCCGCCAGCAGGGCAATCGCTCCGAGCGCGACCTGGCGCTGCACCGAGGCCGCCGTCATGTGACGGGCTCCGCGAGCGCCTCCCCGAAGGCATCGCGCACGAGCGGGTCGAACTCTGGCGGCAGGCCGCCCGAGGGGTCTGCGAACTCGCGTAGGTGCAGCAGGAGTAGCGCGCGCTCCTCCGCCTTGGCATCGCCGTTCAGCTCCTCGGCCAGTCGTTCGAGCTCCCAAAGGTTCCAGGCGCGGCGGCCTGGCTCGGGCTGCGTGAACGGCTCCGGTTCCGGGGCACGCTCGACCTCCACTGCCGGCTCCCTGCGGTCACGCCTGAACGCGGATCGGATCCTCATCAGCCGCGCTCCTCACGCTCGTCGCCCTCGGAGGCTCCGGCGCCGAAGAGCTCTGCCACCTCCTGCTCGGCACGGCTGGGCTCCGGCTCCTCGGCCGAGCGTCGGGGCAGGAGCCTCACGTGTCTCGGCGGCGGTGCGGGTGGCGGCTCCTCCAAGCGCTCGCGGCGACGCGGGAACAACCGGCGCCGTCGCTTCGGCTCCGGCTCGAGCGGCTCGGCGGCCGGCAGCTCCGGCTCGGGGACGGGGAGAACCGGTGGCTCCGACTCAGGCTCGGGCTCGGGCTCGGCGGCCAGCTCGGGCTCTGGCTCAGGCTCCGGCTCGGGCTCGGCGACCGGCTCTGGCTCCGGCTCGGGCTCGTCTGCCGCTTCGGGCTCCGGTTGCGGCTCTGGCTCAGGTTCGGGCTCGACCCGCTGCTCCGGCGGCGCGACCACCGTCCGCTCCTCGGCCGGCGGCCAGAAGACACGATCCGCCTCTTCCTCCTGCTGCGGCTCGGCAGGCTGCGGGAGCACGTACGACGGAGCCGCCGCGATCCGCTCCGCCGTGAACTCGATCACGACGACCAGCAGCCAGGCGACGGCCATCACGATCACGATGACGACGGGCCGCAGATCGGCGAGGCCCGCGCCGATGGCAAGCAGCACGAGGAACAGCGCCTCGAACGCGAAGCGGAGACCGAACCGGCCCGGAAGCATGGGCCGAGACTAGCTGTGCTCTTCGCTCTCCGACCCGCTGCTGCCGGTGTCCTGCGGGCCGGGCGGCGAAGGACCGGGCGAAGCGGGCGGTGAAACCGGCGGCTCCTCGGGCTCCTGCTCCGGAGCGCGCTCGGGCTCGGACGGCTCGGACGGCTGCGGAGCGCCAACGGGGCCTGCGGACGGCCCGCTGCCCCGGCTCGCCTGGGCCGCGGCCTCCGCCGCGCTGACGATCGACTGCGCAACCCGTCCAACGGCCTCCTCGCCGAGGCCGGCCGCGCCGAGCAGCTGCTCCGCGCCTTCCTGAGCCCGGCTGATGATCGCCCCCGCCTGCCCGCGCGCCCACTCGAGCGTCTGCTCGATCTCGGCGCGCGTGGCGTTGGTCAGCTCGGTCGCCTGGTGACGTGCCTGCTCGAGCAGCCGGGCGGCCCGCGACTCGGCCTCCGAAACCTCCTGCGCGGCCTGCTGCTTGGCGTCCTGGATCGTCTGGCGCGATTCGCTCTTCGCCGCGTTCAGCATCTCGGCGCGCTGCCGCTCGCTCTCCTGCCGGTAGCGGTCGATCTCGCCCTGCCGCTCCTGCAGGTCGCGCTGGCGGCGGGCCACCTCCTCCTCCGTCCGCCGCAGCTGGCCAGCCGAGGCCGTCTGCGCGTCGCGCTCGATCGTGTCGGCCATCTCCGCGGCGGCGCGGATCAGGTGCAGCGAGTCCATCCGCACCGCGTGCCCGGTCGGCTCGGCGCTACCCCCCGCCGCCTGGAGCACGCGCAGTTGCACCTGGAGTTGCGTCGCATGCCTGCGGAAGGCCTCGAAGGCCTCTCGCACCCTCTCGCGGTCGTAGCCGTCGGCGGCGCTCGGGAGGTCCTCGACGCGCGGCAGCGACGTCAGCGCGGGCGCCTGCTCTGCTCGTTCGTGACCCTCGGTTGCCATCTGCTTGCTCGCCTCCTGGCTCGGCCGGATGCTGGAAGAAGTATGACTGCTGTTTCGGAACGCCGTCAGTCGTTTTCCGGCAGAACCTGAATTCCGAGCTCGGCCAGAATGTCCTGCGCGATCGGCGTCGGCGCGCCGCTCAGCGGCTCGGAGCCGCTCGCGGTCTTCGGGAACGCGACCACCTCGCGGATGTTCTGCTCGCCGGCGAGCAGCGCGACGAAGCGCTCCAGCCCGAGCGCGAACCCGCCGTGCGGCGGCGCACCCATTCGCAGCACCTCCAGGAGGAACCCGAACCGCTCCTCGGCCTCCTCCGCGCTGATGCCAATCGCCGCGAACACGCGCCGCTGGATCGCCGGGTCGTGGATCCGGATCGAGCCCGACCCGAGCTCCCACCCGTTCCAGACGAGGTCGTAGGCCTGGCTCAGGGCGCGGCCGGGGTCGGACTCGATCAGGTCCTCGTCGCCAGGCCGCACGCCCGTGAACGGGTGGTGGCTGAACGTCCAGCGCTTGCCGTCCTCGTCCCAGTCGAAGAGCGGGAAGTCGGTCACCCACACGAACTCGTCACGTGTCTCGTCGGTCAGGTCGAGCTCGCGGCCCAGGTGGTTGCGCACCGCCGAGAGCACGCGCGCGACGGTTCCCGGCTCGTCCGCGCCGAAGAGCACCGTCGCGCCCGGCTGCTCCGGCCGCACCGCCTCGATCACCTCCGCGGAGAGAAACTTCGCGATCGGCGAGCGCACCTCCCCCTCCTCGTCGAAGACGAGGTACGCGAGCCCTTTGCCGCCCCACTCCTTCGCGAGCTCCTCGAGCGAGGCCAGCTCGGCGCGTGACAGCTCCTGCGGGACGGTCAAGTACTGCACGCTCGGCGCCTGCGCGAAGACCTTGAACTCGGAGTCGCGCGTTTGCGCGGTCAGGTCGTGCAGCTCGAGGTCGAAGCGCAGATCCGGCTTGTCGGACCCGTAGCGCGCCATCGCCTCGTGCCAGGTGAGCCGCCGGAACGGACGGCCCGGCGGCTCGCGCTCGAGCGCCTCGAACGAGGCGACGACCGCGCCCTCGAGCGTGTCCCAGACCTCTTCGCGCGTCGGGAACGAGAGCTCGAGGTCGAGCTGTCGGAACTCGAATTGGCGGTCGGCGCGGAGGTCCTCGTCCCGGAAGCAGGTCGCGATCTGGTAGTAGCGGCCGACCCCGGCCACCATCAGGATCTGCTTGAAGATCTGCGGCGACTGCGGCAGTGCGAAGAAGCGCCCCGGCTGGAGCCGCACCGGGACGAGAAAGTCGCGAGCGCCTTCGGGTGTGGCCTTCGTCAGGTTCGGCGTCCAGACGTCGACGAAGCCCTGCTCGTCCATGAAACGGCGGATCGCGGAGACAACGGTGGCGGAGAGGCTGAGGTTGCGCTGCATGTGCGGGCGACGGAGATCGAGGTAGCGGTAGCGGAGGCGCGTCGCCTCGTCGACGTTCTCCTCGTCGAGCTGGAAGGGAAGCGGTTCCGAGCGGGAGACGATCTCGAGCTCGTCGACCTGGAGCTCGACCGCCCCGGTCGGGAGGCTCGGGTTGACCGCTTCGGGCGCGCGGGCGACGACGTCGCCTTCGGCGTGGAGCACGAACTCGTTGCGGACCTCGTGGGCCACCGCTGCTGCCTCCGGCGCGCGGTCGGGATTGACCACTAGCTGAGCGAGGCCGCTCTCGTCGCGCAGGTCGATGAAGACGAGCCCGCCGTGGTCCCGGCGGCGCGCGGCCCAGCCGGCGAGCGCTAGCCGCTGCCCGACGTGCTCGGGCCGGAGCCCGCCGGCGTTCAGGTCGCGCCACCTCATTTGAGTCGCTCCGCGAGCTCGGCCGTCGGGACCTCTTCGTCCCGCTCTCCGGGCCTGCGCACGGTCGAGCGCTCCGGGCCCCACTCGACGATCGCCCTGGCCCCGAGCCGGCGGGCATGGGTGAGCTGCCCCTTGAGCGAGCGGTTTGCGTAGTCGAGCTCGGCGCTAAGGCCGCGGCGGCGCAGCTCCTGGACGAGCGGCAGGACGCGTGGCTTGTGGTCGCTCTCGTGGAGGGCGACGAAGACATCGAGCTCCTCCGGCTCGGCCGTCACGCCCGCAGCTTCGAGGGACAGCAGCAAGCGCTCGATCCCCGCGCCGAAGCCGATCCCGGGGGTCGGCGGCCCTCCGAGCTCCTCGATCAGGCCGTCGTAGCGGCCCCCGCCGAGGATCGAGCTCTGCGCTCCGATCGCCTCGTCCACGAACTCGAAGGCCGTGCGGGTGTAGTAGTCGAGCCCGCGCACGAGGGTCGGCTCGAGGGTGAACTCGACCGCGTAGTTCTCGAGGTGCGCCTGGACGGCCTCGAAGTGCGCGCGGCACTCGTCGCAGAGGGCGTCGCCGATCTTCGGCGCCTCGGCAAGCGCCTCCTGAACCTGCGGGCTCTTCACGTCGAAGACGCGCAGCGGGTTCGTCGCCCGCTTCTGTCGCGCGTCCTCGTCGAGCACGTCCTCGTGCTCGTCAAGCCAGGCGGTGAGGCGTTCGAGGTAGGCCGGGCGGCAGTTCTCGTCGCCGATCGAGTTCAGCAGCAGCTGGTAGTCGGTCACCCCGAGCCGCGCGAGCAGCTCGTCGTAGAGCTGGATCAGCTCGGCGTCGATCGCGGGGTCCGCCGAGCCGATCGCCTCGACGGAGAGCTGCCAGTGCTCGCGGTACCGGCCGCGCTGCGGCGCGGCGTAGCGGTACATCGTCGCGATCGTGTAGAGCTTGACGGGCTGACCCTCCCGGTGCAGGCCATGCTCGAGGTATGCCCGCGCGATCGGCGCGGTGCCTTCGGGACGAAGCGTGAGCGATCGGCCGCCGCGGTCCTCGAAGGTGTACATCTCCTTCTGCACCACGTCCGAGCCGGCACCGGAGGTGCGCTGGAACAGCGCGGTGTCCTCGAACCCCGGCGTCTGGATCGGCCGGTAGCCGTACAGGGAGCACAGGCGCTCCGCCTCGCCGGTGACGAGCCGCCAGAGCGGCTGGTCTTGCGGAAGGATGTCGTAGGTGCCTCGTGGCGCCTCGAAGGTCGTCACGACGCGCGGAGCGGGGCCAGGAAGGGATTGCGGTCGAGCTCCGCACCGAGCGTGGTCGGCGGGCCGTGGCCGGGGTAGACGCGGGTCTCCGGCGGGAAGCGCTGCGTGAGCGTGCGCAGCGACTCGACGAGCGTCTCCCAATCTGCGCCCGGGAGGTCGGTGCGGCCCACGGAGCCGGCGAAGAGCACGTCGCCCGAGAAGAGGCAGCCGTCGGCGTGGTAGGCGAGGTGCCCAGGCGAGTGGCCCGGCACGCGCAGTGTCTCGAAGGTGATCCCGGCTAGGTCGAGCGTCTCGTCGCCGTGGAGAAACGTGTCGGCGGTGTAGGGCCGCGCGATCACGCCCGCCGGTACGAGGTCGGGCAGGTTCTCGAGCAGCGCGCGCTCGTCCTCGGCCATGTAGACGGGAGCGCTCGTTCCCTCCGCGAGATCGGCAACGGCGCCGAGATGGTCCCAGTGGCCGTGCGTGATCAGAATCGCGGCACAGCGCACGCCCGGGCGGGCAAGCTCGAGCCGCAACTCGGCTGCGTCTCCGCCGGGGTCGATGACGACGGCGTCTTGTGCCTCGCGCGAGGCGCGGACCACGTAGCAGTTCGTCCCGATCGGCCCGAGCTCGTAGCGGTCGACGGCCAGGGTGGGCGGCGCGCTCATCAGGGGGCTGAGTCTAACCGGGCCCGTGCGGCGCTCCCGTCGGCGCCAGCGGCTTCGGCTAGGCAGAACAACCGTGTTCCGGGGCGGGTCGCACGGCTACTTCGAGCGGCCCCTTAGTTCAGGCGCGCCCGGCCTCCTCCCCACTGAGAGCCTATCGCCCCCGGGCGCACGTGTCTGTGCCGGAAGTGCGCCGAAAGTGCTTCCGTGCGAGACCCGTAAGCGGGGTACATGCATCGCCATGCAGAGCTGGAACGTCCGCGAAATCGAGACGCCCGGCGGAAGTCGCTCGCCCGTCGTGCTCGACCCGGCTCAGCCCTCTCGTGCCCTCGTGATCGGGCTCGAGCCCGGTCAGTAGCTCGGCGAGCACGAGGTCAAGGAGCACGCCTTCCTCCTCGTCGTCGACGGAACCGTGCGGATCGAGGCCCGCGGCGAGGCGCTCGAGGGCTCACCGGGATGCTTTTCCGGTTCGAGCCAGAGGAGCGGCGGTCGGTCTCGACCCGGGACGGGCCCGGCTGCTGCTCTTCCTCGCACCGTGGCCGGGTCCGGGCCATTACCGCGGCGACGAGCGCACTACGGCCGCGGCGAGCTAGCGCTTCCGCGTCGGCCGCTGCGGCGCCTGCTGGCCAGTGCGCTTGAGGTACGAGCGATACATCGTGCGATCCATCAGGTACATCAGCGGCACGAAGAACGCGGTGTAGGCCGCCGCCACCGCGACCCGCGCAGCGATCGGCTGGCCGCTGTTGATCAGCGAGAAGGCGACAAAGATCAGCGGCCCGAACAGAAGGGCGCGCTTGCCGACGCGCTTCCACGACGGCGGCGAGACGCGCCGTACGGGCCGGCTCTGCTCAGGCTTTCGCGCCGGACGCTTCGCGTCGCGCTTCCCGTTTCGACGGGAGCCGTCGTCGTCAGCGCCGTCGACCTCGTCGACCTCGACCTCCTCGCCCGTTTCGTCGACGAAGACGTACTCGTATTCATGCCGGCGCTCCTTCTGGCGCCGGCGGCGCTGCTTGCGCGTCGGCATCGGCCCAAGCGTAGCGCGGGGTCAGTGGCTCCACGCGACGGCACCGCGCCGAACCACCGCCGAGACAAGGTCCCCGCCCAGGTGGTACGCGAGATGTCGCCAGTCCGGAGCATCGAGCAGGACGAGATCGGCGTCGTAGCCCGGCGCGACGCGGCCGCAGTGCTCGGCGCGGCCGAGCACGTGCGCGGCGTTGAGGGTGCAGCAGGCGAGCGCTTCGGCCGGCGCGAGGTGAAGCTGCGTGCAGGCGAGCGCGCAGACGAGGGGCAAGCTCTCGCAGAAGGCACTCCCGGGGTTGAAGTCGGTCGCGAGCGCCACGACGGCGCCCGCGTCGACGAGCTCCCGGGCCGGCGGCATCGGACGGTCGAGAAAGATCGCGCTCGCCGGTAGGAGAACCGCGGCGACATCGCTCACGGCAAGCATGCGGACTCCCTGCTCGCCGGTCGCCTCGAGGTGGTCGACCGACCGCGCGCCGAGCTCGATCGCCAGGTCGATGGCGCCGCGCTCCGTGAACTGGTCGCCGTGCAGGCGCAACGTGAGGCCGGCCTCACGGCACGCCTCGAGGTAGCGACGGGCCTGCCCGACGGTGAAGGCGCCCTCCTCGACGAAGACGTCGGCGGCATCGGCGATCCGCGCCGCGTCCGACAAAACCTCGCCGAGGGCGAAGTCGAGGTACGCGTCACCGTCGGCGAACTCCGGAGGTACCGCGTGCGCGCCGAGCCAGGTCGGCGAGCCATCGGCGTCCGCGACCGCCCGCAGCGACGCCAGCTCCGTCTCGCGGTCGAGCCCATAGCCGGACTTGCCCTCGAAGGTCGTCGTGCCGGCACGCAGCATCCACTCCCGGTGCCGCTGCACCGCCGCATGGAGCGCCGCTTCGCCGCCGGCGCGAGTGGCGCGGACGGTCGAGAGGATGCCGCCGCCCGCCGCGTGCAGCTCCTCGTAACTCGCACCCGCCGCGCGGAGCGCGAACTCGTCGACACGATCGCCGAGGAAGGACGCGTGGGTGTGGCAATCGACGAAGCCGGGCACCGCGCAGAGTCCGCTGCCGTCGAGCTCTTCGACCTCACCGTCGAGCCCGCGGAGCTCTCGCATGCGCCCGACGGCAACGACGCGACCGGCCTCGCAGAGGACAAACGCCTCCTCGATCACCTCGACGTCGCGGAGAGCCGCGCCGCGCAGGGGTGGGCGTGCCGCGGTCGACGGCGTGGCGAGCTGCGCGAGGTCGCGGACGAGCAGCCTGGGCGCGCCGCCGGCGCCCGCGGTCACGAGCCGCCCGACGGGGACGGCGGCAGCGGCACCTCGAGCCCGTGCTCCTCGGCAGCCGCCAAAGCCTCGGAGTAGCCGGCGTCCGCGTGCCGCAGGACGCCCGTGCCGGGATCAGTCGTGAGCACTCGTTCGAGCCGCTCTGCCATCTCGTCACTGCCGTCGGCGACGACGACCATGCCGGCGTGGATCGAGTTGCCGATCCCGACGCCCCCGCCGTGGTGCACGCTCACCCACGTAGCGCCCGCGGCAACGTTGAGCAGCGCGTTCAGGATCGGCCAGTCCGCGATCGCGTCGGAGCCGTCCTGCATCGCCTCCGTCTCGCGGTACGGCGAAGCGACCGAGCCGGAGTCGAGGTGGTCGCGGCCGATCACGACCGGCGCCTTCACCTGACCGTCTCGCACGAGCTCGTTGATCGCGCGCCCTGCCCGGGCACGATCGCCGAAGCCGAGCCAGCAGATGCGAGCGGGCAGCCCCTGGAAGGCGACCCAGTCGGGCGCGAGCGTCAGCCAGCGCTGGAGTGCCGGGTCGTCGGGGAAGAGCTCGAGGAGCTTCCGGTCGATGGCGGCGATGTCGCCCGGATCGCCCGAGAGCGCTGCCCACCGGAACGGGCCGACTCCACGACAGAACAGCGGCCGAATATAGGCCGGGACGAAGCCCGGGTATGTGAACGCCTCCGTTATCCCGGCCTCTAGTGCCTCCCCTCGAAGGTTGTTGCCATAATCGAAAACATAACTGCCAGCCAGGACGTACGCCAGCAGCCCCTCCACGTGGCGCGCGATCGACTCCCGTGCCCGTTGCAAGTACGCGTCGGCATCGCTCGAACGAAGCGCGGCGGCCTCGTCGACCGATAGCCCGATCGGCACGTAGCCGTTCAGCGGATCGTGCGCAGCCGTCTGGTCGGTGACGAGGTCGAACGGCTCCCCGCGCCGAGCCAACTCCGGGACGATCTCGGCCGCGTTCCCGAGCAGCCCGACCGACAGCGCCCGCCCCTCTCGTGCTGCGGCGCGTACTCGCCGAAGCGCATCGTCGAGCGACTCCGAAGCCTCGTCCAGGTAGCGAGTCTCGAGCCTGCGCCGAATCCGGGCCGGGTCGACCTCGACGCACAGGATCGCCGATCCCGCCAGCGTCGCCGCGAGTGGCTGCGCACCACCCATCCCGCCGAGCCCGGCGGTCAGGATCGTGCGCCCCGAGAGATCCGCAGAGCCGAAGTGCTTCTCGCCCGCCGCAACGAATGTCTGGTAGGTCCCCTGCAGGATCCCCTGGCTGCCGATGTAGATCCAGCTGCCGGCGGTCATCTGCCCGAACATCGTCAGGCCGAGCGCCTCCAGCCGGCGAAACTCCTCCCAGGTCGCCCAGCGCGGCACGAGCAGCGAGTTGGCGATCAGCACGCGCGGCGCGGACGAATGCGTCCGGAAGACGCCGACGGGCTTGCCGCTCTGAACGAGGAGCGTCTCGTCGTCGCCCAGCGTGAGGAGCGAGCGGACCAGCGCCCTGAGCGCCTCCGGGCTCCGAGCCGCTTTGCCGGAGCCGCCGTAGACGACGAGCTCCTCCGGCCGCTCGGCGACCTCGGCGTCGAGGTTGTTCAACAGCATCCGCAGCGGCGCCTCGGTCGACCACGAGCGAGCGTTCAGCTCCGGCCCGCGTGGCGCGCGAATCGACGAGAGGTCCCCACAGAGCGCCTCGGCGGCCGCGTCGACGGAGCGCGTCGCGCTCACGACTCCTGCCGCTCCGGCGCCTGCTCTCGCGAGCGAAGGCGCCACCACGTCCAAGCCGTGGCGAGCACGAACGCGACAGTTCCGCCCGCGAAGGACTTGAGCAGGCCGCTGCCGGTCGCGTACGCGACGATCACCACCACCGATCCGAGCACGGCATAGGCAATCGCGCTGTCGCGGTATGGGTGCCGAGACATGCGGCGCCGCGGGTTGCTGCCGTTCTCGCTGGTCATCTCAGCTCGCCGACCTCCGACTCGACGGCCTCGAGCAGCGAGCCGTCCCGGATCGACCCGGCCACGCTCTCGATGTCGCCAGCGAGCGGCCGGTCGTCTCGCAGGCGCGCCGAGAGCGAGCGCACGAACTCGCGCGCCGCGCGCACGCCCCGCCCCGGCTGCAGCGGGGCAAGGAACTCGACCCCCTGGGCGCCGGCCAGCAGCTCGATTGCGAGCACACGCTCTGCATTCCCGAGCACCTGCCACGCCTTCAGCCCGGATGCGTTGCCCATCGATACGTGATCTTCCTGGCCGGCACTCGTCGGAATCGAGTCGACCCCCGCCGGGTGGGCGAGCACCTTGTTCTCGCTCACGAGCGAGGCGGCGACGTACTGCGGGATCATGAAGCCCGAGTTGAGCCCGCCGTCACCCGTGAGGAACGCCGGCAAACCTCCGGACAGGCTCGGGTTCACGAGCCGCTCGATTCGCCGCTCCGCGATGTTCGCGAGCTCAGCCACCGCCATCGCAGTCGCATCGAGTGCGAACGCCAGCGGTTGGCCATGGAAGTTCCCGTTCGAGACGAGCATCCCGTCGTCGACGAGGACGAGCGGGTTATCCGTTGCGGCATTGAGCTCCGCTTCGACGGTCTCGGCGACGTATGCGAGCAGGTCGCGCGACGCGCCGTGAACCTGCGGCGCACAGCGCAACGAGTAGGCGTCCTGCACCTTGTCGCACCAGCGGTGAGCCTCGTTGATCGCGGAGTCCTCGAGCAGCTGCAGGACGTTGGCGGCCGAATCGGCCTGGCCCTTCAGCGGCCTCAGCGCGTGCACCTGCGGCAGGAAGCTCGTTCGCGACCCCTGCAACGCCTCGAGCGAGAGCGCACACGCGACGTCGGCCGTCTTCGCCAGCCGTTCCGCGCGGACGGTCCCGAGCGAGCCGAAGGCCGCCATGAACTGCGTCCCGTTGACGAGCGACAGGCCCTCCTTTGCCTGCAGCCGCACCGGCTCGAGGCCGGCTGCGGCGAGCGCTTCGCCCCCGGGCAGGCGCTGCCCCTCGAACCACGCTTCGCCCTCCCCGATCAGCGGCAGCGCGAGGTGGGCCAGAGGGGCGAGGTCACCGCTGGCACCGACCGAGCCTCGGCTCGGCACGCGCGGGAGCAGGCCGCGATTCAGGCAGTCGACGAGCAGCTCGACCGTGACGATCCGCGCGCCGGAGTACCCCTTCGCGAGCGCGTTCGCCCGCAGCAGCATCGCCGCACGGACGATCTCGTCCGGGTACGGCTCGCCGACGCCGCAGGCATGACTCCGCAGCAGGCGAACCTGGAGCTCCTCGGTCAGCTCCTCGGGAATCGCTCGCGAGACGAATCGCCCGAAGCCGGTGTTGACGCCGTAGGTGTGCTCCTGGGCGCCGTGCGCTGCGCGTTCGACGATCTCCCGCGCTGCCGTCATGCGCTCGCGCGCCGAGCCGGCGAGAGCCACGCGCTCCCCTCGGACCGCAACCCCCCAGACGTCCGCGAGCGCGAGATCGTCGCCCGTCAGCGCCTTGCTCTCGATCACGCCGACGAGTGTATCCCGCACCTGCTCGCGGCCCTCCAGCGCGGGCGGCCCTTAGTACGGTTCGCCCGGCCTCCTCCCCAAGGCGATCGTATCGGGGAAGTTGGTACGTGTCTGTCGCGGGACCGTGATGGAAGTGTGACGGCCTACCCCGGCACGCGCCGCCGCCCGTTGCTACCCGTCGAGGAGTCGCAGCTCGAGCACGCGGGAGGCGTCGAAGCCGTCGATCCGCAGCGCCGCCCCGGCCGCCGCCGCCGCCGCGCCCGCCGGCATCAACCCGACGAGCTCCGATCGCACGACCTCGGCCCCGCGCGCCGTCGCCTCCCGCTCCACCCGCGCCACAATCTCGTGCAGCGCCGCCGCCTCCCAGTCCTCGACGTTCATGCTCACCTGCACGAGCCCGGCGCTCGGCAGGTCGAGCCCGAGCGCCCGCACGCCCGGGAATCCGCCGCCGGCCTCGCGAACCACCGCCGCCACCTCACGCGCCGCCTCCAGCGGGCCGCGCAGGTTGACGTTGAACGCAATCAGCGGCCGCCGCGCACCGATGAGCACCGCGCCGGCCGACTCCGACAGCCTCGCGGGCCCGAAATCCGGGGACACCTGGCCGGCGTCGACGCGGCGCTGCAGCTCGACCGTGCCGCCCGAGCGGAAGAATGCGGGCCCGTGGCCGCGCCCGAGCTCGCCGTAGAGAAACACCGGCAGCCCGAGCTCGTCGCCCACGCGCTGAGCGAGCTGCAGGGCCGCCTTCCCGGCCCGGCCGGCGTCCTCCGCGGCAAGCGCCACCAGTGGCACCACATCGGCCACACCGATCCGCGGATGAGCTCCCACGTGCCGCCGCAGGTCGATCCGCTCGCGCGCGCACGCGATCCCGTCGAACAGCGCCTCGACCAGCTCTGCGCCTGATCCGACCAGCGTGAAGACGGAGCGGTTGTGGTCCTCGTCGGAGTGAACGTCGAGCAGCCTTGCGTGCGAGCCGAGCGCCGCCGAGAGTGCGTCGATGGTCGCCTGATCGCGCCCCTCGGAGAAGTTCGGGACGGTCTCGAGCGGCCGCACAACGTGCGTAGTCTAGGAGGGGTGAAGGCCTACTACGACCGGCGCGCGCCGGAATACGACGAGTGGTATCGCGGCGCTGGCCGCTTCGCGCTGCGCGACCGCGACGGCTGGGACGACGAGCTCGCGGCGCTCCAAGGTGCGCTCGGCTCCATGCCGCCCGCGCGCACGCTCGACGTCGCCTGCGGGACCGGCTTCCTGACCCGGTTCCTGCCGGGTGAGATCGTCGGGCTCGACCAGAGCGAGGCGATGCTGGAAGAGGCACGCCGCCAAGCTCCTCACGCAAGCCACGTGCAAGGCAACGCCCTCGCGCTGCCTTTCGAGGACGGCGCCTTCGAGCGCGTCTTCACAGGACACTTCTACGGGCACCTCGAGCGCGCGGAACGCGAACGCTTCCTGCGCGAAGCACGGCGCCTCGCGCCGGAGCTCGTCGTCGTCGATTCCGCCCTGCGGCCCAAGGTCGCGCCCGAGGAGCGCCAGGAACGGATCCTCAACGACGGCTCCCGCTGGGAGGTCTACAAGCGCTACTTCACTCCCGAGCGGCTGGCCGCGGAGCTCGGCGGCGGCGCGACGCTCTTCGCCGGCCGCTGGTTCGTCGCCGTCCACTCTTGACGCGGCGGCGTTCGAGCTACCGGTCGCTTTCCTCGCTGCAGCGCGACAACCGTGTCTGCCGCGCCTGCGTGGAGGCGGGGTACCCGCTCGAGTCGCTGGCGGTCGTGCAGCCCTACACGGGCCAGCGCGCGTACATGTTCGGCCAGGCACCCGGCGCCGTCGAGGGCGAGGAGCGCCGACCGTGGCGCGGGCGCGCCGGCCGCACCCTGCGCCGCTGGCTCGAGCTCGACGAGGAGGAGTTCTACGCCACCTTCTACTGCGCGTCCGTCACGCGGTGCTACCCCGGCAAGGCGCCGAGCGGCCGCGGTGACCGCTCGCCGACGCCACGGGAGCAAGAGCTGTGCGCTTTCTGGCGCGACCACGAGCTGAGGCTGATCCGCCCCCGGCTGATCGTCCCCGTCGGGGGCATTGCCGCGCGCCGCCTGCTCGGCTTGAAGAGCGTTACCGAGTGCGTCGGCGCGCGGTTCGACCACGACGGCGCCGCCGCGATCCCGCTCCCCCACCCCTCCGGTGCGAGCGGCTGGCTCAACGACCCCGCGAATCGCAAGCGGGTTTCCGAAGCCGCTGGGCTGATCCGGAGCGAGCTCGCGCGCATCGGCGGCGAAATATCGGATCGCTAGATTTCGAGGGTGCAGGAGACGCCTCGATATCGCCGGACATTTGCGCGTCTACTCGGCTTCCTGCGCCCGTACAAGCTGTCGCTGATCGTCTCGATCGTGCTCGCGGTCGGCTCGCAGGTCGCGCAGATCGCGCTGATCTGGATCACGAAGGACGTCATCGACGAGGCCTTGCGTCCCCACGACCGCGAGAAGCTGTGGCTCTTCGTCGGAGCCGTCGTGGCGCTCGGGCTCGCGCGAGCGGTCCTGATGGCGGCGCGGCGCCTGATCTCCGGCCGGCAGGCCCTCTCGGTCGAGATGGACATGCGGCAACGCCTGTACGGGCACCTCGTGCGGCTCTCGTTCGGCTTCTACGACCGCCACCAGACCGGCCAGCTCATGTCTCGCGCGACGGTCGACCTCCAGGGCGTCCGCTTCTTCCTCGGCTACGGCCTGATCTTCTTCTTCCAGAACATCCTGACGGTCGTCTCCGTGACCGCCGTCCTGCTCGTCTTCCAATGGAAGCTCGCGCTGATCGCGCTGGCCATCACGCCGGTCCTCGTCGCGCTCGCGTACCGGTACAGCCGCGTCGCGCACCCGACGCTGCGAGAGGTGCAGCAGAAGCTCGCCGACGTCGCGACGGTGGCCGAGGAGAACATCGTCGGCGTCCACGTCGTCAAGTCCTTCGCGCAGGAGCCGCAGGAGTCGGCCAAGTTCCACGCCCGCTCCGAGGACGTCTTCCGGCAGACGCTGCGTGCCAACCGGCAGCGCGCGCTGTTCGTGCCGTTGATCTCCTGGGTGCCGTTGGTCGCGCAGGGCGCGGTGCTGCTCGTCGGAGCCCGGATGGTCTCGAGCGGCGGGCTCTCGGTCGGCAGCTTCGTCGCCTTCAACCTCTACCTCGGCATGCTCGTGATGCCGTTGCGCTCCCTCGGGATGTGGATCGGCCAGGCGCAGCGCGCGACCGCTTCGGGCGAGCGGATCTTCCAGGTCATGGACGAGCCCGAGGAGATCGCGGAGCGGCCCGGCGCCGTCGAGCTGCCGCCGGGTGGAGGCGACCTGCGCTTCGAGGACGTCCACTTCGAGTACCTCGAGGGGCGGCCGGTCCTGGACGGGGTCAGCCTCCACGTCCCGGCCGGCCGGACGATCGCGCTGATCGGCCAGACCGGCTCGGGCAAGACGACGCTGACCTCGCTCGTGCCCAGGTTCTACGACGTGAGCTCCGGCCGCGTCACGGTTGACGGGGTCGATGTGCGCGATGTGACGCTCGGGTCCCTGCGCGGAGCGATCGGCGTGATCTCGCAGGAACCGTTCCTCTTCTCGGCCACCGTACGCGAGAACATCACCTTCGGCGCGCCCGACCTCGACGACGCGGAGGTGGAGCGGATCGCCCGCGAGGCGCAGGCGCACGAGTTCGTGGCGGAGCTGCCCGACGGCTACGACACGGTGATCGGCGAGCGCGGGATCACGCTCTCGGGCGGTCAGCGGCAGCGGCTTGCGATCGCGCGGGCGCTCGCCGTCGACCCGCGGATTCTGATCCTGGACGACGCGACGGCTTCGGTCGACGCCACGACGGAGGCGCGGATCCGCAGCGGCCTGCGGGGCGCAATGAAGGGCCGTACGACGCTGATCATCGCGCACCGCCTCTCGACGATCGCGCTCGCGGACGAGATCGTCGTGCTCGACAAGGGCCGGATCGCGGCGCGCGGAACCCACGAGGAGCTACTCGAGACGAGCCCGGTCTACCGCGACATCTACGAGCACGGGCTGCTCGAGCGGCAGTTCGCCGACGCCGTCGAGGCGCGGGCGGAAGATGAAGCGCTGGAGGCGGCGTCGTGAGCGCGACCCGCGCCCTCGTGTGGAGCAATCGTCACGCTCTCGGCGCACCCGCGTCACAGACACGTGCGCCGGCGCCGGGTATCGTCACCGCCGAGGGCGGCGGGTTCATCCCCACCCTCACTGTGGGTGGGGGTGTGGGGGTCTCCCGCAGCTCGCAGGCCTCGGGGCGGGGGCGGTCATGAGGGTCTGGCAGCCAGGCGGGCACCTGATGCGCGAGCGCGGGGCTCGGGTCGAAGACTGGTCCTGGCGGCGGACGCGACGCCGGCTCGGGACGCTCGTCCGCCTCACCCGCCCGTACAAGGCGCGGACGTTCCTCTCGATCGCCTCGATGCTGCTTGCGACCGCCACGGCGCTCGCGCCGCCGTTCCTCGCCAAGTACGCCCTTGACTACGCGGTCGGTGAGAACGACCTGACGAAGCTCTGGTGGATCGTCGGCGCGTTTCTCGCCGCGGGCCTGCTCAACTGGGGCACGAGCTACGCACAGACTTACCTCACGGGGTGGGTCGGCGAGCGGATCCTGGCCGATCTCCGCAACCGCCTCTTCGACCACCTCCAGCGCCTCTCGCTTGGCTTCTACGAGCGCAACCGCGCGGGCGTCATCATCAGCCGCCTCACGAACGACGTCGAGGCGATCGACCAGCTCGTCACGGACGGCGTCACGAGCCTCGTCCAGAACACGCTCACGCTGCTCGGCACAGCGATCCTGCTCTTCATCCTCGACTGGCGCCTGGCGCTCGCGACCCTGGTCGTGATCCCGTTCATGAGCGTAGCCACGTTCATCTTCCGCACCCGCTCCGCGCGCGCCTACGCCGCAGTGCGGGAGCGGCTCGGGCTCGTGACGGCCACGCTCGCCGAAGACATCGCCGGCATGCGCATCGTGCAGGCCTTCACCCGCGAGCGGGCGAACGTCCGGAACTTCCGCGAGGTCAGCGAGCGCTACCGCGAGTCGAACATGCAGACGGTCGTGCTGAACGGGCTCTACTTTCCGTTCGTCGACCTGCTCTCGTCGGTCGCGCTCGCGGTCGTGCTCGGCTACGGCGGCCACCTCTACTTCCAGGACGCCATCACGCTCGGGACGCTGTTTGCCTTCATGCTCTACGTCCAGAACTTCTTCGACCCGGTGCAGCAGCTCTCGCAGCTCTACGGCACCTTTCTCTCGGCGACGGCCGCGCTCGACAAGATCGTCGACGTCCTCGACCAGGAGCCCGAGGTCGTCGACCGGCCCGGCGCGACCGCCCTGCCCCACGTCGAGGGCCGCGTCGCGTTCGAAGGCGTTCGCTTCGGCTACGGCGACGGCCCCGAGGTCCTGCACGGGCTCGACCTCGACGTCCCGCCCGGCACGACCGTGGCGCTCGTCGGCCACACCGGAGCGGGCAAGTCGACGATCGCGAAGCTGCTCGCTCGCTTCTACGACCCGCGTGAGGGGCGGATCACGATCGACGGTCACGACCTTCGCGACGTGACGCAGGCCTCGCTGCGCCGCCAGCTCGGGATCGTCCCTCAGGAGGGGTTCCTCTTTGCGGGCACCGTCACCGAGAACATCGCTTTCGGGCGGCCCGACGCGAAGGCGGAGGAGGTCGTCCGCGCCGCGGAGACGATCGGCGCGCACGACTTCATCCTCCGCCTCGAGAACGGCTACGAAACTCAGCTGCAGGAGCGGGGCAGCCGTCTCTCGCTGGGCCAGCGCCAGCTCGTGGCGCTCGCCCGGGCCCTCCTTGCCGACCCGCGCATCCTCATCCTCGACGAGGCCACCTCGTCCGTCGACATCGGGACCGAGCGCAAGATCGAGCAAGCCCTTCGCACACTGCTCGCCGGCCGAACCGCGTTCGTGATCGCCCACCGGCTCTCGACGATCCGCGACGCCGACCTGATCGTCGTTCTCGAGCACGGACAGGTCGTCGAGCAGGGGAGCCACGACCAGCTGCTGCGCAGGCGCGGCCTCTACACGTCGCTGTACGGCGACTGGGCCGCCGACGTGGCCTGAGCGTCGACTCACTGAAACGAGGGATCCGAGGCCGCCCCGCCGGGCCCGATCCTCGGGCTTGTGAGCGGCGCTCGCATTGTCCTGCTCGCGGGGGCCCTGGCCCTCGCTGCCGCAGTCCTCGTGCCCGCCGCCGTCGCCTGCCCGAAGGGCTACTCCTACGCAGGCCTCTACGGCGAGTCCGAGTCAGCCGGCATCTCCGCGACGATCAGCATGCTCGGGAAGCCGGCCGTCGCCGGCGGCTCGAGCCACCTCGCCGGCTGGGTCGGCGTCGGCGGCCCCGGGCTCGGCCCGCACGGCGAGGACGAATGGCTCCAGGTCGGCCTCGCCACCTTCGGCGGCTCCCGCGACGGCCGGCTCTACTACGAGATCGCCCAGCCGGGACAGGCACCGCGCTACACCGAGCTGGCGAGCGGAATCGCGCCCGGGCAAAGGCTCCGCGTGGCCGTGCTCGAGCTGCCCTTTGCGCCGGGCACGTGGATCGTCGTCTCGCCTGCCGGAATCGCGGGCCCGTTCTACCTACCCAAGAGCCATGCCGCGTGGGCGCCGATCGCGACCGGCGAGAGCTACGCGGGTGGCGCGCAGTGCAACCGTTCCTCGTATCACTTCGAACGGCTTCGGACAGCAAGCGCCGACGGGAGCTGGCATGCCGTCCACGGAGCCTCGGCGCTGCGGGACCCGGGCTGGAGCCTGCGCCGGCGCGGGGCCTCGTCATTCAGTGCCACCGCGGCCTGAGCGGGGCTACACTTCGCATCGCCGCAACGGCACGTTGCGGGGTCGTCTAACGGTAGGACGCTCGGCTCTGGACCGAGTAGTCTAGGTTCGAATCCTAGCCCCGCAGCCTCTCGAACCCGCTGGAAACCGGCGGGTTCTTTGCTTCTCGGAAACACATGGCCGCACCTGTCAGGTGGCCTCGCCCGTTCCTCCTTCGATGACTGTCGTCGACGAGCAGCGGCTGAGCCAACCGCTCCAGGAAGCGCGCCGCCGCGGGCGCAGCGGCAGCGGCTGGTATTCGTGGCTCGCGCGCGCGGGACTCGTCGCAAAGGGCGTCTCGTTCGCGATCGTCGGAGTGCTGGCGATCAAGCTCGCCGCCGGCCATGGCGGCAAGGCGACGAGCCGCGAGGGCGCGCTCCACGCGCTCGCACGGGAGACGTTCGGCGAGGTGGTGCTGACCCTCCTGGCGATCGGGTTCGCCGCGTATGCGCTCTGGCGCCTCGTCGAGGCCTTCGCCGCGGGCGGAGACGAAAAGAAGTGGGCGAAGCGAGCGGGGTCGATCGGCCGCGCGATCATCTATGCGGCGCTTGCGTACTCGGCGGCGAAGATCCTGGCCGGCGACGGCGGAGGCGGGTCGCAGAACCAGAGGGCGCACGAGACGGCGGCGACGATGCTTTCCTGGCCGGCGGGGACGTGGCTCGTGGGGATCGCGGGCGCGATCGTGGTCGGCGTCGGCCTCTGGAACGCCTATCGGGGGCTCAGCCGCAAATTCGAGGAGAAGTGGCGCACGGGCGAGATGGCGCGCGGCGCACGCACCTGGGGAAGCCGCGCAGGCGTTGCGGGCCACCTCGCGCGCGGAGTCGTCTTCACCTTGATCGGCGCGTTCGTGATCCGGGCGGCGATCGAGTACGACCCTAAGGAGGCAATCGGTCTCGACGGAGCCCTGCAGAGGCTCGCCGCAGCCCAGTACGGCCCGTTTGTCCTCGGCCTCACGGCTGCAGGCCTCGTCGCCTACGGGCTCTATTGCCTCGTGGACGCGCGTTTCCGGGACGTTTCAGCCCGCTAGCCCGGCGGGACTAGCCGCCGCGGGCACGCTCGCGGCGCTCCCTGGCGAGGGGCGCCTGCAGCCACCGCCCGGGCCGCTCATCACGACCCTCTTCCTCGACGAACTCCGTGCTTCTCCCCGCGCCCACGCCACCGGCCGAGCATGGCTCGGTTGTACGCGTTCGTCGCTACACTAAGCCTCCGCCGGGCGCATTCGTCTAGTGGCCTAGGACACCGCCCTCTCACGGCGGCGGCACGGGTTCGAATCCCGTATGCGCCTCCTGTGCTTGCGACGAGAACCCGGAGACGTCCCAGGAGAGGTCCCGTACCCGCTCCATCGCCGCAGCCTTGTCCTTACGGCGCAGGTAGACGAGCGTGGTCTCGATCCGGGTGTGGCCCATGAGTTCTTTAAGCGCGATCACCTGGTCCGGGTGCGCCTCATCGAACTGGACGGCGAAGGCAGCCCGGAGGGCGTGGACGTGAGCGCGGACTCCGGCCCGGGCGGCAACTCGTTTCACCGTCTCCCATACGACCTTGTCGCTGCGCTCGACCCGTCGCACGGACGCCGGCCGGCGGTTCGGGATCAGGTAGTCGCTTGCGGCGTTCCAGAGGCCGTCCCGCTCGGCCGCGACGAGAATATGCAGGTACTCGTCGGGGAGTGGCTTCGTGGCTACCTTGCCGCCCTTCTCGAGGAGGCGCACCGTTCCCCGAACTAGGTCGACGTCGCCGCGCCGCACACGGGCCAGCGCAGCACGTCTCGCACCGAGGTAGACGGCCGTCGAGACACACAGGAACTCCTGCCAGTCCTCGCAAGCCTCCAGCATCGCCAGCACGTCCTCGGCGCTGACGCTGACAACCTCTAGGTCCTCTGCCCGCTTGCGCCGCGGGCGCTGGAGCGGGTAGGCCACATCGTCCGTGGCCCAGCCGCGCTCGAAGAGGAAGCGCGAGAAGGCTCGTACCAGGCTGACCCCGCTCGCGAGCGTGGAGGGGGCGGAATCGACCCAGCGGTCTAGGAAAGCCTCGTAATCGCCTAGCTCGAGCTCGGCGGGCGGCTTGTCGCGAACGCGGTCGGCGAAATTGTCTAGCAGGCGCCGGTAGCTGTTCCTGGTCGCTTGGCTTCGACCCCGCCGCGTCAGATCGCCGATGTAGAGGTCGATCGCCCGCCCAAGGGTCACGTCGCGCATCATCGCAGGGTCTCCGCGATCGCATCTAGGTCCCCTTCGCGCCAGACGCAGACTTGGGCGCCTGCCTCGTGGAAGGCGTCTAGCCAAAGTTCCTGCGCCTCTGTCGGCGGGTTCCGGCCCACCTTCAACTCTGCGGCAACCTGTCGGTTCCCGCGGAGCAGGATCAGGTCGGGGAACCCCGGCTGCGACCGTCTCGAATCAAAGGTGTGGTAGACGAGCCAGCCGCGGGCGCGAGCCACATCTAGGACGTAGCGCTGTAGGTCGCGCTCGCTTATCGGGACGGCGGGCGTCGCGCGCGACCGCGCAGGTTCGGCTTCGATAGTGGCTTCGCGAGTCGAAGGCGGACGCGGCGACGCGGGAACCGTTACAGCTGTAACAGTCGGCTTCGGCCTCAGTCTCTTTTCCACCGCTGCCCGTACCTTCTCGGCGGTCAGCTTGTCGCCGAACTCGGCGCGTAGCTCTTGCCAGAGGTTGACCGCGGCATCTTCGTCGTCGTCGCGGAGCACCGGCACTAGCTCGCGTGCCTGCGCCTCGTTCCCCAATTGGGGAATGGATGCCGCAACCCGGCCAGCGTCGAGCAGGCGGTAACTATGCGAGCGGGAAAAGCCGAACTCGTCCGCGCAGTATTCGTGCCAGGACGGGTAATTGAGCGCCGTATGGGCGCCACCCTCGTATAGCTCGATCAGTCTGCGCCATAGCTCCTGGGCGTCGCGCTTAACTTGGTCGGTGAGCCGGCGGGCCTCCGCGGGGCCGTAGCACGGCGCGAGAGCGATTTGCCCGTTCACGCCTCCACCCGCCCCTCGCGAATGTCAGCGTGGACGACCCAAAGCCGGTAAGCCTCGGAGAGTTCCTTTTTCGTCAGCTTGCGCTCGACGGGTTCATCGGCCCAAACGTCGCCCTTAAGCCAGCCGGACTCCCAGCACGTTTCGCGAAACAGCCCCCGCTTCATGCCGCGGCCGCCTTGCCTGTACGGCGGCACAAGTGAACCTGCATTCGGTTCGAGGCGGTGAGAAAACCCGCGAGCCGCGCTAGGGGTAGGTCTAAGTCGGGTCGCCACGCGAGCCGGTGGTACGCGCCAGCTGGCGAGCAACCCGCCGCGCGGGGCGCGGCTTTCGGCTCGCTCTACGGGGAAACGCGGCGCTGAATCGCGACACGTAGCGCTTGGTCAACTTTCGCGCTCGCTTTGGCTCGACGCCATAGCAAGCCCAGCCGCCATTGGAGAGCGGGACTACTCCTGGGGGTGCCATGCCTCGGCTCTCGTCTGCGTGGGGGTGACCACGTGCATATCGAGGTCAATCTTAGCGGCAGCCTGCGACGGATCGTTCCCCCGAAACGACGAGTGGCCCCTCTGGGTCAGGGACCACACGCCGCACCTTTTGCAGACGAGCCAAGGACAGGCTCAGGCGAGAGCATAGCTAGTCGTGCGGCTAGTCCGTTCCCCACCTTGTCTATAATTCTTATGGAGATGGAGCCGAGCGACGAGAAGACGACCATTTCCGCGCAGGTGCCGGTGCCGCTCCGCGACGAACTCGCGCGGCTCGCGCGTCATCACGATCTGAGTTTGTCCGACGAGATTCGCCGTGCGGTGCGGCTCCACTTGCGCGTCGAAGCTCCGGGCGTCTTGCCTTCTCTCCGCCCGGTGCCCGCTGTGCGCGATGGGACCTCCCAGGCGGGGCAGTCGAGCCCGTCGATGCCGGCGGGATCAGGGGACGCAGCATGAAGGAAGTCCGGCGGAATGGGGACAACGTACTCTCGACCTTCGAGGAGTTCGGGGACGGCACCTACGAGGCGCGGCTGTACTACAGGCAGGGCGACGGCCGTTGGCAACCGCCGCTACCGCCCGACATTGAGCAGCCGGCAGAGACGACGCGTTCGGCGAGCTTCGCGGCTCGAGAAATCACGGGAGGACCAATGAACGAGCTTCAGCAGGCGATTTTGAGAGCGCATTCCGCCACGCTACGTGGCGAAGCCGGCGCGGAAAAGGAATTGAAACGCCTACAGGCTGAGTTCCGCACTGGCAGTACGACCATCCGCCCTGGCGGCACTGTGACTCTGAACGAACCCGGCTCGGTGACGAGCCTGCGACCGAGGCGGAAGTCGCGCCGCGCGGTCGCTCGCTCTCGGTACACCCCGCCGCAGAAGCCGGACTGGATGCTTGGAAATGAAGGATACGAAAGCTGGAGGTTGCGCTGATGCCCGCACTCAAGACGAAGAGCACGAATCCCTACAAGCCGACCGACCGCGTCCGCGCCTCGCAGTCCTTCGGAACCGCCACCGGCACGGTCCGCGAAGGTGACGTATTCCGGGGAGACGATCCGATCGTGGTCGAACACTGGCCTTGGTTCCAGCCCGTCGATGTGCCGACGCACGAGCGGAAGACGATCTGGACTGAGGCACCGGGACCGCCCGATCATCCCGCCGGGGATCCTTCGATCACTATCCACACCAATTCCCTCGCCCATGTGTCGCCGCATCGGCTGGTCAGGGCTACGCGTTCCTTTTGGTTCGATCGCGGCTGGGCGCCGGGCTCACCGGGCGAGAAGTCCGGGAAAATCTCAGGGTTCGGCTGGGGAATCAACGTCGGCCAGCCGGTTGAGGTCTCGTCCCCAGTGGTCGCCGCGCATCCGGAGTCATTTGAATTTCCAGCGCGCACATGTACTCGCGAGGATGTTGAACGGCTAGCACGCGAGGGGGTGAATTGACCTTGGCAATCGTGAAGCCGAGCAAGGCAAAGCCGCACCCGAGCGTGGCGCTTCAGCCCAAGCCGGTGTTCGTCGGCAAGGGCCAGCCGAAGAAGGGGAACGGCTAAGTGCCCTCTCGTGGCACCACCAAGCAGAGAGGCTACGACCACCGCTGGCGCTTGCTCTCCGAGGCGATGGTGAGAGCACAGCCATGGTGCTCGGTATGTGGACGACGAGATGACCTGACATGCGATCACGTCGTGCCTCTCGCTCGTGGAGGTCGAAGCGTTCGATCGAACGTGCGAGTTGTGTGTCGCAGTTGCAATTCGAGGAAGCAAGGCCGCGTCGAGGTTGCGCCTCCAGCGCGTCCGCGTCCTCGCTTTAGTCGTCAGCAACTCAAAGGCCTTTGAATGCCTCTATGCGGCTCTCATTTGGGTTCTAACGCGACGGTAAGGGGGAACGGGGTCGACGGTCTTGGAGAGGAAACGACCCCGCGCTAGGCATTCGGGAGACAAACGCTCACGAGGACGTGGAGACAAAGCGTTGAAGTCAGGTTCGCACAAATGGTGCTGTAGGTGTCGGCAGTGGCTCTCGCCCGATGCTTTCAGGCCCAACTCGAACTACACGAGCGGCCTCGACAGCTGGTGCCGTAGCTGTCACGCCGATGCGGTGCGGGATTGGCGGGCCAAGAACCCCGCCTACATCGACAACTTGAACGCCAAGAGGCGTGCCGAGTACCGGGCAGCCCATCCGCTTCCGGAACGGCCCTGCGTCGTCTGCGGCAAGCCAATGCGGAAACGGCCGGATGCACTCGTGTGCAGTCCCGAGTGCCGCCGGCTGCGCAAGCTCGAGCAGCGGCGGGCGGTGGCCTGATGCCCGGGCGGGTACGCGACCGCCTCCTTCGCGTGCGCCAGTAGCAGCCAGCACGGCCGAACGCACATCTACCCTCGACTCGTGGACGCCGCCCTTGTCGTGTTGACGGCCGCGCTCGTCCTCGTGACAGCGGTCTACGCGTACTTCACAGCACGAATGGTGACGGAACAGCGGGAAGGGCGCCTCTTGAGCATCCGGCCGACGATCGCGCTTGACATCGCGATGAGGTCCGGGACCTTACGCGAGATCGCCGTTCGGAATCTCGGCCCGGGCCACGCGGTCGGCCTCGAGCTTGTCTTCACGTTCGAGCCCCTGCCCGAGCGACGATCTTGGACCGCTCACACGATCCTCGCCGGCGACGAGCGCCGACTTCAGCCGCCAAAGTCAGACGCTGGTTTGATGCACATGCCAGAGCTGTCAGAACAGGGCGTGCGCGTACGAGCCTCCGGAGCGGTGACGGACGTGCTTGGTCAGGGTCACGAGATCAACGAGGAGCTTGACCTACGTGGGTGGTGGGAGTTGGCGGTAGACGCACGAGAACGCCTGTCGCGCGACCCGCTCGAAAGGATCGCGAACGCGATCGACAAGCTGAGGACCGAGCTTGGCGGTCGCTAGCGCGGCGAACTCGCAAGGCTTCGGCGGGGATACACTCGCTAACCGTCTCGGCCCCGGGGAGGAGGAGCGCCGACCCTCTCTAGCGCTATCGGAGATTTACGATCCTCCACCGAGATGCTGTTTTTTGTCGATGAGACATGGCAGGAGGTCGAAGGCGCACGTGTGGGAGCGCTGGGAGCGATCGGGATCGAGCAGTCCCGCTACAACGCGTTTGCGGCAGACGTCTTTGCGAAGAAGCGGACGCTCCTTGGCGCCCAAGAGCTGATGGATCACGAAATCGGCGGAAACCGTTGTCTCTCGAAGAACCAGTTCAAGCGCCGAGACGAGGGCCGAGAGGCCAAGTGGCTCGTAGCGGCAGACAAATTCTTCGAACTCCTCGCGCGGCATAAGGCGAGAGTCTTCGTCATTTGGACCACCGACCCCGAGCTGCTCACGCTCCGGAATCCGGCAACGACGGCGCTAACTAAGCCTTACAAGCAGCTCCTGTTCGATTTTCGCGCCCTGATGGAGCGCAAGGCCAAGGGGCGATTAGGGTCGTTGAACTTCGACCAACGGGGGACTCGAGAGGATGCCGCGACAGCCTGCGCGATCTCGAACTACTTCTATCGAACGCGCGGTGGATGGAAAGATCACTTCGTGCTGGTGCCGAACTTCACAGTGAGCGCGGTCAGCCCGGGGCTTCAAGCCGCTGACCTGGTTGCCTACTTGGGAGCGTTCGCCGGCTCGCCGAAGGCTCGGCCCGAACTTGGGCCGTTCATCGCTCGAATGAAGGGGCTGCGCTACGAATTCGACCGCCCAGATCGGACGGTCCGAACGGTTCGCCGCGTTGGCTGAATAGAAGTGAGGGACTGGCGAGCCGAAACTCTAAACGTCGTCCAAAGCGACGCACCAGCCCCTCAGGTTCGTCTTGTACCACTCACTGACGTCGGTGTAAACACGTTTGGGAGAGACTTAACACGAATTTGTTACCGAGCGTGGCGACAGCAAGAAGGCTAGCTGGTGACGCGCCCCTGAAAGCGTCGTCCCTGCTAGCCGCCCGGACCCCATGGCGACCCGAACTCCCGCTCCGCGCACTCCGGGCAGAAGAACGCGAGCTCCGGCGGCTCGTCGTCGGTGAGGTAGGCCCTCCAGCGCTCCTCGTCGGCCGGTAGTCCTCTCTCATTCAGGTGGACAGCACGACGCGGAGACCGACGCGACCATGGACACCTACGCCGTCCCTCAGCACGTAATCGCGGTCAGGGTGGAAAGGCCGGCGATCCTCTCGGGGGCGTGGAGTGACCGGGTGCACACGGCAAGTTCGTCTCGGTGGCGGGATCTATATTTGAGGCCGGGTGGCCTTCTTCGGGGACTTATGCGGCTAGTCACCCAGGGGAGAGGAGAACAACCACCCGGCTTACCCCTTCCGTTCCCGTTTGATTGACGAGTCAATCGGGAACCGCCGACCCGAGGTGGTGATGGCACCGCTTCGTGGCGGCCCCCATGCTGCCCTTGCCGTTGCCGCAGACGGCCTGGGCGGGGGGCCGCCCCTCGTCTCCTTCCCGGACGCGCCGAGACGTAACAGCCCTGGGCTTTCGTCCGCGCCGCGCCACGGCACGCCCGCCGTCGCCATTAGTTCACTCAAAGGATACGAGGCCGCCCGGCGGGTGAACGCCCGGCTGGCGGAGGCCGCATGCCCCGGGCTGAGCAAAGGGGGGAACTCAGCGAGAGGGCTTTTGGGCCGATTGCGTAGTTCGGCCGTTAGCCCCCGCCGCAGCACCGGGCGCATCAACTCTACGTGGTCCGATGAAGTGCCGGCCGGGTGGTGGGCCGATTCCCGAGCGCAAGTCTGAGCGCCTGACGGCGTCCGCTAGTTGGGAGCCGGGAATGTGATCCCCACAGCCCAGTACGTCGAAGGCTCTCCCGGGCGGATGGGCTCCTGCCCTCCCTTACTCAGGCGCCCTGCGGCCATCCGCCCTCCACTGTTTAGGAGAGGCCGGGTGGCGAAGTGAACGCCCCTTACCGCTACCCCACGACCCGGCCCCTGTGAACCTCCGAAACGTCAGGCCACGGCGCTAGTGGCTCATCCGGGCATGTCTTCATAGCCAAGGAAAGAGCGGCAGGGCGACTGGTTTCGCGCTCGTCTCCCCAAACAAGCGCGTACCCCCGGTTGCCGCAGTCAGACCCCTGCCGCAACGCCAAAGATTTCCATGGCGCCTTCCCTTGAAACCCATATGGGTCAGTGCTCCTGCTCCACGATCAGCACCGGCGGTTGGTCTGCATCGTCGTCTCGGCGGCCAACCACTTGCAGCGTCCTGTGCCCGAGGTAGATCCGGTCTCCCACGCCCCAGTTGGGAACGATGCTCTCGAACGGCGACGGGTTCGTGGGTACGCCTTTCGACGTCTCCAGCCTGAACAGAAACCCTGCCATCCGGTCCTCCTCTCTCCGCCTAGGGCCGGACGGCATAGCGAGCTTACAGGCTCACCTGATGTGCGCCTAAGTGCTGGCTCGGCGCGAGAGCCACCCGACAAGCGCACAGAGCACCAAACCGACCTCGGGGGCAAAAGGAACGTCGGTGGTCACGCAGGCGAACCCCCGCTCGTTCAGCGGGGTTCGCCATTCCGTGTCGAGTTGCCTACGAGCAGACGACGTTCGTGCACTGAGCGGCGTTGCCGTTACCCCTGGCCCTGTTGCGACCGCCGTCGGTGACCCCTGCCACGGCCTCGATCCCGAGGTCCCCGTTCTCATTGGCAGTGTTCCGCGCGATCGTCGTTGCCGCGTTCGCCACCTCGATCCCGTCGTCGACGTTCTCGTTGGCCACATTGCGCCTCACGCGAGTGTCGGTGGAGGTGAGATCGACGAAGATGCCGTCAATTTGGTTCGCGCTCGCCCTATTCCGCTCGAGCCGGGTGTCATCCGAGTTCTGCTCGAGGGCGATGCCGAACGTGACGTTCCGGACGAACGAACTCCGCTGGATCCGGTTGTCATCGGAGCCTCCGGCGCCTGCGACCCCTTCAGTGACGGTGATCCCCGAGGTGCCGTTGTCGGATGCCGAGCTTCGCCAGACTCGATTGTCGTCAGAATCGAGACCTAGGAAGATCCCGTCGCCGGCGTTGTCCGCCGAGGAGACACGCTGGATCCGGTTGTGGTCGGACATCTCGAGCGCAATTCCCTGGCCAGCGTTCACGGATACCGTCAGCCGCGAGAGGCGGTTTCTGTTCGCGCCCTTCAGCCGGATGCCGTCCATGAACTGATGGACCGTCCCGTCCTTCACGGTCACGTGGTCGTACCCCCCGCTGTTGTTGACCCCAGTCCCGGCGCCCACACCGTCGATCGTGTAGCCGTCGAGATCCAGTGTCACCCCGGCTGCGCCGATGATGACGCCGTCTGCCGGA
>JBKPHO010000220.1:0-2297 GCA_046729915.1 Actinomycetota bacterium | reverse complement strand
ACGAGCTCGGCTACCGCGTCTCCGCCCTGCACGTGAACCACGGCCTCCGCGGCGCCGAATCCGACGAGGACGCCCGCTTCTGCCGGGAGCAACTCGGGGCGGAGGTCATCGACGCGCCCGTGCCCGCACGGCCCACCGAGGACGCTCTCCGCGACCTGCGCTACTCGTTCGCGACCGACCGGCTCCGCGCGACCGGCCACACCGCCTCCGACCAGGTCGAGACCGTTCTCTACCGCCTCGTCTCGAGCGGCACGGCGAAGGGGATCAAGCCGACGCGCGAGGACGGGGTCGTTCGCCCGCTGCTCACGCTCTGGCGCGAAGAGACCGAGGCCTACTGCCGCGCCGTGGGGCTCGACTACTGCCATGACAGCTCCAACACCGAGACCCGCCGCGGGCTGATCCGCGACGAGATCCTGCCGCTCCTGCGCCGCCTCCACCCGGGCACGGAGCAAAACCTCCTCCGTCTCGCCGAGCAACGGCCGACGAAGCTTGACGAGCTGCTCGCCTCCACGGCCGGCTCGCGGCGCGTCGACCTCGGTCAGGGGCTCACCGCAGTCCGCGAATACGATCGCGTCTGGCTCGAGCAGACCCCGGTGGCGCTCGACGGCCGCGTCCGCTGGGGCGAGTGGACCATTGAGTCGCAGCTCCCAGGCCTTAAGGTACGAAGCTGGCGCCCGGGCGACAGGCTCGCCGGCCGCCGCAAGAAGGTTCAGGACGTGTTCGTCGACGCCAAGATCCCGCGGTCGGAGCGCGAGGCGTGGCCCCTCGTAGTGCGCGGTCGCGAGGTGGTCGCCGTCCCCGGCCTCGTCGACGCACCCGGCATCACGGCCGAGAGGGTCGAGTGAGCCAGACCGAGCTCGAGCAGGCAATCGGCGAGATCCTGATCGACGAGGAAACGCTGGCCGCGCGGGTCGCCGAGCTGGGCGCCCAGGTTTCCGCCGACTACCAGGGCCGGGAGCTGCTGCTGATCGGGGTGCTCAAGGGCGCCGTCTTCTTCATGGCGGACCTCATGCGCCACCTGACCGTGCCGTGCGAGGTCGACTTCATGGCGATCTCGAGCTACGGCGACGCGACCGATTCCTCCGGGATCGTCCGCATACTCAAGGACCTCGACATCAACATCGAAGGCCGCGACGTGCTCGTCGTGGAGGACATCATCGACTCGGGCCTCACCCTCTCGTACCTGATCCGCAACCTCGAGTCGCGGGAGCCCGCGTCGCTCGAGGTCTGTGCGCTGCTGACGAAGCCCTCGCGGCGCGAAATCGACGTTCCAGTGCGCTACGTCGGCTTCGAGATCCCGAACAAGTTCGTGGTCGGCTACGGGCTCGACTTCGTGGAGCGGTACCGAAACCTGCCCTACGTGGGCGTACTCAGCGAGCACCTGATCCCCGCAGCGCTTTAGCGCGAATCAAATCCGGGTATCGGTAGCGCTCATACTCATTGGTACCCTGTGCCGATAGAGGGCCCGTGAACCGATTTTTCCGTTCAGCGCTTTTCCCGCTTGTCGTCATCGTCCTCCTCGTGTGGCTGGCGAGCCAGACGCTGATCCCTCATTCGAAGAACGAAAAGAAGGTCACCTACTCCGAGTTCATCACGCTCGCGAAGCAGGGCAACGTCACCAAGGTCGACTTCAACCCGAGCAAGCGGTCGCTCAGCTTCATCATCACGAGCGAGGGAGACAAGAAGGCGACCGTCCATTACCCCGCGGACCAGTCCGTCCCGCAGATCACGGACATCCTCGAGAGCAAGAACATCTCGTTCGACTCCAAGGGCACCGGCGGCTTCTCGTGGGTGAGCGCGTTCTTCTCGCTGCTGCCGTTCATCATCCTGATTGCCTTCTGGATCTTCCTGATGAACCAGGTCCAGGGCGGCGGCTCGAAGGTGATGAGCTTCGGCAAGTCGCGCGCCAAGCGGATGGCGCCGGACTCGCCGAAGATCGGCTTCAAGGACGTCGCCGGGGTCGACGAGGCGGTCGAGGAGCTCCAGGAGATCAAGGAGTTCCTCGAGAACCCGAAGAAGTTCCAGGCGCTCGGCGCGCGGATTCCGAAGGGCGTCCTGCTCTACGGCCCTCCCGGTACCGGTAAGACGCTGCTTGCGCGTGCGGTCGCCGGGGAGGCGGGCGTGCCGTTCTTCTCGATTTCGGGCTCCGACTTCGTCGAGATGTTCGTCGGCGTCGGCGCCTCGCGCGTACGCGACCTGTTCGAGCAGGCCAAGCAGGCGGCGCCGTGCATTGTCTTCATGGACGAGATCGACGCCGTCGGCCGGCACCGCGGCGCGGGCCTCGGCGGCGGTCACGA
>JBKPHO010000219.1:0-1705 GCA_046729915.1 Actinomycetota bacterium | reverse complement strand
GGCTGTTTCGCGCCCTTCGGCAGGCTTCCGTCGGCGCGGACGACCCGCTGCCAGGGCAGGTCTTCGTCGGTCTCGGACAGTACCAGGCCCACGAAGCGCGGGGCGCGCGGGTCCGATGTCGCCGTAGGTGCGCACGAACCCCTCCGGGATCGCGCGGATGCGCTCGGTGATCCGGTCTTCGCGCGTCATTCCTCGAGCCAGGGCAGCAGCGTGATCGAGACGAGCGCGCGGTCGGCTCCCGGAGGAGGAGCGCGTCGCGCGCGGAGCTGGTGAAGCAGGCCGAAGATTCCCTCTGCCAGCTCGTCCGCTTCCTCCGGTGTCAGCTCGACGAACCAGTTTCCGACGAACCCGCTCTTCCGCCAGGCTGCGCCGACGTCTCCGGTGACCAGGCGCCTGCGCGCCGCCTCGTCTCGCGCGAAGAACAGGCCCAAGGTCCGCAGGTCGATCGCGCGGCCTTCGGCGTCGTCGTCGGGCCGGGCGAGGACGAACAGCTCCGGTCGCCGCCACCAGCGCTCGCGCCGGGTTCCCAGCTCCGCGTCTTCGGCGATCGCACCGGCCCGGGCCAGCACGCGGAGGTGGTAGCTGATCAGGCTGCGCGACTCGCCGAGTCGCTTCTCGACAGTCCAGCGCCTTGGCGACGTCCTGCCCCGAGGGGAGGCTCGAGCGTCAGCTGGCGGAGGCGGTTGGGCTGCGGCAAGGCTTGCGGCGTGTCGTGGCTCGCGATCGCCGCCGTGCTGACCGACACCGATCTCTACCTCCGTGGGCCGAAGCTCTGCTCGCCTCTTGGGAGGAATATGCGCGTGGGACGACGGGTTCTGCGGTGCAGCGCGCCCCCGCCGTCGCGATTGCCGTCTTCCCGAACGAGCCGGAGCGCGCTGTCTACAACACAACGCGCTTCTCGAGCGCGATCTTGCTGCTGCCGGGCGCGCGATGGATGCGATCGAGGCTGCGTACGCGGCCACAGGCGTCACGCGCTTCGCTGCCTGGGTTCACGAAGGCGACGCCGCGATGCGCGGCGATCTCGAACGGCGTGGCTACACGCTCGACGAGTCGACGCGAGCGATGGGCATGGCGCTCGACGACATCCGCCTGCCCCCGGCCGCAGATCGAGCTCGGGCCACCGGACTGGTTCGAGTACGCGCGCATCATCGGGGTACGGCAGGGCCTCCTCAGTGGTGCCGATCACGCCGCCTTCCACGTCCTGGTCGCACGCCTCGGGCGGCGAGAACGTCGCGACTGCGATGGCGTTCGGTCTCGGCGGCGATTACAGGATCTACAACGTCACAACGTTGGAGCGTGCTCGGCGTCGTGGAACCGCCCTGACCGCCGTCCACATGCACGACGCGCTCGCGCGCGGATGTCAGACGGCCGAGTTGATTCCGCGAGCTGATCTGAAGCTTGGTGAAGACCTTGTGCAGGTGATGTTCGACGGTACGCGGGCTGCGGAAGAGGCGGCCGGCGTTCTCTGCGTGCAGGAGCGGTGGGAGCTAGGAGTGGATGGCGACTGCACAAGTCCTTCGCGGCGGTCACTCGCCGCGGCGGAGGGGACACGCCGCTCGGGCTGTATTAACCAGGCCGCTGTAGCACCGTGGCGGAGGCAGCCTCGACTAGGGACTTTCGCCGCAGGACCAGGGAGCGGACTCGGGGAAACCCCGATGCGAGCTCCGGCGGTCGTGACGCAGGCTAAGCGCATACCAGCTCGCTC
>JBKPHO010000218.1:0-1217 GCA_046729915.1 Actinomycetota bacterium | reverse complement strand
GGTCGCCGACGGGGTTCACGCCGCGTGCGGCTTCTCCGGCCACGGCTTCATGCAGTCCCCCGCGGTCGGCCGCGCGCTGGCAGAGGAGATCCTCGGCGAGACCCCGAGCCTCGACCTGAGCCCGTACCGCCTTGCCCGCTTCGCCGAGGGCGCGAGCTTCCCAGAAACGCTCGTCCTGTAGCCCCGTCCCTACTCCACCAAGTAACAGTCTTTACTTGCGGGTTCACAGTTGTCGGAGAGCGGGATCGCGCGGCGCAGGGTGCTTGTAACAGTCTGGTACTAGGCCTCGAGGTCGAACTCCTCTCCGACCTCGGGATCCTTGCCGATCAGGTCGCGCGCTTCAGCCGCGGGCCCTTCTGCTCCCGAGAACGAGATCAGGCCGAAGCGCTCGCCGGCCGGTTCCGAGATCCAGTGGTCCCCCTCGGGCAGCGAAGGCAGCTTCGCGCGCAACTCATCCAAGGTGGTCTTGGAATCGGCGAGGTTCCACAGCAAGAGTCGCACCGTCATCGAAACCATCCTTGGCAGGTTGCGGTTTGCGGGCGGAGCCGGGCTTTGCCCGGCGGGAGCCTCACTGAGCCAAAGACCAAACTCCTTGCGACCAGCTTCGCCGGCATGTGTACCTCTGCATCACGTCTCCAAGGTGAAGGAGGGGGCTCACGGGGGAACCAGGGGTTCCCACGTGCTGGTCATTCATCGGGGACGCCCGGCGTCGGCAGCCGCAACATCAGCTCCTTGATCTGCCGTAGGAGGTCGGCCTCCTCGTGGCCGAAGTCGTCGAGGTAGGAGTGCAGCGCCGCCTGCAGCAGCCGCAGCTCGTCGTCGTTCAGCTCCAGCATGTGGTTCAAAACGGCCCCCTCGGCTCGTAGCTTCCGCGCCGCGCACCCACCGCGACCATCGTCATCCCGTCCGGCCCCGCGATCGGAATCCGCGTCGTCCCGGGATCGAATCGGAGGAAGGTCCCTTCCCTGACCGGCACGTTCTCGCCCTCGACCCGGTAGATCCCCGACCCGCGCACGATCACGTTCACCTCTTCCTGCTGGGTCTCCGACTCGTCGTGCTCGCGACCCTCCATGCCAGGGGGGATCTCGAACCAGTTGATCCCGAACGCCTCCACGCCCAAGCGGCGCCGCACGAACCGAACCGAGCCGCCCGGCCCCTCGCCCTCGATCTCGTCGACGCAGATCATCGAAAAGCCCACGCCCGCTCTTCTCTACATC
>JBKPHO010000217.1:0-2229 GCA_046729915.1 Actinomycetota bacterium | reverse complement strand
ACCTGCCCGCGGCGAAGGGCGTCCTTGAGTGAATCCGGGAGGGCGTTCGAATCGACCTTGAGCCCGACTGCAAGCGCGGTCCTGGGGCTCACACCCGGCCCGACTCCGCCGAGCCGTTCGCCCTCGATCGCCCGGTGCAGCCGCAGCGAGCCGCCCCAGAACGACTCGTCGCCGAAGGTGTCGAAGCGGAAGATTCCCTTGCCCTGCTGGAAGAGGCGGTTGGCGGCCCGCGCATTGGCATGGTCGTGATCGCGAGTCACCCCGCTCACCGCCAGGTTCACCGCCACGAAGCCGAGGTAGAGAATGAGCCCGGCGCCCGCGACGAGCGCCAGCCGCCCAAGCCCCTTCGTGACTGCTTCCATCCCCACCCGATCGTAGGACGCGAGCAGTGCGGGACCGTGTGATCGCTGTCACATCGGCTCGAGCACGCGGTCCGGCGACACGAGCAGCCGGTACGTATGGCCCTGGCGGGCGACGAAGCCCGTGCGCTGCAGCTCGTCGAGCGCCCGCGTCACGGTTTCACGCGACGACCCGATCATGCCCGCCAGCAGCGTGTGGCTGACCGGAAAGTCGATCCGGATGCCGTCCTGGACGACTCGCCCATAGCTCTCCGCGAGCTGCAGGAGCTTGCGCCGCACACGCTCGACGTGCCGTGTGTGGGCGAAGTTGCCGAGCGCCTCCTGCTTCTGGGCAAGGGTGCCCGCGATCAGCTCGAGGAGCGTGCGCGCGGCTCCCGGAACCGCGAGGAGCCGGTCGCGCGCGTCGCGGTCGATGCCGATCAGGCGCGCGGGAACCAGTGCGAAGAGCACCTCCTCGTCCGTGGGCGGGAGCAGGACGCGGCCCGGGCCTGCCTCGCAGGTGACGATCGAGCGTGCGAGGCCGTCAGGGCTGGTGCGGAGAACGACGAACCCCTGCTCGACCACGAGCAGCTCGACGCCCGGAAACGACGCCCGGAAATGAGGCTCACCGGGGGCGGCGGCGAACACGGGGCACTGCGCGAGGATCTCGTCGCCCTCGTCGCTGTCCAGCTGCGCGCGGCTCGTGCTTTGCATACATCTTGGGTGTCGCCCGGGCCACCGTTTCTTACGAGTGCGGCGGTCGCGCCGACCACGCGGCGTACCCTGGTCTCCGATGGGCATGTTCTTCCACTCCGCCGACGGGGCTCCCGAGCGCGCTGCCGATCCGGCGGTGCGCCGCGCCAACCTGCGCCGCATCGGCCCACTGTTCGCCCGGTACAAGCTGCGGCTGGGCGGAGTCCTGCTGCTGATCGTCGTCTCCGCCGGGCTCGGCGTCGTCCCGGCCTTCCTGCTCAAGCGTGTCCTCGAGGCGATCGCGGCCAACGACACGAGGTCCCTGTCGCTCAACGCCGGCGGGATGATCGCGATCGCGATCGCGACCGGCGTGCTCGGCGTGATCCAGACCCTGCTCTCGAACCAGGTCGGCCAGCGCGTGATGCACGACCTCCGCGCGGCCGTCTTCCGGCATCTGCAGCGACTGTCGCTGGCCTTCTTCACACGCACCCGAACCGGCGAGGTGCAGTCGCGGATCTCGAACGACATCGGCGGCGTTCAGAACGTCGTCACGAACACTGCCACGTCTATTGCCTCGAACGTGACGACCGTGGTGGCGACGATGGTCGGCATGCTGGTGCTGAGCTGGCAGTTGGCGCTGTTCGCCTTCGCGCTGATCCCGCTCTTCGCCTTCCTCACGCGGCGCGTGGGCAACGAGCGCCGGCGGATCGCGAAGACCACGCAGGAGACGCTCGCGGACATCTCGAGCCTCGTCCAGGAGTCACTCTCGGTCTCGGGGATCCTGCTCGGCAAGACGATGGGTCGCGGGAACGAGCTCGCCGACCGGTTCGAGAGCGAGTCGTTGCGCCTGGCCGAGCTCGAGGTGCGGCAGCGAATGGCCGGCCGCTGGGTGATGGCCTCGATCCAGACGAGCTTCGCGGTGATGCCCGCGGCGGTCTACTGGTTCGGAGGCCTCGCGCTGGCGAGCGGATCACAGGCGGTGTCGATCGCGACGCTCGTGGCCTTCACCACGCTGCAGACGCGGCTGTTCTTCCCGGTCGGGTCGCTGCTCGGCGTGGGCCTCGACGTGCAGACGTCGCTCGCGCTTTTCGACCGGATCTTCGAGTACCTCGACCAGCCGATCGACATCGAGGAGAAGCCGGACGCACTTCAGGTCGGACGCGCCGGCGACATCGCCTTCGACCACGTCTGGTTCCGC
>JBKPHO010000216.1:0-1409 GCA_046729915.1 Actinomycetota bacterium | reverse complement strand
TACCCGCACCCGGCCGTGTCGCACGAGCCGCGGATCCAGCAGCTCTCCGATCAGCTGGCCGCCGCCGGCTACCACCCGTTCCACGCGCCCTGCGGGATTCTGCTCGACGAGCAGAACCCGCCCTACAGCACGTGCGTGCGTTGCGCCAACTGCGACGGCTTTCCGTGTCCCCTGCACGCCAAGGCCGACGCCGAGGTGCTGGGCGTACGGCCGGCGCTCGAGCACGGGAACGTGACGCTCTTGACGAATGCGAAGGCGTCGAGGCTCGAGACGAACCCCGAGGGCACCGTCGTGACAGGGGTCGTCGTCGAGCGCGACGGCTCGACGGAGACCTTCACCGCCGATCTGGTCGTCGTGGCGTGCGGCGCAGCGAACACGGCGAGCCTGCTGCTCCGCTCGGCGGGCGACAAGCACCCGAACGGCCTTGCCAACGGCTCGGATCAGGTTGGCCGAAACTTCATGTTCCACGACAGCGTCGCGGTGCTCGCGCTCTCGCGCGAGGAGAACCCGACCGTCTACCAGAAGACGCTCGGGCTGAACGACTTCTACTTCGGCAGCGACGACTTCGAGTACCCGCTCGGGAACATCCAGATGGTCGGGAAGTCGCAGGCGCCGATGTTCCGCGGCGAGAAGCCGGGCGAGACGAAGCTCGCCCCCGAGTGGACGCTGGAGCGCGTCGCTCGTCACGCGATCGACTTCTGGCTCTCGACCGAGGACCTGCCGCGCCCCGAGAACCGGGTCACCGTCGACCGGGACGGCGCGCTCACGCTGAGCTATGCGGAAACGAACGCGGAGGCGAAGGAGCAGCTCTACCACAAGCTCCACTCGCTGCTCGGCAAGCTGGACCTCAACCCGGGCCACCTCTTCCACCGCTTCGCGTACATGAAGAACGAGATCCCGGTCGCGGGCTGCGCCCACCAGGCCGGAACCGCTCGCATGGGGGACGACCCGGCGACGTCCGTGCTGAACGCCGACTGCCGAGCCCACGAGCTCGACAACCTCTACGTCGTCGACACGAGTGTCTTCCCGAGCATCGGCGCGGTGAACCCGGGGCTGACCGCGATGGCGAACTCGCTCCGCGTCGGCGACCACCTGCTCGAGCGCATGGGCGCCAGGCGGGAACCGGCCGCGACCTCCAGCTGAACTGGTATCAGGGCCGAGTCGTCTCGCCGGAAGGCGGCGAGCGGCAGCCGCTTCGCGTCCTAGGCTGGGCCCGTGGCCTCTGCGCTTGCCCTCGTTGCTGCGCTCCTCTTCGCCCTCGCAGCGGCGTTGCAGCAGAAAGGCGCGCTCAACCTCCCGGAGATCTCGCTCCGACACCCCGCGTCGCTTGCGCGCCTGCTCGGCCAGACGATGTGGCTGGCCGGCACCGTTGCGCTGCTCGCCGGCTACCTGTTCCAGGCGGCTGCGCT
>JBKPHO010000215.1:0-4408 GCA_046729915.1 Actinomycetota bacterium | reverse complement strand
GGGTCGGGCTACCCCGGGCTCAGCGCGAGGCTTCCGTGACGCTCGCGCTCGCCACGCCGCCGATCGACTGGGCCGCGCTCTCGCCGGCGCTCGTGCTGCTCGGTGCGGGCGGCGTGAACCTGCTCGTGGCCGTGCTCGTTCCGCAGGAGGACCGGCGGGTGGTCGCGGCGATCATCTGCGCACTCGGGTTCGCCGGAGCGCTCGTCGCGGCGGCGGTCCTCTATGCCGACAGCGCGGACCCGCACGGCGTGATCGCCGACGCCATCCAGCGCGACCGGCTCGGCGCGCTCGCCACGATGATTGTCGCGGCCGCGGGCCTGCTCGCGATCGGCACCTCGTTCAGCGAGCCGATGGCCGACGACCACATCGCCGAGTACTACGCCCTGCTCGCCTCCGTCGGCGCGGGCATGGCGTTCCTCACGACCGCGAGCACCCTGCTGACGCTCTTCCTCGGGCTCGAGTGGTTCTCGATCGGGCTCTACATCCTCTGCGCGATCGACCGCGACCTCGAGGGCTCGCTCGAGGCAGGCCTGAAGTACCTGATCGTCGGCGGCTTCGGCTCGGCGATGCTGCTCTTCGGGTCGGCGCTGGTCTACGGCGCGACCGGTCGGCTCGAGTTCCACGAGATCGGCCAGGTCGTGCAGCAGCAGGGCCTGAGCCACGATGCGCTGCTCGTTGCCGGTCTCGCGCTCGTGATCGGCGGGCTCGGGTTCAAGGCCTCCGCCGCGCCCTTCCACATGTGGACGCCGGACGTCTACGAGGGCGCGCCGACGCCGGTGACCGCATTCATGTCGGCAGCTACGAAGACCGTCGCGCTCGTCCTGACGCTGCGCGTGCTCGTGACCGCCTTCCCGCAGGAAGCGCGACTCTGGACGATCGCCGTCGCCGCGATCGCCTGCGCCTCGCTGGCTGTCGGCAACCTCGCCGCCCTCGTGCAGACGAACCTGAAGCGGATGCTCGCCTACTCGTCCATCTCGCACGCCGGCTTCATGCTGATCGCGGTCGCCTCGGACAACGCGCTGGGCGGGCGGGCGCTCCTCTACTACCTGATCCCGTACTCCGCGATCTCCGTCGGAGCCTTCGCGGTGGTCGCCGCGCGCGAGCGTGAGCTGAACCGGCCCGTCACCTTCGACAACCTGGCCGGGTTCGGCTGGGAGCGGCCCCTGCTCGGCATCTCGATGACGGTGTTCATGCTCGGCTTCGCGGGACTGCCGCTCACCGGCGGCTTCGTCGGCAAGTTCTACGTCTTCGCCGCCGCGTACGAGCACGGCTGGACGTGGCTCGTGATCGTCGGCGTGGTCGCCACCGCGGTGAGCCTCTACTACTACCTGGGCGTGATCCGGGCGATGTACATGCGTCCCTCGGAAGAGCTGCAGCTGGCTCCGGTGGCCGGCGGCTCGCCTCCTCGGGACCTCGCGCTGCAGACAGCCGTCGCGGCCGCCCTGGCCGTCACCGTCGGGACGTTCTTCGCCGTGCAGCCGCTGATCGACGCCGCGAAGCACGCCGCCTCGGCGCTGCCGTTCTAGCGCGCCCGGAACTCAGCGGCGACTGCCACCGCGGCTTGGACGCAGAAGACGGCCAGGGACGCGAGCAACGCCGAGCGGGCGAGCGCCGGCACCGCTCCTTCGGTCACTGCCGGAGCACGCACAGCGGCGCCGACCACGACGAGTGCCAGGACGAGCGTCCAGAGCACCAGGTGCAGGTGGTCCTTGCCGGCGTCGAGCATGTGGCCGAAGGCGTCGAGCGCCGCGACCGCGGTCGCCGGCACCGCCAGTAACAGCGCGTAGAACGCGAGCCCGTGTGCCCCTGCCCCGTCCGCGGCCGCTGCCGCGATCACCAGCCCGACGGGTGCTGCTCGGCGAGCCATCTCGAAAGGTTCGGCGTTCGGTCGGACGATCCTTCGTTACGCTCACGACTCCCGTGAGAAAGGAGCGCGAATGGCCGATGTGTCGGTGACCTGGCTCGGTCACGCGAGCTTCCGCGTCGACTCCCCGGGCGGCACGCGGATCTACGTCGACCCCTGGCTCGGCAACCCGAAGTGCCCCGACTCCGAGAAGGAGCCGGAGCGGATTGACGTGATTGCGCTCACGCACGGGCACTCCGACCACGTGGGCGAGGCGGTCGAGCTGGCCAAGAAGTTCGAGCCCGAGATCGTGGCAATGGTCGAGCTCAAGGGGTGGCTCGGCAGCAAGGGGGCACCGGTGGGCGAGATGCCCGGCCCGAACAAGGGTGGCACCGTCGAGGCGGCCGGAGTCAAGTTCACGCTCGTGAACGCGTTCCACTCGAGCTCGTCGGACGACGGGGACTACCTCGGCGAGGCCGCCGGCGTCGTGATGGAGCTCGAGAACGGCACGAAGCTCTACTTCGCGGGAGACACGTGCGTCTTCGGCGACATGCAGCTGATCGGGCGCATCTACTCCCCGGACGTCGCGATCCTGCCGATCGGCGGACACTTCACGATGGGTCCGCGCGAGGCCGGCGTCGCGCTCGAGCTGCTCGGGACGAATCGCTGCATCCCGTCCCACTACGGCACCTTCCCGCTGCTCGCGGGGACTCCGGAGGAGCTGCGCCGGCATGCGTCCGGGGTCGACGTGATCGAGCTGCAGCCGGGGGAGACGACCACGGTTTGAGGGAACGCTGGTTCGGAGCGACTGGCCGGCGAGTGCCGGAGATCGCTGTCGACGGCGAGCTGGAGCTCGACGACGCGCTCGTGCTCGACGACGTCTCGGACGAGACGGCGCTGAAAGAGGCGCACCAGGAGGGCCGCCCGGTGGTTGTCCGGGCAGATTCCGCCGAAGCGGTCAAGCGCGCCCTCGCGCGGCCGGAAGTCGCCTCGGTCTTGGTGCCGGAGTCGAAGCGGGAGCTCCTCGACCTCGACCTGACGGAGCTCACCTACGGTTAGGAAACGGCCGCACGAGCAAAGCCCGCACGGCCTCCATGGTCGGCGCCGCCGAGTCGGCGCCTTAGTCGCGACCTACTCGATCGCCGCCTGCGACCTTGACGCGCGGCAATGGGGCGTGGCGACGCAGTCGAAGTTCCTCGGCGTCGGCTCGGTCGTCACGTGGGCCGAGCCGGAGGTCGGAGCGGTGGCGACGCAGGCCTACGCCAACCCACGCTACGGGCCGGACGGGCTCCGCTTCCTGCGCGAGGGCCTGAGCGCGGAGCAAGTGGTCGAGCGCCTGACGTCCGAGGACGATGGCCGCGACCACAGGCAGCTCGGCGTCGTCGACCGCGAGGGCCGCGGCGCGAGCTACACAGGCTCCGAGTGCCTCGAGTGGGCCGGCGGACGGACCGGCTCGGGCCACGCAGCGCAGGGCAACATTCTCGTCTCCGCCGCGACCGTCGATGCGATCGCCGAGACGTTCGAGCGAAGCGCCGGCGCGCCGCTCGCGGAGCGGCTGCTCGACTGCCTCGACGCGGCCCAGGCGGCCGGAGGCGACCGGCGCGGCCAGCAGTCGGCGGCGCTGCTCGTGGTCGAGCGCGACGCCGGCTACGCGGGTCTCTCGGACAGCGTGGTCGACCTGCGAGTGGACGAGCACGCGCGACCGCTCGAGGAGCTGCGCCGCATCTACGGCATGCACCAGGCGATCTTCGGCAAGACGCCGCACGAGGAGTGGCTCGAGGTCGACGACACCCTCGCCGAGGAGTTGCGGGAGCGGCTCGCGCGCCTCGGCTACGAGGGCGAGCTCGGCGACGCCTTCTTCGCGTGGGCCGGGAACGAGAACCTCGAGGAGCGCGTTGACGGTGTCGAGCGCGTCGATCCCGTCGTGCTCGAGGAGCTGAGGAGGCAAACGTGAGCGAGAAGCGGTACGGCGTCGCCCGCATCGAGGAGCTGGACTCGTACCCGATCCACGGCCAGCAGGGCCTGACCTGGCGCCCGGTGCGGAGGCGGTTCGACATCCGCGCCTTCGGCGTCAATGCCTACACCGCGGACGAGGCGGGGCAGCGCGTCGTCGAGGAGCACCGCGAGGAGGGCGGACACGAGGAGCTCTACGTCGTGCTCTCCGGTCGCGCGACCTTCACCATCGAGGGCGACGAGCACGACGCGCCGGCGGGCACCCTCGTCCATTGCCCGCCGGGAACACCGCGCGGCGCACTCGCAGCCGAGCCTGGAACGACGGTGCTCGGGATCGGTGCGAAGCCGGGCGAGGTCTTTCAGCCCTCTGGCTGGGAGTGGGCGTTCGCCGGGATCTCGCGGCTCGACCAGGGCGACGAGGCCGGGGCCCGCGCCGAGCTCGAGGCGGGAATCAAAGCCAATCCCGACGCGTGGCAGGGCTACTACAACCTCGCCTGCGTCGAGGCGCGACTGGAGAACGAGGAGGCGGCGCTCGACGAGCTGCAGCGGGCGGCCGATCGCGACGCCGAGGCGGTCTCCAAGTACGCGCCGGAGGACGAGGACTTCGCCGCG
>JBKPHO010000214.1:0-5305 GCA_046729915.1 Actinomycetota bacterium | reverse complement strand
CGCCGCTCAGCGTCGAGGAAGTGATCCGCGAGCGTGCGCGCGTCGGCCTCGGCGAAACCGAGGCCTTGCAGCGTCCCGAGAACGTCCTCCTCGCGCATTTAGAACTCGTTTCGGAATGACGCTTCGCCGCCGAGGTGCGCTGGGCGGTGCGAGGCAAGGACGCAGCGGAGCGTGCGTAGCCGGAGGCTACGGGCGCTTCCGAGGACGCGGCCTCGCGGCGTCCAGCGCGGCTCGGGGGCACAAGGCTTCATTTTGAGACGAGTTCTTAGAGGCTGTGTCGGTAGAAGGGCAAGGTCATCTCTATCCCAGATGGTGTGTTGGACGGCCGCGCCGGCAAAGCCGGCACGGCCTCTTTGATCGGCGTCGCAAGCGAGCGCCTTACGAAATCCTTACGGACTGGCACAGCCGTGGGGCGTCGGTTCGTCGTCGTACTCCGTAGTTTCAGCGAGGGCTCCTGCGCGGATGCCCCGGGGTCCGCTGGAACACGGAGGGCGCCCTTGTGGCGCCCTTCGGCTCTTAGACGGGCGCACCGGCAAAAGCCGGCACGCCCACGGGCGCGCGTGCAAAGTCGGCACGCCCTCTTTGGTCGGCGTCGCAAGCGAGCACCTTCGGTGGCTATAACGCCTGCGTGAAGGCCGCAGCGCTTGCCGTCGCGCTCGGCGCCGTCCTCGTGGCGACGGCCGCCGCAGCACCGAAGCCTCGCATGGAGCGCGCCCGCTCGGGAGCGGTCGAGGCCGTCTTCTCGTACTCGTTCGACGCTGCAAAGTTCCGGTTCACGAAGCAGCGGCTGACGATCCGCCGCTCCGGCGAGGTCCGCTTCGCGGCTCCGTTGCGCCGACCGCCCGACGGCGGGCTCAACGCGCAGCCGGCCGGCTACTTCTCCCACCGGCGCTCGGTCTCGATCAGCGACCTCGACGGCGACGGCGAGCCGGAGGTGCTGCTCGACCTCTACTGGGGCGGCGCGCACTGCTGCTGGTACACGCAGATCTACCGCTACGTCACGGAGACCGACCGCTACCGGCCGCTCGTCCACGTCTGGGGCAACTTCAGCTACGTGCTCGCGGACCTCGACCACAACGGCCGGCAGGAGCTGGTCACACGCGACAACCGCTTCTCCTACGTCTTCGCGAGCTTTGCCGACTCGCGCTGGCCCGTGCACATCCTCACCTACCGGCAGGGGCGCACGAGGGTCGAGACGAAGGCCTACCAGGGTGAGATCAGGCGCGACGCAACGGCGCTCTGGCACGAGGCGATGAGCCGCCGCCGCGGGCGGAGCAACCAGGGAATCGCCGCCTGGGCCGCTGACCAGTGCATGCTCGGTCGTTCAGCGGCCGCATTCCGGACGATCGACCGTCTCGCCCGCAGCGGCCGCATCCACGGTGAGCTGCCGAGGCCCCGGTTCGAGCAGCGCCTGCGCCGGTTCCTCCAGCGAACCGGCTATCTCTAGGAGAGAACCGGCAGGGACTTCACGATCCCGACACCCTGCTCGCGCTTCGTGGCGGCAATCGCCTCGGCGAGCTCGGTGATCGCCTGGGCGGGCTCCGAGCCCGGGTCGCTCTCCACGAGCGGGACGCCTTCGTCGCCAGCCTCGCGGAGGCGGGCGTCGAGCGGAACGCGGCCGAGCAGCGGCACCTCGAGCTCCTGCGCGAGCTTGTCGCCGCCGCCGGAGCCGAAGGTCTCCCCGCTCATGTTCTCGACGACGCCGAGCAGCCGCATGTTCGTCTTCCGCGCCATCAGCGCGGCGCGGGCGGCGACCTCCTGGGCGAGCGGCTGGGGCGTCGTCACGATCAGCGCCTCCGCGCGCGGAAGCAGCTGGCCGAGCGAGATCGAGACGTCGCCGGTCCCCGGCGGCATGTCGACGACGAGCGTGTCGAGCTCGCCCCAGTGCACGTCGGTGAGGAACTGCTCGAGCGCCCGGTGTAGCATCGGGCCGCGCCACATCACCGGCTCGTTGTCCTCGAGGAAGAAGCCGATCGACATCAGCTTCAGCTCCCCGCGGACCGGCGGCACGATCATCCGGTCGACCGCGACCGGCGTCTGGTGGATGCCGAGCAGGTGCGGGATCGAGTGGCCGTAGACGTCGGCGTCGAGGATCCCGGTTCTCTGGCCGAGCTGCTCGAAGGCGGCGGCGAGGTTCGCCGAGAGCGTCGACTTGCCGACGCCGCCCTTGCCGCTCGCAACCGCGATCACGCGGGTGGAACGGTCGAGCTGGATCCCCTTCGTGCGCTCGGTGACCGAGCCGCGCAGGCGGGCAGTGAGGGCGCTGCGCTCCTCAGGGGTCATGACGCCGAACTCGAGCGACACCCGCTGGACGCCGTCGATAGGCGCGAGCGCCTTTCCGACCTGCTCCTCGAAGCTCGCGCGCAGCGGGCAGCCGGCCACCGTGAGCGCGATCCCGATGGTCAGGTCGCCGCCCTCGATGCGCACGTCGCGCACCATGTCAAGCTCGACCACGTTGCGTTTCAGCTCCGGGTCGATCACCTGCTCGAGCGCCTTGAGGATCTCCTCGCGGGAGGCTTCCATCGCAACCGGAGCGTAGCGAAGGAAGGATGTCCTCTGTGACCTGGCTCGGGCTCGTCCGGCGAAACCTCTTGCGGCGCCCGGTGCGCACGGCGTTGACGGCCGCCGGGGTCGCGCTAGGCGTCGGCCTGATCGTGGCGCTGCTCTCGATCGCCAACGGGGCGAAGCGGACCGCGGACGAGCTGATCCACATCGGCCGCGCCGACTTCGGCGTCTTCCAGGCGGGGACCTCGGATCTGACGCGCTCGCTGCTGCCGCAGAGCCTGGCCGGGGAGCTGGGTTCGGAGCACGGCGTCGCGGCAGTTGCGCCGATCGTTCTCTTCAACACGAAAAGCCTGCTCGTCTTCGGCTACGAGCCGGGCGGCTTCCCCGCGCGGCGGATGGTCGTCGTCCAGGGCACGCGCGCCAGGGGCGACGAGGCGCTCGTCGGCGACGGCGCGGCCGGGAGGCTCCGGCTCGACGCGGGCGGGGAGCTGCACCTCGGGAAGCGCTCGTTTCGCATCGCCGGCATCTTCCATACCGGAAACCCGTTCGTCGACAACGGCGTCGTCCTGCCGCTGGCAGCCGTGCAGCGGCTCGCCGGGCGGCCGCACGAGGTCACGACCTTCGGGATCACAGTCGACCCCGCCGCACGTCCGAAGGAGGTCGCAAGCAGGATCGAGAGGGACTTCACGAACACCGTTGCGGTGACCGAGCCGGGTCAGGCGGTGCGAATCGACACCAGCTCGCGGCTGATCTTCACGACGGGCTGGATCGTCTCCCTGCTCGCGCTGATCGTCGGCGGCATCGCCGTCACGAACACGATGGCGATGGCCGTGTTCGAGCGCGTACGCGAGATCGGCATCCTCCGCGCCGTCGGCTGGTCGGCCTTCCGGATCGGCGCGCTGCTGGTGAGCGAGGCGCTGGCGATCTGCCTGCTCGCGCTGGCGGTGGGGCTCGCCCTCGGCTATGCCGCGGCAGAGCTCTTCACCTCGGGCGGCGACGCGTCGAGCCTGCTCGAGCCCGACTTCACGGCAGGCGTCTTCGCGTGGGGGCTCGCCTTCGCGCTCGGCGTGGGACTGATCGGCGCGGTCTATCCGACCTGGCGGGCGACGCGGCTAACGCCGATCGAGGCGCTCCGGCGCGAGTAGCCGTCCGTCGCGCAGCTCGACCACCCGGTCGGCGCGCTCCGCCACCTCGCGGTCGTTCGTCACCAGCAGGATCGTCATCCCGCGCCGCTCGCGCAGGCCGAGGAGCAACGAGACGATCTGCTCGCCGGTCTCGGAGTCGAGCGCGCCGGTCGGCTCGTCGGCGAGCAGCAGGCGCGGGTCGTTCGCGAGAGCGCGCGCGATCGCAACCCGCTGGCGCTCGCCGCCGGAGAGGACCGGCGGGTGCGCCTGCGCCCTTCGCGCGAGGCCGACCTCGGCAAGGAGCTCCTCCGCGCGCCGCCGGCGCTCGACCCGCCCGAGGCCGTGGCCGATCATCGCGACCTGAACGTTCTCGGACGCCGTCAGCACCGGGATCAGGTTGTGCGCCTGGAAGACGAAGCCCACCGTCGCGGCGCGGTACCCGGTCGCGTCCTGCTGCTCGAGCGGCCGGCCGTCGACCAGGATCGAGCCGCCGTCGGTGGTATCGAGTGCGCCGATCAGGTTCAGCAGCGTGCTCTTGCCCGAGCCGGAGGGGCCGGTCAGCGCGACGAGCTCACCCGGGTCGAGCCGCAGCGAAACTCCGTCGAGCGCCTGGATCCGCCCGCCCTCGAAGGCCTTCGCGACCCGCTCGACCACTACCTCCGCGCCACTCATCTCACGCGTATCCAGTAGCTCGCCGTGCGCGTCTCGCCGAGAGCGGTCACGACCGCTTGCAGAACAAGCGGCTGGCCTCGCGCCCGCTCCGGGAAAGGTGGGTTGCCGGGGACGCCGAAGGTCTCGCGCCAGACGCCGTTCGGCACCCGGTGGCGCCCAACCTGGCCGACCGGGACGCCGCCGAAGAGGAACTGCAGGTGCACGCGGAAGGCAGCCGGCTTGCCGTCGGCGTAGGTGACGCGGACCTCGTAGCTCCACTCCTTGCCGACGCGTGGGTGATGCGACTGCCCGGTCAGCTGGACTCGGAGCTTCGGCGCCGGCTTCGGGGCAGTCTGCGCCGTCGTCGCCGCGCCGTGCCCGCCGCACCCGGCGAGCGCCACGAGCAGGGCTACCGCGCTCAGTGGCCGCACAAAGTGATGCTAGACACCGGCGGGCCCCAGAAGCTTCCGTAGCTCGAGGGCGTTCCTCGGAGCGAAGCCGCGGCGATCGTTGTTGAAGTACGCGAGCACCTCGACCTCCCGGCGCCAAGCGGCGATGCGCTGTGCCCACTCCTCGAGCTCGCGGTCGGAGTAGTTCGAGTCTCGGCCGCGTGTGCCGTGGTGGAAGCGGACGAACGTCCAGTCGGCGGTGAAGACGTGCGGCTGAAACGGCCGCTGCGGCGTGTCGCCGATCACGAGGGCGACGGCGTGCCGCCGCAACAGCTCGTACACCTCATCCACGAACCAGCTCTCGTGGCGGAACTCGAAGCAATGGCGTCCACGTGGGAGCTGGTCGAGCGCCTGCGTCAAGCGCGCGTCATCCCGGCGGAAGTCGGGCGGAAGCTGCCAGAGCACCGGGCCGAGCTTGGGCGAAGCGACTAGCGCCCCGATCCGCTCGTAGAAGAGCGCGATGCTCGGGGCAAGGTCGCGCAGCCGCTTGATATGCGTCGCATAGCGGCTCATCTTCACCGTGAAGAGAAAGCCCGGCGGGCTCTCGCGCACCCAGTTCGCGACCGCGGTCTCGCG
>JBKPHO010000213.1:0-3158 GCA_046729915.1 Actinomycetota bacterium | reverse complement strand
CCGGGGAGAGCGGCTCCTCCGTCTCAAGCCAGACGGATTCCGCGTGGCCGACGGGCACCGGCACGCGGACGCAGGTCGCGCTCAGCGGGAGCTCCGGCAGCTCGAGGATCTTCCGCGTTTCGTCGCGCAGCTTCGACTCCTCCTCGAACTCCTCGCCGTCGTAGTCCCAGTCCATTGCGAGGTCGTGCTCGGCCGCAGGCTCGTCGAGGAGCCGTTGCAGCCGCTGCGCGCCCGCGCCCGAGGCCGACTGGTACGTCGCCACCCGCACCGCGCGCAACCCCGCGGCCTCATGGAGCGGCTTGAGCACGAGCGCCAGCGGGATCGCGCAGCAGTTCGGGTTCGCGAGAACGCCCTCGTGCCCCAGCGCGCGCTCGCCGTTCACCTCGGGCACGACGAGCGGGACGCCTTGCTCGAGCCGGAAGGCCGCAGACTTGTCGACGCAGACCGCGCCGCCACGCACGGCGTGCGGCACGAGCTCGCGGCTCGCGGGCGTCCCGACCGAGAAGAGGCAGAGGTCGAGGTCCCCTGCCGAGAGCGCCTCCGGCGTGGCCTCCTCGACCTTCCGCCCGGCGAGATCGGTCCCGGCCGAGCGCTGGGAGGCGAAGAGGCGCACGTCGTCGAAGCCGCGTTCGCCGAGGAGCTTCACGACGACACGCCCGACCGCGCCCGTGGCCCCGACGACCCCGATCCGTGGCGAGCCCGTCTCAGACTGAGGCCTTGTGCCGTCGGGCCGCGCTGTGCCGCGCGTGGACGGCGTCCTCAGTCGCACCCGTAGCCTCGCGTGATCCGAGAACGCGTACGCGTTTGCGTCCTTGCCACGCACCACCCATCGCACCCCGACGGCGAAGCATCAGCCTGAAACGGACTCCTAGGCATGCTGGCGCTCCGCCTCCGGCGCGTCGAGCTCGAACGCGCGGTGCAGGACCGCGACCGCCGTTTCGACCTCGTCGCTGCGCACGTGGCAGGCGATCTTGATCGGCGAGGTCGTGACCACCTGGGGCTCGATCCCCGCCGCGGCGAGCGTCTCGAACGCCTTCGCGGCCACGCCGGGGTGGCTCTTCATGCCCGCGCCGATGACGCTGACCTTGCCGAGGTCGTCGCGGGCACTCCATTCGACGGCCAGCCCGTCGAGCACCTCGGAGGCCGAGTCGCGGTCGTCGGCAGGCGCCGAGAAGACGATCTCGGGCCCGGTCTGGACGATCGTGTCGACGTTGACGCCGGCCTCGGCAAGCGCCGCGAACAGGCGCGAGGGAGTCGTCCCTTCGACGCGGTAGAGCGTCTCCTCGCGCGTGTGAGTGACCCCGGAGATGAGCGCCTTCTCGAGCATGCGGTCGTCCTCCTCGCGAATCCAGGTGCCGTCCTCCGCAGAGAACGTGGAGCGAACGTGCAGCTTGACGTCGTGGTTGCGCGCGACCTCGACCGAGCGTACCTGCAGCACTTTCGCGCCCGAGGCCGCCATCTCCAGCATCTCCTCGTACGTGACCGCGTGCAGCTTGCGCGCCTCGGGGACGAGCCGCGGGTCGGCGGTGAAGACGCCCTCGACGTCCGTGTAGATCTCGCAGACCTGCGCGCCGAGCGCGGCGGCCAGTGCCACGGCGGTCGTGTCGGACCCGCCGCGGCCCAGCGTCGTGATGTCGAAGTCGGTCGAGACGCCCTGGAAGCCGGCGACGAGCACGATCCGGTCCTGGTCGAGCGCCTCGTGGATGCGGCGGGCGCGGACGTCGACGATCTTCGCACGGCCGTGCATCGTGTCCGTGACGATCCCGGCCTGCGAGCCAGTGAGGGAGATCGCCTCTGCGCCAAGGTCGTGGATCGCCATCGCGGCGAGCGCGCACGAGATCCGCTCGCCGACCGAGATGAGCATGTCGAGCTCGCGCGGCTTGGGGCGCGGGGAGACCTCGTAGGCGAGGCGCACGAGGTCGTCGGTCGAGTCGCCCATCGCGGAGAGGACGGCGACCACGCGGTTGCCGGCGTGTCGCGCCTCGACGAGCCGGCGGGCGACGTCCTTGATCTTCCCCGGGTCTGCGACGGAGGTGCCGCCGAACTTCATCACCAGCGTGTCGAGCCGCGGCTCCGCGTGCTCGAGAGCCGGCAGCGCCTCGAATTCCGCTGTCGTCACGGCCGACAGTGTAGGAGTCCCCTAGGTCGAAAACACCCTTGGGCCGCGACAAGTGCCGGCGGAGCCGGGCTTTGCCCGGCGGGAGCCTCGCTTACGTCAAACAATCGGGAGTGAGCTGGAATGGGCGGCTCCTGAAACAGTTGTGGAGAGCTCCGCACGCAAGGAGGGGGTTCACGGGGGAACCAGGGGTTTCCCCGTGCTCTCTACATTTCTCGGCGTCCGCTCAGCGCCCTCCCCAGCGTGACCTCGTCCGCGTACTCGAGGTCGGCGCCTACGGGCAAGCCGCTCGCGAGGCGCGTCACCCGCACGCGGCCGCGTAGGCGGTCGGCCAGATAGGCCGCGGTCGCCTCGCCGGTCATGTTCGGATTCGTCGCGAGCACGACCTCCTGGACGCCGTTGCGATCGACCCGGCCAAGCAGCTCGTCGATGCGCAGGTGCTCGGGCTCGACGCCGTCGAGCGGGGAGAGCGCCCCGCCGAGCACGTGGTAGAGCCCGCGGTACTCGTGCGTGCGCTCGACGGAGATCAGGTCGGCGGGCTGCTCGACGACACAGACGATGGTGTGGTCGCGACGCGCGTCGCGGCAGATCTCGCACGTCTCCTCCTCGGTCAGGTTCCCGCACTCGCGGCAGAAGCGGACGCGCTCCTTGACCTCGGCGATCGCGGCGGCGAGCGCACCGGCCTCGTCCTTCGGCACGCGCAGCAGGTGGAAGGCGAGTCGCTGCGCGGTGCGCTGGCCGACGCCGGGCAGCCGAGTCAGCTGCGCGACGAGGTTGTCGACGGACGGGCTGAACACCCGCCCATTGTGCCTGGCCACCCGCCGAGCCTGATCGTCTGCATCGACACGCACGTGGCCAAAACGGCCATGGCCCGGGTCAGACCCCGGACGTGTCCCTTCTACCTGTCTTCGACGCCGGCGTTCTCGGCCAGGCGGACGAGCGCGACCTCGAGCAGCGCAGCCGCCACGTCCGGGTGCTCGGCGACGAGCGAGCGGAAGCTGGCGCGGTCTAGCGCGAGGCAGCGCAGCGGAGTCTTCGCCCG
>JBKPHO010000212.1:0-8282 GCA_046729915.1 Actinomycetota bacterium | reverse complement strand
GACCATTGGATCCTCGTCGAATATCGAGGAGCCTGGTCCAGGGATGTGCTCGGCGAGAGCCTGCTCTCGGCAGAGCTGAAGGCCCACCTCCGCGAGCAGCTCGACGCGCTCGAGCGCTCGCGACTGCTCTTCCTCAAGAAGCCGGAGCGCCGCGCGCAGGCCGGACGGTCGGTCTTCTTCGGCAGCTCGCGACCAGGGCAGGAGCGCTTCTTCCGGCTCGAGGTCGAGCACCAGGACGACTTGCGCGGCTTCGACTTCGCGGCCGCGCTCGCCGACGGCGGCGCCTCGGCGGCGCCGCTCGATCGGCCGCTCTTCGTCGTCTGCGCGCACGGGAAGCGCGACCGCTGCTGCGCGCTGCGAGGACGCCCGGTGTACGACGCCCTCCGGCCGGAGGTCGACCCCGACCTCGTGTGGCAGTCGACGCACGTCGGCGGCGACCGCTTCGCCGGCAACGTCGTCGTCTTCCCGCACGGGCTCTACTACGGGCGCGTCGATACCGCCGACACGGCCGGGCTGGTGGCGGCGCAGGCGTCGGGAAGCATCGACCTCGAGCATTACCGCGGTCGTGCCGGCCACTCCTGCCAGGTGCAGGCTGCGGAGCACGCGATCCGCGAGTCGAAGGGCCTCTTCGGGATCGACGATCTGAACCTGGTCGGCTCGGAGCCGCACGGCAAGGGTGCGTGGCGGGTCCGCTTACGGACGCCCGACGGGACGGTTCAGGAGGCCGACGTCGCCGCGACGCTCGCGGACGAGCCCGTGTACCTCACCTGCGAGTCGGCCGAGCCGAGGCGAGCGCGTCGCTACGTGGTCACGGCTCTGCGGCCCGTCAGCGCGTGACGCGGAGGAAGCCCTCACGCACGAGCCGGCGGGCGAGGACGATCCTGCCCTCCGGGTCGAGATCGCCGGGAAGTTGGTCGAGCTGGAACGGCGCGTCGGTCTCGAAGCACGCCCGCAGCTCGACCGCCGCTTGACTGGGAAACCGGACCTGCTTGCCCTCGAAGATCAGCACGACGCCGGTCGGCGACTCCTCGAGATCGGCGAGCACCGTCTCACGACGCTCGAGCCGCGTGCGCTCGTCCAGTCGATCGAGAGCACGTAGCTGCGAGAGCCCGTCCTCTCGAATCGGCCGGCGTGAGTCGAGAAACCGACGTCGCCGGCGCTTCTCCACAAGCTCGGGATCGAGTTGCTCCGCGACCAGCTCGGGGATCCCGTCAGCGGAGCCGTGCTCGACGCCGCGCCGCACGGAGAGCTCGTCTTCGAGCGTCCCGAGTGCGCCCTTCGCGGCGTCGAGCCATGTGTGCGGCGTGATCCCGATGGTGATGTGGAGCGAGTCGGTCTCCGATGTCTCCGCCTGGTGCAGCCACCCGCGCGGGAGGTAGAGCGAGCCGCCGGCGCGGAGGACGAAATCGTCGCTCGCCTCATCGTGCTCGCCGAGGGCCGCCGAGTAGCGTTGGTGCTTGAGCGGCAGCTCGAGCAGCGGCTCGTACAGGAGCCAGCGCTTCTCACCGGCGATCTGGAGGACGAGCACGTCGTGCGTGTCGTGGTGCACAGCGAACCCCTGCGAGCCACGGGGCGTGTAGTACGCGTTCGCCTGCACCGGGCGGTCGATCGCCGCCTCGAGCAGGCGGCAGAAGACCGCGAGCGGATGCCAGTTGACGTGCAGTGCTTGCAGGACGATCGTCCCGCCCGCCTGCCACTCGGCGAGCACGCGCGGCACGTCCGCCGTGCTCGTGAACGGCGGACGCCAGGAGACGTCGCGCGTGTACGCGGCGACCGGCAGCTGGCTTCCCTCGCGCACGAGCCGGATCGCCGGATAGCGGATGCCCGTCGAACAGACGAGGCGCTCGACATCCGCCTCCGAGAGCAGGTCGTCGAACCTGCCCGACTCGTCGCGTTCGACAAGCAGCGGGCGCTTCGACCAGTGCTCGTTGAAGAACGTCTCGGCGTCGACCGGCTCGAGGCAGCGCTCGAGCGCGGCCTCGGCGGCCCTACGAGCCGTCCGAGTCGCCTGCGTCAGTTCCGTCCGAGTCGTCAGTGCCGTCCGAGTCGGCGTCGTCGGCGTCGGTGTCGGTCGAGTCGGTGTCGTCGGTGTCGGCCGAGGGCTCGAACCGCTCACGCTCCGACGGGATGGTCTGGATGTCGTCGTCACGCAGCGTCGTCATCGCATCCTCCTCGTTGGTGAATGAGCCCTGACGTTACCGCGGTTCGAGCTCGCGAGGCGGGGGAGAACCGACGGCCTCGAAGTCAGGCGTCGGTCTGCAGTATCGGCGTGATCTCGCCCCGGACCCTGCGCTCGTCCGGCCTCTCCTCGGCACGCGCCTCGGGCGTGATGCGGCGCGTGAGAACGGCCCGCTCCTGGATGCGGTGCGTCTCGACTAGGTCGGTCGCGTCCCCAACTCGACTGCTCTCGAGCGATAAGGACGTTGCCGAACCGCTTGTTGAGGCCGTTTTCGCACGGGCGAAGCTCCCTCAGGAACCATCGAGTCCCTCCGTCTCAAGGAGGTGCTCCACAGTGCCTATTGCGGCAACAAAAAAGGCGCGTTTGCAGCGGCTTCGCGATTCCAGATAAGCCCTCTGACGGACTCGAACCGTCGACCCCCTCCTTACCATGCGCTCCGATCGGCAACTGGTCGCAACCCACGGCAACGGTTCTCGCCTATTTGGGCCGCTTTCGCGCGGTCCCATTTTGCGACCGGTTGCCACCGGTTGCGACCGCTCTGCTCCATAAACGCTCCATCCCGCTCTGCGGCGTTCGAGTAGGGAGCGTGCGGATCAGTTCGCTACGACGGGTTCGGGCGAGCGAACGCTCGCACATGCGATGTCGTGAGCGCACCGCTTGATCGTGGTTGGCCCATCGCGAATAAGCTCCGCTGCGATTGAGCGTCTTATGGATGGCGATGGGGCGCACACAGCAGCGTTGCCGAGCGAGCATGTTCTGCGCTGGGTGGCCGGAGTGGTCGGCGGGATGCGCGTCGTTTCGATCGAGAACCCCTCCCGCAGCACCCACCGTCCCTCTGGCACATTCCGCGTCCGAGTCGAAGGAACGTCGACCGGCGCCACTGACCTCATCCTGAGGATCTCGGTGCCGCGCTGGATCACCGGCGGCATGGTGATCACCAACGCCCGCGCCCTTCGGCTGGCCGAGACCCATGGCCTGGCCGGGCCGCGCCTGATCGCCGCCGATCTCGACGGGAGGGCGAGCGGAACCGTGGCTACCCTGGAGACCTTCCTGTCCGGCAGCAGCGGTTCCCCACCGATGGTTTCTGCCGCCCGCCTCCGGGAAGCGGGAGCCGCAATCGCGAGGGTCAGCGCCGTCGTCTTGGCGCCACAGGTCGACCTGCCGCACCGGCCCCGGCCGTGCGCCGCCGACGACCGAGCCGCCGACCGCCGACGGGGCCGGGCGCCGACGACACCTCTGTTGCAGCAGGCCGACGAGCGGGTCAGGTCGCATGGCGTGCCCGCGGCCGCATCGGTGTTCCTGCATGGCGACGTCTGGGGCGGCAACATGCTGTGGGAGGGCGACCGCTGCGTCGCGCTGATCGACTGGAAGGGAGCCGGGGTTGGTGATCCGGGAGTCGATCTCGGCAGCCTTCGAATGCAGATGGCGCTTCAGTACGGCCAGGACGCGCCAGCCCAGGTGTTGGAGGGCTGGCAGCGACAGGCCGGGCGGGCCCCGATCGCGGTGCCCTACTGGGATGCCGTCGCCGCGCTCAACACGCCGACCGTGATCCACGGCGAGTGGCTCCCGGGGTTCGCCGGCGACGGTAGCCCGCTGGACGCCGCGGCCGTCACGGAGCGCCGCGACGCGTTCCTCCGCGCCGCCCTCGATCAGCTTCCAGCACGAATCAGCTGACCGCAGTGCTGCCCGGCGTCCTACCGCTGACTACAGACTTGCCAAAAATCCTTGACTAGTGGCCGAGACGCCCTCGACTGATGCGGTCGACATGACGTATGCGCGCCCGCTCGCGCGTGTCGTCTGCGGTGTCGTGGGTCACCGCTGGGAGTTGGTCGACGACACCGAGGAGCGCAAGGTCCGAATCGGCGTCCCTCCTGGTTCGGATGAGCAGGTGTGGTTCGTCCACGACCAGACGTGTACGCGGTGTGGTGCAGAAGCATGGGCCGAAGCGCCCGAAGAATCTGGCACCTAACTACGAAGTAGCGTAATACCCGACTAATGGGGATCTAGTTAGGTATGCGTGGGTAACGCTCACGCCGTCTCGAGAAGCGGCGCGGAACTCTGACCAGGACTCCAGCGGTCATCGCAACCCACTGTCCGTTCTTCCTGAAGCCGTCAAGGGCAGCGGCCGAAGTCGCTTCTGACCCCGCGAACGTTCGCGCGAACCTGGAGCTTGGTGCGCTGCTGGACGTGCACGGCGAAGCGGTCGAGCTGGATCGTGAGGCAGGCGTACTTCGGCGGCGGTGGGTGCGGTCGGTTCGCTTCGACTTCGACTCGCCAGACGTTGTGCCTCACCTGCTTCGCACCGGAGACGTGGAAGGCTGGCTGGCCGGGGGCGAGACGCTTCAGGAACACCCGGCCATCCGCGAGAGCGCGGTTCCGCTCCCTTGAATCGCCTCGGCCCGAGGAGCATCCGAGCAGCGAAACGGCAAGAGTCGCAGCGCCAAGCAGAGCTGCCAGAGGAAGAGCCACCTTCGTTAGCACCGGAACCAGCTCACTGGCTGAGCCTAAGTGCTAGGACTCGACACGCGAGGGCCTGCCTGACGTTCGATACCGGGCGTCATTTAGCAACGCTGGCCCAGGCGGCGAACCTGCTACTCGTCGTCCAAAGCGACTTCGAACATGTGGGCCGGTGCGGTGACCTGGCTTAGGAATGTCCGCGTCGCGTCGTAGGGATTCGGTGAATCCTCAACGTCCAGCTCCATCTCCTGAAGTGGCTGAATCCCATCGGGACTGACAAGAAATCCATCGACGCCGAGTACCCGGACGCCTGCCGCCTCAGCCGCGGTCACCAACTCGCTCGCCGTCTCCGGGTCGACAAGGGAATGCGGCCGGACCGCCGACCACGCGACTCAAACCGGGTTAGAAGGCCGGCCTTCTTACTCACCCGCGTGGCGCCTTGATCATGCCCACACCTTAGTGAGGGCTCTAGTGACGGTAAGACTCGGCGGGTCGGTCTGTCTGGGGCCGACGCCAGCCTGGTTGTCGCCGTGTCGTGTGTGACTCGTCTGGTGACTGGCCGCTTCGTGCGTGCCTTGGGAATGAAACGTCCGCGCGTACGCGGCGGCGCCGGTCTGGCGCCCGCTGCTGGCTTGATCAGGAGCCTGTCCGCCTCATCGGCGTGACTCATTACCGTCCTGCCGCCGCGGTTTCCCTGCTTCAGACCGGCACCACCGGACCCTACGAGCGAGGTCGGAGGATCGAGTCTGATGCTTGCAAACGAGCTGGACTACCTGCTCGGCGTCGATACCCACCGCGACGCGCACGTCATGGCGGTCGTGACGGCGCCAGCGGGCGCCGTTGTCGCCGGAGCGGCGGCGTCCGCGAACGCGCGCGGCTACCACGAGCTGCTTCGCGTCGCCGAGCAGCACGCAGCCGGCCGCCGCGCCTGGGCGGTCGAGGGTACCGGCAGCTACGGCGCCGGTCTTGGCCGCTACCTTCGTGCACGCGGAGAGTGCGTGCTCGAGGCCAGCCGCACACCGCGCAGCGAGCGTCGGCTCCGCGGCAAAGACGACGCGCTCGACGCGGCCAGGACCGCGCGGGCCACGCTCGCCAGCGATACGTGCGCGCTCCCGCGGACAGGCGAGCGGCGCGAGGCGTTGCGGCTGTTGCTGGTCGCGCGCCGCAGCGCCGTCGACGCCCGCCGCGAGGCGCTGACGCAACTGCGCGCCGTCATCGTCACCGCCCCGGAGCCGCTTCGCCAGGAGCTGCGCCGACTGCCGGAGGGGAAGTTGCTCGACCGCTGCAGCCGCTTCCGCCGCACCGGCTCAGCGGCCGCCGACGAGCTCGCGACACGGCTCGTGTTGCGCAGCCTCGCCCGCCGGGCCCGGGCGGCCACGGTCGAAGCTGACGAGCTCGAGGGCGAGATCCTCGCCCACGTCCGCGCACTCGCGCCGAGGCTGCTCGAGGAGCCCGGCGTCGGACCGATCGTCGCTGCCCAGCTGCTCGTCGCCTGGTCACACCGCGGCCGTCTGCGATCGGAAGCCTGCTTCGCGCGCCTCGCCGGCGTCGCACCCATCCCCGCCTCCAGCGGCCAGACCACCCGGCACCGGCTCAGCCGCGGCGGCGATCGTCAGCTCAACCGGGCGCTGCACACGATCGTGCTCCACCGCCGCCAGCACGATCCCTCAACCCGGGACTACATCGCCCGCCGCCTCGCGGAGGGCAAGAGCCGCCGCGAGGCGACACGGCTGCTCAAGCGCTACCTCGCCCGCCGCCTCTACCGGCTGCTGCAGAGCGAGGAGCCCCTTATGGCTTGACAGGTCATAGGAGCTTCATTCCGGGACACTGGCCCAGCGGAGGCCCTCCTGCCTTGGCGGCCTAGTGGGCGATTTCCCAGATGTGACCGGCGGGATCGCGGAAGCTGGCAGTGCGGACTTCCCACGGTCGGTCCATCGGCCCGTTGAGCAACTGAACACCCCGCTCCTCCAGCTCGGCGCACATGGCATCGACGTCCTCGACACCGAGCGTGAACTGAAAACGGACACCCGCCTCGGGCGGCGCGACCGTCGCCGGTTGGACCAGGCTCGGCGCCTGGCCAGCCGTGAGCAGGTTGACAAGCGTGTCAGCAAACTTGAACACGGCCGAGTGCTCGTCTTCGTAGTGCACAGGCAGCCGGAAGACGTCTTCATAGAAGCGTCTCGCCGCCCGCAAGTCCTCGACGAACAGTGTTTCGCCGCGATTCCGCCGGGCCACGCGCTGCTGTCGCTCTGCGTTCGCTCGCCCACGATGCTCCTTTCGTACCGGTCGTCTGCCGCCTTGCGGTGACACTGCCAAACCATTACTTGCCTGTCACCTAGACAAGCCTGCCGCAGCCACCGAACTCATCGCCGCTATCGGACTCTGGTGACATTTCGCGCACACTGGCCCAGGCGGGTAGAGAGAGCGCAAGACGCTCCGCGAAGCAAGCCGCGAGCCACGCCCGATGCGGTCGGCCCCAGCCGGTCGTCGTCGGCTGCCCAGCCACATAGAAGACACGTCGAGGCTCGACGTGAGCTGCTCCGCGCCCGCGGGCAGCCGGCGACGAGGAGGCACATGTCCTCCTCGCCACGGCTGACGCAAAAGACCGGCTAGCGGATCGAGATCTGCCCGGTCAGCACCGTCTCCTCGGGAACCGGGAAAAACGGTGCGAGAACAGTGAGGTGGAGCTTCCCCACGCCGGGGCCGCCATCGCGCACGCTGACCAGGAACAAGGCGTCCATGCTCCCGCTCGGTCCAAGGTTCAGCGTTCCCGAGCCGGTGAAGGACGCGGTGCCGGCCGCGACTTCGACGCTGCCGCCGGTGACGCTGCCGGAGACCTTCATGAGCGGCTCGAACCCCGGAAAGGCGCTCGATCCGGCCATCAAGCAGTTGAAGGAACCGCTCGCAGCACCCGCCGCGCCGAACCGCACGCCGAAGCCGAACTGTGAGAACGGCGTGATTCCGTCGACGCTGCCCCTGCCGCCGCCGTTCGCAATGGGCGAAGCCGCCGAAGTCTCTCCACTCGCTGCGAGCGCGACGACAGCGGTGACGACGGCTGCTAGTCGTCTCATGACGTCTGGATGTAGACGTTCATGCCAGACACGATCTTGTTGAAGTTGGCGATTCCGGGAAGAACTGCGGTCGCTCCCTCCTCACCCGGCTCCGTCGGGTTGTCGTGCGGCGGCGGCGCCTGTGGCCCGATGACGCAGAAGACCGTGATGATCCCAGGGATCGTCAGGCTCGTCCCGTCAGGTGTGAACGCGACTCGCATCTTCACCACGCCCCCGCACAAGTTCGGCGGCAAGATGGCCCCAATCGACGGGACGACACCGCAGCCGTAGAACTCGAAGCTCAGCAGATCGGTCGCCGTCCACGTCCCCGTGACCGTGCCATCACCGGAGACGCTGTGCGTGAACATGCCGCTCGCCGTCACGCTCTTCGGGTGGATCGAGAACACGCCCATGCCGGTAAGTCCGAGGGTGTCTCCGTTCGACGCCATCGCGACGTTCGGCACCTCGAGGTGCAGTTCCCATGTGCCGCTCGCGTTGTTCGGATCCGCTGTGGCGGGACCCGGCGCGACCGCCAGTAGAGCGGCAGCCGCGAACACAAGTAGTGCGGATCGTCTCTTCATCGCTCCCCCTTCCGC
>JBKPHO010000211.1:0-3551 GCA_046729915.1 Actinomycetota bacterium | reverse complement strand
GCGACGACCGCTCACAGCTAGGCTCCCCGCGTGGGCTTCCGCGTGATCCGTCCGGACGAGCTCGAGTGGATCACACGACCGCACGAGCCGGGCGAGGCTGCACGCCACGTGGCGGAGCTCAGCGACCGGGCCGGCTTCGCGCATACGCGCGCGAACATCTGGCGCTACGAGCCGGGGGCGAAGGGCCGCCGCCACCGGCATCCGCTCCAGGAAGAGACGTTCGTCGTCCTCGCCGGGACGCTCTCGATGTACGTCGGCGACCCCCCGGAGCGCCAGGACGTTGCCCCGGGCGGCCTAATCCACGTCGAGCCGGGCACGACGCTCCAGTCGGTGAATCACGGCGCCAAGGATCTGCTCGTCTACGCGTACGGCACGCCGCCGGAGAGCGAGCACGCGGAGATCCTCGATTCGGCCGTGTAGTCGCGGCAGGGGAACGACCCCATAACGGTCGCGCTCGGCCGCAAGCTGCAACCGTCCCCCGAAGTCACGAACCCCTGCCGCCCGCACCCGGTACCCGCTGGCGCAAGCCGGGAAACACTTCCGCAGCGACAACGACATTCAAGGCAGCACCAATGGCTTGCTGGCTACGGTTCCCTCGATGGAGCCGAGCCGCACAGACGGGCGCGGGATCGAGCTCCGTGGGCTCAAGAAGACCTACCGCTCGCCGAGTGGGCCGGTCCCGGCCGTCCGCGGAGTCGACGTCGTCGTGCGACCTGGCGAGATGGTGGCGCTGCTCGGCCCGAACGGCGCGGGCAAGTCGACGACCGTGGACATGCTCCTCGGCCTGCAACAGCCGGACGAGGGCTCGGTGGCAGTGTTCGGAGGTCCTCCCGATCGCGCGATCCGCGCCGGCCGCATCGGCGTCATGCTGCAGGCGGGCGGCGTGCTGCGCGACCTCACCGTGCGGGAGCTCGTGGCGATGATGGCTTCACTGTTCCCCGCGCCGCTTTCCGTCGACGAGACCCTCGCCCTTGCGCAGCTGAACGGAATCGCGGAGCGCAGGACCGAGCGGCTGAGCGGCGGCGAGACCCAGAGGCTGCGCTTCGCCGTAGCTCTGGTCAGCGACCCCGACCTGCTCGTCCTGGACGAGCCGACGGTGGGCATGGACGTCGAGTCCAGGCACGCGTTCTGGACGACCGTCCGCGAGCTCTCGGGCGCCGGCAAGACGTTCTTGTTCGCCACGCACTACCTCGGGGAGGCCGATGCCTATGCCGACCGGGCCGTGCTGATGGCCCACGGGCGGGTCGTCGCCGACGGGCCGACAACCGAGATCAAGGCGATCGTCGGCTCGCGGACTATCCGCGCAACTCTTCCCGGTGTCTCGCTCGAGGCGCTCGAGCGGCTTCCCGGCGTCACGAGAGCCGAGCGGCGCGGCGAGGCGATCGTTCTCTCCTGCTCCGACTCCGACGCGGCCTTGCGCGAGCTGCTCACCACCTACCCTCAGGCTCACGACCTCGAGGTGCGCGGCGCCGGGCTGGAGGAGGCATTTCTCCAGCTCACGGCGGACAACGAGGAGGTCGCGGCATGAACGACCCGCTCGGCTACGCGCGCTACGAGCTGCTGCGCACGTTCCGCAACCGGCGCCTCTTCATCTTCTCGCTCGGGTTCCCGCTCGTCCTCTACTTCGCGATCGCCGGCCCGAACCGGCATGTGCACGACATCGGCGGCACCGGCATCGCCGCCCCGCTCTACTTCATGGTCGGCCTCACCGCGTTCGGGACGATGAACGCCGTCCTCGGCTCGGGCGCACGGATCGCAGCGGAGCGTGCCGTCGGGTGGAACCGGCAGCTTCGCCTCACCCCGCTGTCGACCCGTACCTACTTCCGCGTGAAAGTGCTGACGGCCTACTGCATGGCCGTGGTCACGATCGTCTTGCTGTACGCCGCAGGAGCCTCGCTGGGAGTCGACCTCCAGGCCGGGAATTGGCTGGCGATGACGGGCTTGATTCTCGTGGGCCTCGCTCCGTTCGCCGCGCTCGGGATCTTCCTAGGCCACCTCCTGACGACCGACTCGGTGGGTCCCGCGATCGGCGGCACGACGGCCGTGTTCGCGCTGCTCGGAGGGGTCTGGTTTCCGGTCACGAGCGGCGCCATGCACAAGATCGCGGAGGCGCTCCCCTCGTACTGGCTCGTCCAGGCAAGCCATGTCGGCCTTGGAGGCCAGGGCTGGGGAGCGACCGGCTGGCTGATCGTCGCCGCCTGGACAGTCGCGGCGACGGCGGCCGCGCGGCGAGCCTACGCGCGCGACACCCAGCGCGTCTGACCGCCGAGCCGCGCGCCGTCGTCCTCGTCGAGGGGATCAGCGACCAGGTCGCCCTGGAAACCCTCGCCGGGCGCCGTGGCCGGAATCTCGACGACGAGGCCACCGCCGTCGTCCCCATCGGCGGGGCGCAGTCGATCGGGCGCTTCCTCGACCACTTCGGCCCGGGCGGGCTCGACGTCAGGCTGGCCGGCCTCTGCGATGCCGCGGAGGAAGGCGAGTTCCGGCGCGGCCTCGAATGGGCCGGGCTCGGCTCCAACCTCACTCGCGCGTGGATGGAGCGGCTCGGTTTCTACGTGTGCGTCGCGGACCTGGAGGACGAGCTGATCCGCGCGCTCGGCGCCGACGCGGTGGAACAGGTGGTCGACGCAAACGGCGACCTCGGCTCGTTCCGCACGCTCCAGAAGCAGCCCGCATGGCAAGGCCGGCCGGCCGAAGCGCAGCTGCGGCGCTTCATGGGCAGCGGCGGCCGCCGGAAGATCCGCTACGCGCGGTTGCTGATCGAGGCGCTCGAGCTCGACCGAATCCCTCGTCCGCTCGACCTGGTGCTGGCCTACGCGGGCGGGCACAAGGCTTCCTAACACGACGACGCCGCTCACGTCTAAGTCGTCGCTGGTGCGCTTTCTTGAATCGCCACGTCGCCGCCGTCGGCTGACGCTCGCGACGATCGCCGTTGCGATCGCCCCACTGATCTACCTCGGCGTCCACTACTCGACGCCCGGGTCGCCGGAGAACGCAACCGGGCCCGCTATCGGCGACGACAGCCTCTACCGAGAACCGAAGCACGTGCCGTTCACAGCGGACAAGCGGCGCGCGATCCGGAAGGTGCTCGCCCGCTTCATCTCCACGGCGGTCGCGCGCCGGCACGTGGCCGACTCGTGGGAGCTCGCCGGTCCCGGGCTCCGGCAGGACGTCTCGTACAAGGAGTGGAGCCGCGGCGAGATCCCCGTCGTCCCGTACCCCGCCGCGAAGCACGGACAGGGCGCATGGGACCTGGTCAACTACTCCTACCGCAACAAGGTCGGGCTGGAGGTGCTGCTGTTCCCGAAGCCCGGCTCCGGCTATTCCCTCGCGACGGTCGACACCGACCTCGTTCGCGGGCGCGACGGCCGCTGGCGGGTCGACTACTGGATGATCACGAAGTTCCACGGGCCCGGTGAGACCGCGCCTGCGGACTCCGCGTCGGCATTCGGCGAAGGCGCGCCGAACGTGCATAAGCTCCCGGGGAAGGCGAACGCGCGGAGCGAGCAGCAGGCCGCCGAGGCCGACGCATCGGCTCCAGACGTCTCCTC
>JBKPHO010000210.1:0-2141 GCA_046729915.1 Actinomycetota bacterium | reverse complement strand
ACCGAGATTCCGTTGCGCTTCGCGAAGGCGATGAAGTCCCAGACGATCAGGAAGTAGTCCGCGAAGCCCATCTCGCGGATGGTCTTGAGCTCGAAGCGGAGCCGTTCCTGCAGCTCCGGCGTCACCCGCTCGTAGCGCTTTTGCAGGCCCTTCTCACAGAGCTCGACGAGGTACTCGAAGGCGTCCTTGCCCTCGGGCAGCGGGAACTTCGGCAGAAGAATGTTGCCGAGCTCGAGCTCGACGGTGCAGCGCTCCGCGATCTCGAGCGTGCGCCGCAGGGCGTCCTCGTGTCCCGGGAAGTCGAACGTCATCTCGGCCGGCGACTTGAAGAAGAACTGGTCGGTGTCGAAGCGCCAGCGGCCCGGGTTCTTGAGCGAGTCGCCCGACTGGATGCAGAGCAGCGCCTCATGCGCCCGTGCGTCCTCGTGGCGCAGGTAGTGGACGTCGCCGGTGGCGACGAGCGGCAGGCCCGCCTCGCCGGCGAGCTTCACGAGCGCGGGGTTGATCCGCTGCTGGATGTCGAGCCCCGCGTTCTGCAGCTCCACGTAGGTCGAGTCGCGCCCGAAGATCTGCGCGAGCCGGTCGAGGTCGCCGCGCGCGTCGCCGGGGCGGTTCTCCTCCAGCGCCTTACAGACCCGGCCCGAGAGGCAGCCGGAGAGGGCGACCAGCCCCTGCGAATGGCGCTCGAGCAGCTCCCAGTCGACCCGCGGCTTGTAGTAGTAGCCCTCGAGGTAGCCGGCCGAGGCGAGCTTGATCAGGTTTCCGTAGCCGGTGTGATCCTCGGCAAGCAGGGTCAGGTGCGCGTACCCCTTGCGCTGTGCGCGGCGGTCGTCGGCGACGTAGAGCTCGCAGCCGATCAGCGGCTTGACGCCGTGCTTCCCCGCCTCGCGGTAGAGCTCGACCGCGCCGGCCAGCGAGCCGTGGTCGGTGAGCGCCACGGCGGGCATCTCGAGCTCCGCGGCGCGCTCGGCCAGCGCGGGGATCCGGCAGGCCCCGTCGAGGATCGAGTACTCGGAGTGGACGTGCAGGTGAACGAAGCCGGCCTCAGCCACGGGAGGACGAGTCTAGATCCACTGCCAGACGAGCCCGAACCGGCGGCTACGAACCGAGGCGCTGACCCGTCTCGGCGTCGAAGAGATGGGCCTCGCCGGCCCGCACGCGTAGAGCGATCCGCTCGCCCTGATCCGGCGCCAGCCGCGCCTCGGTGCGCGCCACGAGCCGCGTCGGCCCTTCCTCGCCGACACGCGCCTCGCAGAAGACGTAGGCGTCCGCGCCGAACTCCTCGACGACCTCCACGCGCGCAGGGATCCCGTCGCTGCCGAGCTCCAGCGCCTCCGGCCGCAGCCCGAGCACGACGGCCGGCCGCCCGTTCGCCCGGACCGCCGCCGCCAGCCGCTCGCCGAGCTCCACGCGCTCCTCGCCGAGCGAAAGGTCGCCGTTCTGGCCGAGCGGGAGCTCGCAGAGGTTCATCGCCGGCGAGCCGATGAAGCCGGCGACGAAGCGATTGAGCGGCCGGTCGTACAGCTCCCGCGGCGTCCCGACCTGCTGGAGCTTCCCGTAGTCGAGCACGGCGACGCGGTGCCCGAGCGTCATCGCCTCGGCCTGGTCGTGCGTGACGTAGACCGTCGTGATGCCGAGGTCGTGCTGCAGCGCCGCCACGTCGGCGCGCATCTGCACCCGCAGCTTCGCGTCGAGGTTCGAGAGCGGCTCGTCCATCAGGAACACGCTCGGCAGCCGGATGATCGCCCGGCCCATCGCCACTCTTTGGCGCTCGCCGCCCGAAAGCTGCGAAGGCTTGCGCTGGAGGAGCTGCTCGAGGCCGAGCTTCCTCGCCACCTCCGCCGCCTTGCGCTCGCGCTCGGCCTTCTTGACCCCGGCCATCTTGAGCGGGAAGGCGATGTTCTGCGAGACCGTGAGGTACGGGTAGAGCGCGTAGTTCTGGAAGACCATCGCGATGTCGCGCTTCTTCGGCGGCAGGTCGGTGACGTCGCGGTCGCCGATCAGAACGGCGCCGGCGTCGACCTCCTCCAGGCCGGCGAGCATGCGCAGCGCCGTCGTCTTGCCGGAGCCGGAGGGGCCGACCAGCACCATCAGCTCGCCGTCGGCGATCTCGAGGTCGAGCGCGTCCACGGCGGGCACGT
>JBKPHO010000209.1:0-1386 GCA_046729915.1 Actinomycetota bacterium | reverse complement strand
CCCGAGCTTCCGGCCGAGCCCGAGCCTCCGGCCGAGCCCGAGCCCCCCGCAGAGCGCGAATAGCGTTGGCGCGACCGATCGCCGTCGCCGTCACGGGCGGGATCGGAGCGGGGAAGAGCGAGGCCCTCGCGGCGTTCGCACGACACGGCGCCGCGACGATCTCCAGTGACGAGATCGTCCACCATCTGCTGCGCGACGACCCGGAGGTGCGCCGGGCGCTGCTCGAGCGCTTCGGCAAGCAAGTTCTCGACGAGCACGATGAGGTCGACCGCTCCGCAATCGCGGAGATCGTCTTCGCTGATCGCGAGGCGCTCGACTGGCTCGAAGGCCTGCTGCACCCGCGCGTCGTGGAGGAGTACATGCAGTGGCGCGAGCAGCTCGCCGAGCTTCCGAGCCCGCCGTCCCTCTCCGCGACGGAGGTCCCGCTCCTGTACGAGGTCGGCGGCCAGGACCGCTTCGACGCGGTCGTCGCCATCACCGCTCCCGCCGAGGTACGCGCGCAGCGCAGCGAAGTCGCGGCCGAGCAGCGCGAGCCGCGGCTGCTGCCAGACTCGGTGAAGGTGGCCCAGGCAGACTTCGCCTATGTGAACGACGGCTCGCTCGACGAGCTCGACGCCTTCGTCGCCGATGTCATGCGGGAGCTCACCCGGTGAGGAAGGTCCTCGCGCTGCTGCTCGTCGGCGCGACGCTCGGAGCGGCCTTCGCCTACGTCAACTCGACCGAGCCCGCGTGGTACGTGCGGCTGCGCTACCCCCTCAGCTACCAGGCGATCGTCCGCGGCCATGCGCGCAACTACCGTCTCGACCCGGCGCTGCTCGCTGGCGTGATCTACCAGGAGAGCAAGTTCAACGCGCATGCGCGCTCGAGCTCGGGCGCCATCGGCCTGATGCAGCTGCTCCCGGACACGGCGAAGGGGATCGCCGTCCACACGGGCGGCTCGCTCTTCCGGGTCTCCGACCTCGACGACCCGGAGATCAACGTGCGCTACGGCGCGTGGTACCTGCGCCACCTGCTCGACAAGTACGGCGACGAGGAGACGGCGCTCGCCGCCTACAACGCTGGCCAGGAGAACGTCGATACCTGGAGGAAGGAGGGGAAAGGGATCGCGTTCGGGGAGACGCGCCACTACGTCAAGCGGGTGGAGCATCTCAAGACGCTGTATCGCCGTGGATACCGCTCGGAGCTGTACGACAGCAGCCGTGCAGGCTGAGCGGCGCAAAACTGACGCTTGACAGACGCCACTGATGATGTCATAGTGATGTCATCGTGCAGCTACAGCGATTCGTCGATGCGCTCAAGGCCGACCTGACGGCGGTCGCGGAGCTTGGCGACGAGACGACGGCCGATGCGGCCGGGCGCCTCGTGGTCACGCTCCAGGCCTCGGTC
>JBKPHO010000208.1:0-2005 GCA_046729915.1 Actinomycetota bacterium | reverse complement strand
CAGAAACGGGCTCGGCGCCTAGGGAGAGCCAATCGCCCGAAGCGCGACACCAAAGGATGGCTAGCCCGTCGGTTGGTCGGCTGCCAACCGGCCGGCGGGCGAAACGCAACGGCAGCCTAAGCTTGTAGACGCTCTGATCGGAGCGATCGCGGACGCGGGTTCGATTCCCGCCGCCTCCACTCTCCGCTCAACCAAGCCGTTCCCTGCCATTCGGTGGGGAACGATTGCAGCTCACTCATCTTGCACCGCCTCGATCAGCGAGGCGGCCAGCTGCTCGACATCCCAGTCGGTGTAGGTGTCGCCGGTCGTCTGGATCGACTCGTGGCCGAGCAGCTTCTGCACCGCCTTCAGGTTCCCGGTTGCGTCGAGCACGCGTTGCCCGGCGGTGTGGCGAGCCTTGTGCATCCGCTCGCCGGAGGTGACGCCCTCGGCGACGATCCCGGCCCGAGACAGGCAGGCGTACCACCAGTCGTGCAGGCCGTGGGCGCCCATCGCCTGGTCGCGGAACAGGGTCTCGTCCATCCTCGTCGAGCCGTCCGGCAGGTAGCCGTGGAAGACGGCCTTGCTGCGGCACATCAGGTAGTGGAACGGCTCGGCCTCGCGCTCGAGGATCACACGCTCGAGGTCGAACCAGAAGCTCGCGTGCGGGATCGGGAGCTCGCGGATCTTGCCGCCCTTGGTGAACATCGTCAGCCGCTTGCGGTGATGGTCGAAGTGCTTGTACTGGATGCCCTGCAGCGCCCCCTTGCGCAGCCCGTAGTCGAGCAGCAGCCGCAGCGCGACCCGGTCGCGCAGGTCGGGGTTGGACGCGAGGATCGCGTTGCGGTCGTCGGGCGTGAACGTCGTGCGCAAAACCGCACGCGCCTTCGCCCGCTCGATCACCAGCGTCGGATCGCCCGTCAGCTTGCCGCGCCTGACCTGGAAGAGGAAGAAGTCGCGCAGGATCGAGAGGTTCTTGTTGTAGGTGCGGGCAGCCCGTGCGCCCCACTGGAACTCGAGGAACTCCTCCAGCCGTTCGGTGCCGACGGGCGGCTCGAGGTCGGCGAGCTCGAGGTCGGCGAAGTAACGGGCGAGCTTGTCCAGACAGGCCTCGTAGTCGCGGTACGACTCCTTGGTCAGGCGCTTGCCCTTCGCTCGCAGGTAGTGGCCCGCCTCGAGCCCGAGCGGGAAGGCGCGGTACGACTTGTCCTTCATCGTCTCGCGCCAGAGCCGGGCCAGCTCGGCGACCGTGAGAAGATTCGATGTTGCATCGGAGCTAGACCCTCCGTTGCCGGGCCCGGGCCGTTTCGGCGGTGCCGGGCCGTTTACATGGAGGCCTGACTCTAGACGCGGCTCAGGCATCGGACAAGCACCCGGACGTGTCATGCCGCCGGCGGCCTCTCCCGTTGCGCGAGCAGCGCGAGGACGACGTCGAGGTCGTCCGGGCGTACGACTCGGGCGTCGACGACGCCACCCTCGAGCGCCTGCAGCCACTCCTGCTGCCCAGGGCCTAGCCGCCCTCTCGCCGCCTTCAGCTCGAGCGCGAACACACGGCCAGGCCGGGCGCAGACCAGATCGGGGAAGCCGACGTCGCCGCTCATTGGCGTGCGCCAGCCGTGCGCGGTGCGGGCCGGGCGGAAGTGCGCGACCCGGTAGCCGAGCACGCGGCAGGCCTCGACGATCGTCGCCTGCAGCTCCTGCTCGCGGACGGGCCGACCACTCACTCCGGCCAATCGGTCAGCCCGTCCGTCAGATCGTCGACGAGCATCCCCCAGAGCGCCGCTTCGCTCATATCGGCGTCCTCGGGCCAGCCGTCGACGACGAACTGCAGGATCTCCGGGTCGGCCTCGAAGGCGGCGTCGAGGACCATGCTCAGGTCTTTCGGCCGGGTCCTTTCGGTGACGAGCACGGCAACGTTGATCACCTTGGCGCTCATGCCTCGGGGGTACCTCTGCCGCCCGACGTCGCCGGGTCACGATCGCCGCTAGAAAACGGGTGGCCGCTCACCGGGCGGCCGCCTTCAGAC
>JBKPHO010000207.1:0-2378 GCA_046729915.1 Actinomycetota bacterium | reverse complement strand
AGACTCCTCCGGCCGCCGTCCACGACGAGGCCTACCTCCGTCTCGCGGCCGACTTCGACAACTATCGGAAGCGCGTCGCGCGCGACCAGGCCGAGCTCTTCAGCCGCGCGAACGAGCGCCTGCTGAACGAGCTCCTGCCGGTGCTCGACGACCTCGAGCGCGCGCTCGCCGCGGCCGAGGAGCACCAGGAGGCGAAGCTCGAAGAGGGCGTGCGCCTCGTTCACCGCGAGCTTGCGGCGGTGCTCCAGCGCGAGGGGCTCGCCGAGATCGAGACGAACGGGCACTTCGACCCGCACGTCCACGAGGCGCTGCTCTCGCTGCCCTCTGATGCGGAGGAGGGCTCGGTGATCGAGGTCGTGCAGAAGGGCTACAAGCTCGGCGATCGAGTCGTTCGGCCGGCCCGCGTCGTGGTCGCGGCAACCCCGCAGGATCCGCTGGAGGACGATGGCGACCGTTAAGGACCTCTACGAGACGCTGGGTATCGCGAAGGGTGCGAGCCAGGACGAGATCAAGAAGGCCTACCGCAAGCTCGCGCGCCAGCATCATCCCGATGCGAACCCCGGCGACAGCGCTGCGGAGGAGCGCTTCAAGGAGGTGCAGCACGCCTACGACGTCCTCTCCGATCCCGAGAAGCGCAAGCAGTACGACCGCTTCGGCGCTGCGAACGGCCAGCCGGGCCCGGGCGGGTTCCGATTCGACACGGAGGGGTTCGACTTCGCCGACCTCGGCGATCTCGGCGACATCTTCGGCGGGCTCTTCGGCCGCGGGCGCGCACAGCAGCAACAGCAGCAGCAGCGCGGCCGGCGCGGCAGCGACCTCGAGGTCGAGGTTCGGCTCTCGTTCGACGACTCCCTGCGGGGAGTCGAGACGACGATCCCGGTCGAGCTCGAGACCGCCTGCCGTGAATGCGGCGGCTCGGGCGCGAAGCCTGGCACGGCGCCGGTTCTCTGCCCCGAGTGCAAGGGACGCGGCGTGGTCTCAGAGAGTCAGGGCCTGTTCGCGCTCTCGCAGCCGTGCCCGCGCTGCCGCGGGAACGGCACCGTGATCGAGGATCCATGCCCGAGCTGCCGGGGCACCGGCCGCGAGCGGCGGACGAAGCGCTACACCGTCAAGATCCCGGCCGGGGTCAAGGACGGCTCGCGGATCCGGCTGCGCGGCAAGGGCGAGGCCGGTTACGGCGGTGCCGAGGCAGGCGACCTCTTCGTGGTCACACGGGTCACCCCGTCGAAGCTCTACTCCCGCCGCGGCGACGACCTGGTGGTGGACGTGCCGGTGACTTATCCGGAGGCGACCCTGGGCGCGAGCGTCGAGGTGCCGACTCCGGACGGACCGGTAACGGTCAAGGTCAAGCCTGGTACGACCGACGGGACGCTGCTGCGCGTGAAGGGCAAGGGCGCGCCGAAGCTGAAGGGCTCCGGCCGCGGCAACCTCCTTGCGCGCGTGAAGCTGACCGTGCCGAAGAAGCTGTCGAAGGCCGAGCGCGAGGCGATCGAGTCGCTGCAGCGGGCCTCGCGTGAGAACCCGCGAGAGGGGCTGCTCGCATGACCAAGGTCCTCAAGCTCCTGCTGATGTGGGCTCTGTCGCCTGTCGGAACGCTTCTGAACACTGGCCTCTTGGCGCTCGTGCTGCTTCTCGGCGGCGCCGATCCGCACCGGCCGCTGTTCTGGGCGCCGCTCGCGCTCTTCCTCGGTGTCTCAGGCTTCTTCGACGTCGGTGCCTACGTGGTGCAGCGGCGCAAGGGGCTGAGCTCCTACGCCGTGGCCGAAGCCGTGTTCGAGCGGCTCTGGCCGTCTCGGGAAGTGAACGGTCCACGCTGATGGACGACCGGCCCCGCTACATGATCTCCGTCGCGGCCGAGCTCGTCGGCATGCACCCTCAGACGCTGCGCATGTACGAGCAGAAGGGCCTCGTGCGGCCGAAGCGCACCGCCGGGAACACGCGCCTCTACTCCGAGGCCGACCTCGAGCGGCTGCGGCTGATCCAGCGTCTCACGACGCAGCTCGGGCTCAACCTCGCGGGCGTCGAGGCCGTGCTCGACCTCGAGGAGCAGCTTCAGCGGATGCAGGCGCGGATGGAGCGGCTCGAGCGCGACATGCGCGAGGCGATCGCGCAGGTGCACCGGCAGTACCGCCGCGAGCTTGTTCTCTACGACCCGACCCGACTACCGGAGCGAAAGTGGACTTCAACAAACTGACCCTCAAGTCCCAGGAAGCGGTCGCCGCGGCCCAAGAGCTTGCGCGCCGCATGGGCAACCCGGAGCTCTACCCGGAGCATCTGCTGCTCGCGCTGCTCGACCAAGAGCTGCCGCAGCAGCTCGTACCCGACGCGGCCGGGCTCCGCGCGCAGGCCGAGGCGGCGCTGCGCACGAAGCCGTCGAC
>JBKPHO010000206.1:0-1445 GCA_046729915.1 Actinomycetota bacterium | reverse complement strand
GCGATGGGCAATGACGTCGGTCGTTCCGAACGATTCCTCGGCTAGGGCGAGGCCGGCCTGGAGCTTGCGCGGATCGGATCCGTCGAACGTGAGCACGACGGTGGCGGAGCCGAACTCGAAGTTGTGCGCAGGGCCCGTGTTATGAACAATCGTGATGCTGCCGATCGCGGCGGCGACCGCGACCGCGAGGAGGGCCAACACCAGGATCTGCTGACGCCACTCGCGGCGGAACAGGCGCAGCGCCCAGCGGATCACGGCGCGGCGCGCGGCGACGCCTCGCCCTTTGGATCCGGCCAGCGCCGATGGATGTGCGACGGCACTCATCGCCGGTCGCCTGCCACACGCAGCGACTCCGGGCCGGCTACGGCGGCCGTCTGGTCGACGACATGCCCGTCACGGAGGAAAACGACGCGGTCGGCCCATGACGCCAGGTGCGCCTCGTGGGTGACGACGACGCCGGCAACTCCCCCGTGTGTCGCCGTCCTGAGGAGGCGCATGACAGCCTCGCCGTTGACCGAGTCGAGAGCGCCGGTCGGCTCGTCGGCGAGCAGCAATCTCCGCCCGCCGACGATCGCTCGTGCGATCGCGACCCGCTGGCGCTCGCCGCCTGAAAGCTCCTCCGGGAAGCGTTCCGCGCGCTCCGCGACATCGAGCTGCCCGAGGGCCTTCAGCCCGGTTTCCTGCGCGGCCCTCGCGCGAGTTCCGTCGAGCTCGAGGGGCAAGGTGACGTTCTCGATCGCGGTCAGCCCGGGGAGCAGGTTGAAGTCCTGGAACACGTAACCGATCGACCGTCGTCGCAGCCTCGCCCGATCGGAGCGCGAGACGGCCCCGAGATCAGCCCCCTCCACGAGCACCTGCCCGCTGGTCGGCTCCTCGAGGCTGCCGGCGATCGTCAAGAGGGTGCCCTTGCCGGAGCCGCTCGGTCCCATGATCGCAACGAGCTCTCCGCGCTCGACCGAGAGGTCGACCTCGCTGAGGGCGTGCACCTCGCTCGGCCCGGAGCCGTAGACCTTGGATACGTGACGCAGTTCGAGTGTGCTGGTCATTGCGATACCTCCATCGTGCGAGTTGGTTCAAGCGGGACGTCGGCCTGTGGCGCCGGCGTCGGCGAGGGCAGCTGCTTCAGGCGCACTTCGGCCGCGTCGAGCCAGCGGACGATCGCTTCGAGCCGGAAGAGCTCCGCGTCGGCGACGAGTGCCAGCGGCACGTCGTCCTCCGCGGCCTCGGCCTTGATGCGCGTGTAGCGCTGCATCACCTCGATCACGTGCCGGCGGTGCACCTGCAGGATCTCGCCGACGTCGAGTCCGGGGATTTGCAACGCAACCAGCACCTTGATCACGAGCTCGTCGCGGGGCGGGGGCACGAGCTCGGGTGGCGTACGAAGCCAGTCCGCCAGGTCACGTTCGCCCGCGGACGTGATCCTGTACCGCTTCCGCGAGCGCTCG
>JBKPHO010000205.1:0-4355 GCA_046729915.1 Actinomycetota bacterium | reverse complement strand
TCGATCAGCGAGCGCGGCTTCAGGGCCGAGAAGATGCCGACCGAGAGGCCGATGATCATCCACAGCACGGCGCCGCCGAACACGAGCGAGGCGGTCACGGGAGCGGCCTCCTTGATCCGCTGGTTCACGCTCTGGCTCGTCGCGTACGACGTGCCGAGGTCTTGGTGGATGACGAGCCGCTTGAGGAAGCGGTAGTACTGCACGGGCAACGGCTTGTCGAGCCCGAGCTTCTCGGTCGCGAGCACCAAGCACTCCCGCTTGGCCTGCTCGCCGCCGCAGACGGCACGCGCGGGGTTGTTCGGCCCCACGAAGAAGATCACGAACGTGACGAACGTGATCACGATGAAGAGCAGGATGGCCCAGAGAATTCGTCTGACGAGATATCGGAACACGCGCTGTCTCCGCTGGTTTCTTCGGGGGCTAACTCGCCGCTGGGGATCCTATCCGGTTTGGCCGATTTATAGACGTGAGGCGCCGGCCGAACCGGCGCCTCACGTTGTCCTACTGGTCCTTCGAACCTCCTCTTACTTCAGGGCCATCGTCGGGATGCTGAAGTCCTGGTAGATGCCCTGGTAAACAAGGCTCTTCGGGTTGACGCGGTTCGAGAAGAGGTACCGGTTGTTGTACGTCCGCTCGATGGCCATCGGGGCAGCCTTGTTCATGATGTCGAGGTCAAGCTGGCCGTAGACCTTGAGGCGCTTCGGACCGACGAGCCGGGCCGCCGCCTCCATCCGCTTGTTCCACTTCGGAGAGTTGAAGTAGGAGTAGTTGACGTTGTTCTCCGCCTGGATGGACGGGCCGTACAGGAGGACGTTGATCCAGTCGTACGGGTCCGGGTAGTCGGAGCACCAGCCCATCGACGTACCCATGTCGAGGTCGGTGCTCCTCTTGCCCATGGCGTCGTAGATATCGGCGCCGGAGAACGGCTTCATGGTGATGTTGCCGGCCTTGAAGCCGAGGCGGATCAGGTCGCGCCGGACGATCTGGCCCTGAGCGGGGTTGATCGTGCCGGACGACCGGTAGCCGACGTTGATCTTGCCGGTCTTGAAGTGGCCCTGGGCGAGCTTCTTCGCCTTGGACAGGTTCCGCTTGTAGATCTGGACGTTGCGCCAGCCGGGGACGCCCGGGTTGAAGAGGTGCGTCCACGTGTTACCGGCGTAGGGGCCGGCCTGGCTGACGAACGACTTGCGGTCGATCGCGTAGTTGACCGCCTGCCGCAGGGCGGTGTTGCCCTTGAACAGCGAGCGAGAGGTGTTGAACGGCAGGTAGCCGGTGCAGTTCTGCGACTTCGACCAGAAGCGGGTCTTGTTGACGCCGTAGCGCTTCGCGACGCCAGCGACCTCGGCCGCCGGCATGAACGCGTCTTCGTCGACCTGGTTCGCGACCGTCTGGTTGAACAACGTCTGCTCGTTCTGGTTCCACAGAACGTCCACGCCCTTGAGGTTGCGCGGCCGGTTCCGGCCGGGGCCCTTCTTCCAGAACGGGTTCTGCCGGAGCTGCGTCAGCTTGTCCGGGTCGTTCCGAACCATGTAGTACGGCCCGGCCGACGGCATGTTCGACTTGTTGACGTTGACGACTTCCTTCGTCAGCGGAAGCTTGGTGGAGGTCGCCTGGAAGAACGGCATCGTGATCTTCGCCATGAACGTGCCGTCCGGCTTCGTCAGGCTGATGATCAGCTTGTTGCCCTTCGCAACGGCGCCGCGGACGCTGTTGGCCTTGGCGTCGTTCACGGCCTTGGCGCCCACGATGTTGGTGCCGTTCGAGTCCGTGATGAACGGCGCGCCCGGGGAGCCGAGAGCCTTGTTCGCCGTCCGGTCGATGGCCCGCTTGAAGTTCTTCGCGGTCACCGCCGTGCCATCGCTGAAGCGGAAGCCCTTCCGGATCGTGAAGGTGTACCTCTTACCGTTGTTCCCAACGGTGAACTTCGAGGCAACCTCGGGGAGAAGCTTGGTGCCCGCCGGCCCCGCCTTGTCCGGATAGTTGTAGAGCTTCGCTGCGGTCGCGTACTCCAGCCACCATGCGGTGGTGACGTAAGCGAGCTGCTGGTCGACCTGGGTGGAGGCACCGGTCGCGCCGTACCGCCAGATGCCGCCCTTCTTGAACGCGTGGGAGCTACCCGAACTCGCGCTCGCAAAGCTCGCTGCGACCAGAAGGCTTGCCCCGGCCACAAGCATCGTGACCGCGAGCCATAGCCGTCTTCGCATGTCTCTCCTTTCCGTGAATTCGAGTCGGAGCCATCCCGACTCGGAACGGGCGCCTGCCCCGTTCACCGTTTGAGACGGTGAAGTTAAGAGTTGGTTAGTGGGAGTTTGTGCTTGTTAGTAGTGGCTGGAGCGCGGGTCGAACGCGTCACGGAGCCCGTCGCCGAGCAGGTTGAACGCGAGCGTCGTCAGCAGCACCGCGAGGCCGGGCCAGAGCATCAGCAGGGGCTTCGTCGTGTAGTACTGGGGCGACTCGGCGAGCAGGTTGCCCCAGCTCGCGGTGGGCGCCTTGATGCCGAGGCCGAGGAAGGAGAGGCCCGCCTCGAGGAGCACGAAGCTCGCGACGATCAGCGTGGAGTAGACGATCATCGGCGCGACCAGGTGCGGGAGCACGTGGGAGCGGATGATCCGGGCATCGCTCGCGCCGATCATCCGCGCGGCCTCGATGTACTCCTTCTCGCGAATCGAGAGCACCTGGGCGCGCATGATCCTGGCCGGGTAGTACCAGCTGAAGAGGCTGAAGATCAGGACCAGCGTCACGACTCCCTTCGGGAAGAGCCCTCCTAAGGTGATCGCGTCGAGCTGCGGGCCGATCGTCGCGGCCAGCGCGACGATGAAGAGCAGCAACGGGAACGCCATCGTGACCTCGGTGATCCGGGAGATAACGGTGTCAATCGAGCCGCGGAAGTACCCCGCGATCGACCCGAGTAAGACCCCGATGATCATCACGCCGAGCGTGGAGAGCACCGCGACCTCGAGCGAAACCCGCGCCCCGTAGAGGAGGCGCAGGAACTCGTCCTGGCCCAAGCGGTTGGCGCCGCCGAGCACGAGGATGTCGGTCTTGCCCGTGTAGTAGTTGTCGATGTGAGTCCAGGGGTTCGCCGGCAGCAGGGTTGTCGTCTCGACGGCGGCCGTGCCGGTGAAGATGTCGTCCGGCCCGTGGCCGATGTAGTGCGCCGCGACAGGGGCGCCCACGAACGCGACCAGGATCAGGACGATGATGAAGATGCCGCTGGTGATTGCGACCTTGTCGCGCCTGAACCGCCGCCAGACGAGCTCCCAGTACCCGCGGGCGCGGATCTCCTCGCCGCCGCCGAGATCGGGCCCGCTCTCCGTCGCGACCGCGGCGCCGAGGCCGGCGCCACCGGAAGAGACGACGACTTCTTGTTCTCGCTGAGCCATGACCAGGTAGAAGGAGCCGAACCGCTCCGCGGACTATAGACGAGCGGCGCGTGCAGGAGTTTGTCGGCGGTTACGCGGTTAGGGCGTCCGCCCCTGCCACGACCTCCAGGATCTCCTGCGTGATCTCCGCTTGCCGCGCGCGGTTCATGTCCAGGGTGAGGCTCGAGATCAGGTCGGCGGCGTTGCCGGAGGCGTTCCGCATCGCGGTCATGCGCGCGCCCTGCTCGGAGGCGGCTGACTCGAGCAGCGCGCGGTAGAGCTCGGTCTCGACGTACACCGGCAGCAGCCGCTGGAGGATCTCCTCCGGCTCCGGCTCGTAGATGAAGTCGCCGAGCAGGGCAGCCTGCCGCGCCTCTTCCTCCCCGCGCTCGAGCACGTGCTCCGGGATCGGTAGCACGTCGCGCTCGACCACCCGCTGGACGAGCGCCGAGACGAACTGGTTGTAGACGAGCACGACCCGGTCGACCTCGCCGCTCTCGTAGAGCTCCGATGCCCGGTGGGCGATTGCCTGCGCGTCCGAGTACGCCGGCCGGTCGCTGAAGCCGATCCAGGCGGTGTCTACCTCGTGTCGGCGGAAGGTCAGGGTCGAGCGGCCCTTCTTGCCTGCGACGAGCCAGCGGACCTCCACCCCCTCGCCGCGCAGCTGCCGCTCGAGCGCGAACGCGTGTCGCAGCACCTGAGCGTTGAACGCGCCGGCCAGGCCACGGTCGCCGGTGAGCGCGACGATCGCCGCGCTCTGCACTTCGCGCCGCTGCAGCAGCGTCAGCCCCTGGAGCGAGGTGCTCGCGCGGGCGGTTCCGACCATCAGCTCCATCATCCGGTCGGCGTACGGCCGCATCGCTTCGATCCGCGCCTGCGCGCGGCGCAGGCGCGCCGAGGCGACGAGCTCCATCGCCTTCGTGATCTTGCGCGTGTTCCGGATCGAGCGGATCCGGCGCTTCAGGTCCTGGACCGTGGCCATCGCTAGTGCTC
>JBKPHO010000204.1:0-7585 GCA_046729915.1 Actinomycetota bacterium | reverse complement strand
GGAACCACGAGTCCCACAGCGAGTGAGCCCAGTTCAGGGCCTCGAACAGCGGCGGGTAGACCTCGCGAGCGCTGTCCGCTCCGCTCGCCGCCTGCACCCGAAAACGCTCGACCGCTTCCACGTAACCGTGAACGAGCCAGGTACCGGGTGTAGCTCCGAACTCACGCATCTATCGCGCCGCCGAACATTGGACTGATACCCAGGTTGAGTTTGGCAGGACGAGGGACGAGGCGCCCATGGTGAGATGGGGCGTCGGCTAGCTGTTCGCGTAGCCGCGCCGGAACCGACGGTCAGCGCCGGCAGACAGAAGAGCTCATCTCAGCGGTCGGGTGCCTCGACCCGCTGCGAGGGCGCCTCCGCGGGTCGCTCCTTTGGTGGATCCTGCGGTTGCTTCTGCGCACGGGATCCTCGACCGGCTCGACCCTGTGAATCTTTGACCGTCACCTGCACGCGTAGTCGGCGAGCCCTTTCGCCACTTCGCGCGGCGTCAGGCACGACCGGCGGGCTACCGGCCGCCTCGGCACGTACAGCGCGGCCGGGTACGCGTACGACCCGCGCCACCCTCGCTCGCACTCGACCACCAGGCCCCAGAGCGAGACCCGGCCAACCACGTATTGGATCGCCTCCGGTGGCGCCAGCTGCAGAAGGCGCAGGTAGCCAGCCGCCGTCGAAGGCGCGGTGGCCGCGTAGATCCCGCAGTCACAACGCTCGTGGGGCGCTTTGTGCGCCCTCCGCCGCCACGGCGTCAGCAGCCGCAGGTGCAAGCACTCGGCCTCGACATGCCTGCCGGACTCCCAGAGGAGCGGAGAGAAGGGACTCCGCAGCCGCAGCTTCCGCCCTGCAGGAGCACATACCAGCCCCGCCAGGCGCGTACAGGCTCCGCGAAGTCAGGCGCTCTCTCGATGTCGCGGCTCTCGCGGCCGCGTGCGCTGCGCGTGTGCCTGACAATCCCGGGCACGAACTCTCCCGTGAAGCGCCGTGCTGACTGGATGTATCCCGCGGGGCGGGTCTGGCAAAACACGCGCCTCAGCGCGCACGGCAGCGACCACGGGCGCAACGAGTCGGCTACGAAACCGGGACAATCGCTGCGGAGGTCGGCATCAACGCGAACGGGGACAGGCTCGAGCGCTTGCACGCTTAGCCCGTCTCCGAGCTTGGACAGTAGCCGCACGGGCTCTCCCTGCTAGTGCGGCGCGAGCCCTGCAAGCAGCTCGCGCAGGAAATGCGCCTACCTCCTCTTCTCCGACGCCTACCGAGAGCAAGCCGACGAGGCCGGCCGTCGAGGGTGGTGCGTCGGAGAGATCAGCGGAGCGAAGCACCTCCACACGGTCGTCGACCCCGTAGCGGTGACGGATGGGAGGATTGCGGCGCTCCCAGGCGACCGTGCGTCGCAAGGCCACGCGTGCGCTCTAGCGTCGGCGCCTAGGTCCGCGTCTCGACGCCGCCGCGATGATCGCCCGCAGCGTTGCGGCCGCCTCTCGCACCGGTACCCACGCGCTCAGGACGACGGCGTAGTCGACGCCGCGCAACCGCCAGCGGAAGACAAGGTAATCCCCAGCGACTCGGGCGTGCGGCCGGGAGCGGTCGAGAACGAGCTCTCCGTGCACCCCGGCCCAGGTCGGCCGCGCTAGCAGGACCGAGCGCTCACGGCCTCCTCGCGTCAGCCCGTCGCGGAGCCCGACCGCCGGCCCCTGCCACGGCCACTCGGCAAAGATGCGGCCGGCACCGGACCGGGCCAGGCCGTAGCGGCTCGCGAACAGCACGAGATGGCGCGCCCGTGCTGGGCGCCTCGGCAGTCCGATCAGGTCGAAGCGGTCGTAGCGCTCACCCGCCCGGCCGTGCGGCGCCAGGTAGACGCCGCGGTGCGGGTAGAGGCCCGAGAACACGCGCCGCGGGCAGGCGGGGCGGAGCAGTCGCGACGCGCGGCAAATGCGCCAGTCGAGGGGTCGAATCGAGACGAGCGGCGCGGGCGGCGGCAGCGGACGCATCTTCCAGGTGGCGGGTGGAGGCCGTGACCCCTCGTCGTTCCCGAGCTGCGCGGTGAGGGCGAGGGCGAAGGCGCCCCCGGCCGCCGCCGCGGCGAGCGCGACAAGGAGGAGCGGCTTGCGCCTCAGCCGGGCCATCCGCGGTGCGCGGCCCTCAGGCGCTCGACCTCACGCCGGTTGCGCGGCCCGTACGTCTCGTGCTTGAAGGGCAGGAGCTCGCGGATCTCCTCGAGATCGCGGCGGCTGAAGCTGTACGCCCGCCGCTTGGGCTGCACGCCGTAGACGCGCGCGCCGTTCAGTCCGAGGATCTTCGCCTTCCGTAGCGGCGTCAGCTCCGGGTAGCCGTACCGCTCCTGCAGCTCGCGGCCGATCCGGAACGCGCGCAGCGCCTGGATCTGATCCTGCGGTGGGCCGTAGAAGATGCAGTCCGTGCCCCAGAGAAGGTTGTCCTCGCCCACATACCTCAGGAGCTTGCCGAGCACGTGCGCCGCCTGCTCTGGGTCGCGCATCACCGTCCACCAGGTCGAGCCGAGCTCGGCGTAGACGTTCTCGTTCGGCCCGACGCCGTGCCGCCTCATCGCCGTGATCAGGCGGTTGATGCCGAGGTGGGCCGTGGCGCGCGTGTAGGGGGCCCTCGCGCGGGCCGACGCGCTCGAAGCCGGAGTGGTAGACGATGAAGCGCGCCTCGGGGAAGTCCTTCGCCGCGCGCGGCACGTCCTCCGGCGATGCGTAGCGGCTGCCGGCGCCGAACCCCTTGTGCGCGCAGATGATCGGGATGCCGAGCTCGATCGCCTTGCCGAAGAAGGCGTGGCCGACGCGGGGGAGGCGAGGGTCGGCGTCGTCGAGGCGCCAGGCGTTCCCCGGATCGCCGAACGCGTCCGGCCAGTGGGTGAACACCTTCCAGGCGGCGATCGGATAGCGCCTCGCGTTCTCCTCCATCAGCTCGAGGTTTCGCTCCAGCGGGCCGTAATTCGGCAGGGCCTGTGCGTGGAGCAGCACGGGCTCCCAGCCGGTGACGAGCTCGGCGGTCACGCGGGCGTCGTCCATGATCGCCTGCGAGAGCGGGCTTCCCTCCGGTGCGATCGGGAGCGCCGAGATCGTGACCATGCTCGTGTCGCTGCGGAGGAACATGTCCTCGAGGAAGACCTCGCGGGAGAAGCAGGCGTGGGGGTCGTCGGCCCCGCAGTTCACCTGCGGGAAGACGGCCCCGAAGAACGGCTGTCCCTGCGTACGCCGCATCAGGTCGTACTCGAGGAAGTGACCCTGGACGTCGAAGACGAACTCCTCGCCGGCGAGCACGGCGCGGGCGGCCTCCTGGTCGAGCGCGGCCTCCGGCGGGACGTCCCAGCCGCCGCCAAGGACGCGAGCTGCGGCCTCCCTGGCGCAGGCCTGGAGCGCCAGCAACGTCGTCGCCGCCCCGCAGAGCGAGCGCAGGAACGTCGCCCGCGAGAGGCCCGTGTGCCTCGCGTTCTCCTCGCAGGCGCACCGCGCCCGGCGGATCGCCTCACGCTCGACGGCCGTCAGCGGTGCGGGCACATACTCGCCGTTCGAGCAGGGACCGAACTTGATGGGCAGCCCGGGATCGTCGTCCTGCACGAGTTGGATACGCCGTGGACCGCTCGTGAGGTCCCACGCGTATCCGCGCCGTGGACCTCCAACCTCGTCTCGTTCGTAAAGCCGGTGTGGGATGGCGCGATCGGGCCGCGACGAGCGTGCCTGGGTGGTGCGCGGCGCTCAGGCCGGGTCGGTCTCGGATCTCGAGGGCTCTTCCGCACGCATTGGGGACGCGCCTTCCGCGCCGCGTACCTCGTCACGCGGGATACCGCTGCGGCCGAGGACATTGCGCAGGAGTCCCTGTTGGCCGCGCTGCGCTTGACCGGTTCGACCGCCAGGCAGTCGAGCCCATTCCTGCCCCCAAAGGGCGCGAATCACGGACCCCAGAGCTTTTCCCTGCAAATGGGCAGCTTCTTGGGAACCACGATGGGGGCCGTGATCGCGCTCGCGGACCTCTCTGGCCGGCACCCCCGCGGCTAGCCCGCCGTGGTGGTGGGCGAAGGCCATCCTCGTTGTGGCAGTACTTCTCGCGTCTGCTAATGCCACACGTGTCCGTTGCGGTGCCCAAAGCGAGTGGCCCTGACCGTGCCCTCGCCAGCCTTTCTGCAAGTCGGCCATTTCTAGGGCACCATGCCGGCTCGATTGAGGGCTCCATCGCGCCGATCTTGGTGCCCCGAGATTGGCGTGCCACCGAGGCCACCCCCGCCGTCCACCTCCCGCGAGTTCCGGGGGTCGCCAATCCCGAGCGATTAGTCTCGGCGGGCGGCCGAGTTGAACTTCCGAAGGTCTCTCGACGACGGAGGTTCGCGATGGCCGATGTGACGGTCAAGTCGATCGACGACATGGAGGCGATCTACGGCGGCCTCGCCCGCCGCGCGCGCGCCGAGCTCGGCGTCACCGCCTGGGGAATGCAGGTGTTCACGCTGCCGCCCGACTGGGATGGCTACCCGAACCACAACCACAGCTCCGACGCGTTCGATCCGAACCAGGAAGAGGTCTACATCCCACTCAGCGGTGCGGCGACGCTCGTCGCGGACGGCAGCGAGTTCGAGCTGCGCCCGGGGATGATGGTGCGCGTCGGTCCCGACCAGCCGCGCCGGATCCTTCCGGGCCCGGAGGGGATCCGGTTCGTGGCGATCGGCGGCTCGCCCGGCGTCTTCACGCCCGGAGGGTGGACGGAACTCGGCGCCGATCCGCCCACACTGCCCGCCGAGTAGCGTCCACCGTCGATGGACGAGCAGGCGTTCGCGCTTCTGATCGAGCCGCACCGGCGGGCGCTGCACCTTCATTGCTACCGGATGCTCGGCTCGCTCCACGACGCGGATGACGCGCTTCAGGAGACGATGCTGCGCGCGTGGAAGGGCTCCGACCGCTATGAGCCGCGCGCGCAGCTCGGCACCTGGTTGCACGCCATCGCGACGAACGTCTGCCTGACCGCAATCGCTCGCAGGCGCGCGCGGCCCGCCGAGCTGTGGGACGACCTCGAATATCTACAGCCGTATCCGGACCGCCTGCTCGACGACCTCGTCGCGCGCGAGACGGTCGAGCTCGCATTCATCACTGCGATCCAGCTCCTCCCGCCGAAACAGCGGGCCGCGCTGATCCTGCGCGACGTCCTCGGCTGGTCGGCGAAGGAGACGGCCGAAACGCTCGACGACTCGGTCGCGTCGGTGAACAGCGCCCTTCAGCGTGCTCGCGCAGGCCTCGAGCGAAAGCGGGGGCACGCGGGCGTGCCGGGCAAGGGCGAACGTGCGCTCGTAAGACGCTTCATGGCTGCCTGGGATGCGGTCGACATCGATGAGCTCGTCGCGCTGCTGACTGAGGACGCCGTGATGACCATGCCTCCGGAGCGGATGCGGGTCGCGGGCGCGCGCGAGATCGGCGACTTCTTCGGCTCGGTGCCGCAGGAGGGGCGACTCGACGAGATCCGTCTCGTCGAGACCCGGGCGAACCGCCAGCCTGCGCTGGCCGCGTACTCCCGCGGCGACGACGGCAAACATCGACCATACGGCCTGATGGTGCTCCAGATCGAGAACGACCTGATCATGGGAATCGTCGGCTTCCCGGATCCATGGCTGTTCGAGCAATGCGGCCTGCCGGCCGCACTCAGCTAGACACTCTCCAAACGGGGCCAGATGCCCAGAAGTTCAGCCCGGGTGACGCTCCGGCCGGACTGGCTCTCCCCTGTCGTTTTTAGGGGGACCCTGCGTTCCGTCCCTACGCCTTGGCATGGCTTCAGTTCGGTTTGTCACGCATTTGTCGCGCGACCGGTGCAACCGCATGGTTGAGCCAAATCGGGCCCGTCACAGGTGAACTACACCGGGGTTCGGTCTAGGCTTTCGGAGGAGGCAGGCGACGGCACACACGCGGGGACCGGGGAGCTCCCGGGAGGATTGCGTCGACCTCAATGGGGAAGAACAATCGCTGGTGTCCGCCAAGGAAGGGAGGCTCCCGATGGCATCGATGGAGAAGATCCGCACCGAGCAGCCGGTCAAGAACACGACGCATAACCTGATCCAGACGCTCAGCACCAAGCTCGATTCGGCCGCGCGCTATGGCCTCTACGTCGAAGACGCGCACAACGACGGCTACGAGGATTGCGCCCAGGTGTTCGAGCAGTTGGCCGGGCGGGAGCGCGAGATGATCGGCGAGCTCATCACCTGCCTGCAGAAGCGGATCGGCGAAGAGCGCTAGCCCGACCCGCGTCAGTTCGCCAGAGGCCCGCCCCGCCACCCCCACCCCCATGGAGCGGGGGATGCGCGGGGCGTGCTTCTCCTGCCTGACTCCGGCCATCGACGCGCCGCCGAGCGGCGCGCGTGCCGTCGCCGGCTCTGACAACGAATACTTCAAGACCGAGGAACGTACCGATCTGCCAGTTCGCGAGGGGCGCACGCAGATCTGGCCAATCCGCGAACAAGTGGGGGCGGTACGAGCCGCCCAAGTCATGACAACGCCTCCTCGCCGGCGCATCTAGGCAGACGAGCCGATCACGGTGCCCAACAACGCACCATCGCGGTGCCTTCGGCAGCTTTTCCCTGCTAATCAGCTAGTTCTAGGGCACCATTGCTGGCTCCAAGAGGGCTCCGTCGCGCGGATCATGTGGCTGGCCGTCCTCCCGGCTCCCTTGCGGCTGACGCGTGGGGTGCAAGAACTCGGTCTTCCCTGTAAATCGGCTGAATCGGGCGCTACGGACTGAGTTTTCGCACCCCACGGGTGCGTGCGCGGGCTCGATCGCGACAACGACAAGATCGCCTGCGAGAAGCACTGAGCGGCGTCAGCGGTGAGCGCCGAGAGCGTTGCCCTCATCCCACGATGTGCCGAGTGCGATGCTCGCTGGCTGCCGGCCGACGAGGAGCGATGGAGCGCCTACCTGACCGACGACGAGCCGTCGGAAATCGCCTTCTTCTCCCCGGAGTGCGCGGGAGCGCGAGTTTGGCGACAACTGATCGGCAAAGGAGCGCTCCACGCAACTCGAGCGCTCCTTTGTCCACCTTCCTATGGGCAGGGACCGAGCGTGTCGCCGTGCGCCAGGTGGGCGGGGACCGCGTGCCGGTCGACGATGATCGTCACCGACGGGTTCGTCGCCGATCCCGTGCGATGGCAAATCACCACCTTGTGCCCGTACTGGTACTGCGCGGCGGCCGGAGGCGTACCTGCCGAGAGGCCCCAGGATGCAGCCAGGCCGCCGAGGCCTGCGACCACGGCGGCAGACCCAAGCAGGCCTCTCAGGCCCCGACCGCGCAGCCTTGACGTGCCCTGACGCGCGGACGGTGTCGCGTGCTCGACTACTGATGCGCGGACCCGGGCGGCCAGCTCCGGGTCAACGAGGACGAGTTCCGGACTGATCGGCTCGAAGCCGTCCAGTCCCTCCCCTCTGCTCATGCCACCCCCCTCGGACGGAATGTCGGACGCAGACTGTAACGGCTCACAGCCGAATTGCAAACCGGGCCGGTGGTCCGGGCTCAGGCTACGCCTCGAGTTCGTCGTCGACTAGTTGTAGTTCCTAAGAAGGTTGTTCATCCGGGCCTCCCTGGAGGCTGGTGGTT
>JBKPHO010000203.1:0-7624 GCA_046729915.1 Actinomycetota bacterium | reverse complement strand
CTGCATCGCCGGAGTATGAAGCTCCATCGCGCAGCCCGTGGAACGCGCCCGCGCTACGCGCCGAGTGCCTCGGCCGCCCTCTCGTAGTCGCCGGCTGCGACCCAGAGAATCATCCCGAAGCGCCCCGAGCCCGCACCGGTTGCCGCCGCGGCGGTGAGGTTGATGTTCGCGTCCGCGAGCTTCGCCGTCGTGTCGGCAACGGCGCCCACACGGTCGTCGCCTTGGATCAGAAACGCCCGCTTCGCCTCGCTGAGCGTGACGCCGGCCCGCCCGGCGGCCTCTCTGAGCAGCTGCGGGTCTTCCGGAACGAGATCGATCTGGGACTGACCGCCGCCGAGAGGGAATCCGAGAAAGGCGAGCAGGTTCACCCCGCTCTCCTTGAGCGCGGAGAGGACCCGCTGGCCCTCGCCGGGCGCGTCGGGAATGGTCACGTAGTAGTAATCGACGCCTCGCACTGAGTCGGCCATGAGTACCTCCTTCTCGAGCCAGTTGCTTCGGCACAAGCTTACGCCGCGTGCGCTGCCGCCTAGACCGCGCGGGCCAGGCGGTGTTTCTCTCCGACGCTGCGGGCGTCGAGGCGGAGGCCGAGCTCCCCGGCGAGCGCGAGCGCTTGCTCGTACTCCTCGCGGTGAATGCCGCGGGCGATCTCCTCGTACTCGCCGTCCCGGCCGACCTTGCCCGAGACGTAGTACTGCCCCATTAGGTTCACGTACGTGCCGGTGCCGAGCTCCTCCGCCACGAAGCGCAGGATCGCCTCGGTCTCCTCGAGCAGCCCTGGCATGATCAGGTGCCTGACGATGAGGCCGCGCCGCGCCATGCCGCGCTCGTCCAGCACGAGGTCGCCGACCTGGCGGTTCATCTCGACGATCGTCTCGCGCGCCACGTCCGGGTAGTCGGCGCGCTTCAGGTAGCGCCGCGCCGCCTCGTTCGTCCACAACTTGAAGTCAGGCATGTAGACGTCGACGATCCCCTCCATCAGGCGAAGGCTGTCGAGCGAGTCGTAGGCGCTCGTGTTGTAGACAATCGGGAGCTCGAGGCCGCCGTCGAAGGCGAGCGGCAGCGCTTCGAGGATCTGCGGGACGACGTGCTCGGGCGTGACCCAGTTGATGTTGTGGCAGCCGCCCGCCTGAAGCTCGAGCATCATCTCGGCGAGGCGTTCAGGCGTCACGGGCTCGCCCCGCACCTCCCATGAGATGTCGTGGTTCTGGCAGAAGACGCAGCGGAGGTTGCACCCGGAGAAGAAGATCGTTCCCGAGCCGCGCCGGCCGCGGAGGCAGTCCTCCTCGCCGAAATGCGGAAAGTAGGAGGCCACGACCGCATGGCGCCCGATCGCGCACAGGCCGGCGATGTCGGCCCGGCGGTCGACCTTGCAGCCGCGTGGGCAGACGACGCAGCGCTCGCCGAGCAGCTCGTCCGCCTCGGCCGCGCGGCGCGCGAGCTCGGCCCGGGAAAGCGAGGCGGTCAGCACGTCAGCCGCGCGCCACGTGCCCCGACAGCACGATGACGTCGCGCGTCTCCTCACGACCGTCGATCGTCACGCGCCCGAAGCCGTAGCCTGCGATCTCGGGCATCTCCCGATCGTAGCGCCCAAGGGTCGAAGCCTTCATGCTGTCGGCTCCGTGGACCGACGGGAGGTGTTCTATGGTCGGCGAAGCAGGGCTTGCGCAAACGGACAGCGGTCTCGTTTCCCAGGGCGACGGCTGGTTCGTCGTCAACGCGCGCGAGGCGCGCTGGTGGCACCACGACACGTTCGGCTCGGCCGTCACCTTCGAGGGCGACGCCCGCTTCCCCGACTTCGGGATCAACATCCAGGTGCTGAGCCCGGGCGAGCCGAACTGCATGTATCACGGCGAGAACGCCCAGGAGGACTTCCTGGTGCTCTCGGGCGAATGCCTCCTGCTCGTCGAAGGCGAAGAACGCCTCCTCAAGCAGTGGGATTTCGTCCACTGCCCGGCGTGGACGGAACACGTCTTCGTCGGTGCAGGGAGCGGGCCGTGCGCGATCTTGATGGTGGGGGCGCGGCCGGATCCCGAGGAGTTGCGGTACCCGGTCGTCGAGGTCGCGAGGAAGCACAACGCCGGCGTGGCGAAGGAGACTTCGTCGGGAGAGCAGGCATATGCTCCGTTCCCACGGTCGACCGAGGGGCCGTATCGGGAGGGCGCGCTTCCGAGCCTCGGCGAGCCCGCCTGAGGCGACCGGCAGCCTTCCTACACTCGGCGCATGGACGAAGCTCCCAAGCTGCGGGTGGAGCTCCTCCTGCCGATTCGCACGCTGCTCGTCGTCGCCGCAGCGATCGCGGTGATGGCTGCGTTCGTCTCGATCGGCGACACGTTCTTGATCGTCTTCGTCGGCGTCTTCCTGGCTCTCGTGTTCGAGTACCCGGTGCGTTTCGTCATGGCAAGGACGCACATGTCACGCGGGCTGGCGGCGACGGTGACCGTCATCGGGAGCGCCTTGGCCGTGACCGCCTTGTTCGTCCTTTTGCTCGCCCCCCTCGTGGGCGGCGTTCGCGACTTCTTGAAGCAACTCCCTGCGATGGTCGAGGACCTCCGGAGCTCGGATGAGCTCTCGTGGCTCGGCGATTCGGGAGCGGCGAAGAATGTGCAAGAAGGTGCCCGGCACGTCTCCGCGTCGGTGCCGGATGCGATCTCAGCTGTGCTCGGGATCGCCGGCGGTTTCTTCGGCGTCTTTCTCGCCCTCTTCACGATCCTGTTCATCTGTTTGTTCCTACTCACGGACATCGCGAGGCTGAAGCAGTCCCTCGCGGACGTCCTGATGCCGGGCGACGACGAACGCTGGCTCGGTGTGTGGGAGCGGGTGACGGCGTCTGTCTCGCGCTGGGCGATCGGTGTCGTCGTGATCGCGACGATCGCCGGGACGGTTCAGGGCGTCACGGCCTGGCTGCTCGGCTCGAGCTTCGCCGTCGGCCTCGGCGTGATCGCGGCCCTGCTCGACATGATCCCGAACATCGGGGCGACCATCGCCGGAATCATCCTCGTGCCCGCGCTGTGGGCCGAGGAAGGACTGACGGCCGCGGTGATCATGCTCGTCGTCCTGCTGGTCTACCAGCAGCTCGAGAACAACATCCTGACCCCGAAGATCCAGGGCAGGGCGGTGAACGTCTCCGCCTTCTTCATCATCGTCTCGGTGACCTTGTTCGGCGCGCTGCTCGGCGTGCTCGGCGCCCTCACGGCGGTTCCGCTCGCTGCGACGATCCAGATCTTCGTGCAGGAATTGACCAGGGCAAGACGCGAGCGCGTAGCGACCGCGAAGGCCTTGGCGTCGTCGACCAAGACTGCGTAAACGCCTCATCGTTCTGTCTTCCCGGTGACCGACCCACGGCGCGAGATTGCCGCTCGGCGGCTGGTCAACCAGCGCCTGGTCGGCGCTTCACTCGGCGGCGCCTCCGAGGTTGCCCGCTGGCTCGGCGCCGTGCAAGCCCAGGAGTATCCCGTGGCCAGGTGGTCCCTCGGCCAGCGCGCCCGCGGCCTCACGGAAGCGGACGTCGACAGCGCCCTAGCAGAGGGGCAGATCCTTCGCACGCACGTGCTGCGCGACACCTGGCATCTCGTGGCGGCCGAGGACATTCGCTGGCTGGTCGAGCTCACCAGACCGCGCATCCAGGCGCGCAACGCGACCATGCACAGGCGCCTCGGGCTCGAGCCTCGGACCCTCGCTCGAACGGACGCCATGCTCGTCGACGCGCTCGCTTCCCACGGCCGTTTGACGCGAAGGCAGCTCGGCTCATTCCTCCGTGAACACGGCGTCGAGACCGAGAGCCCACGCCTTGCCTACATCCTCATGCACGCCGAGCTCGAGCTGCTGATCTGCAGCGGCGGCCTGGACGGGAAGCAGCAAACGTATGCCCCGCTCGAGGAACGTGCCCGGCAGGCCGCGTCCCTGCCGCGCGAAGAGGCGCTCGCAGAGCTCACGAAGCGGTACTTCACGAGCCACGGTCCGGCAACGCCGAAGGACTTCGGCTGGTGGGCAAGCCTCACACTCGCCGACGCGAGACTCGGGATCGACCTACTGGCTGCCGAGCTCGAGTCGATGGAGGTCGGAGGCCGCACGTACTGGTCGCGGTCTTCGGCCGCGAGCCCGGCGGCGCCGGCTCCGCGGGCGCACCTGCTCCAAGCCTACGACGAGTACGTCAACGCCTACTCGGAGAGCAAGGACGTCTTCGATGTCGAAGGGCTGGCGAGGGTCGTCCCGCCGGACCGGACGATGTTCGCTCACGCGGTGCTTCTGGACGGACAGGTCGTCGGGCACTGGCGGCGGAGGCTCGCTCGCGAGGCAATGACGATCGACGTGCAGCTCGCCGTCACGCTGGACGGCGCCGGGCGGGACGCAGTCGACGACGCGGTGGAGCGCTACGGACGGTTCGTGGGCCTTCCTGCGGCATGGCTCGCGAGCGCGGCAGGAGCGCCGGCGTCCTGTTCATAGCGCTTTGTCCCACCCTTCCTCTCCCTCCGACCACGGCACGGCGGTGCCGCGCTTGAAGATCAGCTCATCGGCCTCGTCGCCGGGCCACACGCCGATCTTGTCGCTGTCTGGGTAGACGGTGACGGCCGGAACTCGCGAGCTCGAGAACATCAATGTCCTCGCCGGCGAGTCGCTTCGGTTCATCACCTTGTGAGCGCCCGCAGGGCCGGGCGGGAAGCGGACGAGGTCTCCGCGCTCCAGCGCGTGCTCGCCCTCAGGCGTGCGCACCACGATCGAGCCGTCGACGACGAGCAGCCACTCCTCTTCGTACTCGTAGTGATACGGGGACGAGCTCTCGCCGGGCGCCAGGTCGTAAATGAACATGAGAGTCGCGGTCGACCCGACGGCACGAGCCACGTCGACCCTGCCTTCGGGGCCCTGGACGCTGAAGACGTTCATCACGTGCACACGTTCATTATCGAGCGTAGCGCTAGCGTTGCGCTCGTCGTGAGCCGCCCGAGCACGCTTCGCCTCTCCGCGCCGCCGGAGGGAATCCGCACCGGCGACGTCGTCCTTCGCGTGCCCTCTGTCGACGACGTCGACGCGATCCTGCCAGCGTTCACCGATCCCGAGACACGCGAGGCGGGGAACCTGCCGGCATTCGATCGCGAAGCGCTTGCCGACTCGATTCGAGAGCTGCCGTCGCTCGCCGAGAGTGGCCGGCTGCTGCCGCTCGCCGCTGTCGACGCGGAGACCGGCCAGGTCGTCGGCGGCGGCATGCTCCACCACCTCGACGCCGAGCGGAGAATCGTCGAGATCGGCTACTGGGTGTTCCCGCCTGCGCGCGGCCGCGGCCTCGGCACGAGGATCGCACGCTCGCTCGCAGAGCACGCGTTCTCGCTCGGCGTTGAACGCGTCGCGGCCTACGTGAACGTCGGGAACACGGCGTCCGAGCGCGTGCTCGAGCGGGCCGGGTTCACGCGCGAGGGCGTCGTGCGCTCCATGCCGGTACCGGACGGCCGACGCATCGACAAGACGCTCTTCTCGCTGCTCCCCGGTGAGTGACGATGTCGAGAACGGACGGCGGGCTCCGTTCCAAACGGCTGAACGGTCACTACCGCTTCGACGCGGTCCGCGCGCACCTGCTGGAGATGGCCGGCGACACGAACGCCGCGCTGGCCCACTACCGGGCCGCGGCCGGGCGCACGACGAACCTCACCGAACGCCGCTACCTGGCCATGCGAACCGCCCGCCTCCGCATTTCGTAGCGGAGGTAGACCGTTCCGTCGCCGAAACGGCGTTCGTCCACCAGGTCGAGCTCCAGTCGGACGCCGTCGGGCAAGGCCTGCTTGCCGCCGCCGACCAAGACCGGCACGAGGAACAGCTGGAGCTCGTCGACCAAACCGGCACGGAGCGCCTGGCCCGCGAGCTCCGGGCCGCCGATGGTCAGGTCGCGCCCGGCCGTCGCCTTCAGCTGCCGGACCGCGTCGGGGTCGAACTCCCGCTCGATCCGGGTCCTGGCGGTGGATGCAGCCTCGAGCGTCCCGGAGTAGACGATCTTGTCGGCCGCGCGCCAGATCTCCGCGAAGTCGCGCATGGCCGGCGGCTCGCCGGCGAGCGGCATGGTCTCCCACGGGGCCATCACCTCGTACATCCGGCGCCCGTAGAGGTAGGTGCCGGCCGGCCGCTCGAGCTCGTTGACGAAAGCGTGCACCTCTTCGTCGGGCGCAGCCCAGTCGAACTCGCCGGCCTCGTCCGCGACGTAGCCGTCGAGCGACGCGATCGCCGAGTAGATGAGCTTGGCCACCGGCAGGAGGAGACTACGCTCCCGTTCGAGATGCCGTTCTCGATCCGACGGCTCGGTCCGGGCGACGAGGCCGTGCTGGAGCTCCTCGCGCGGGAGGCTCCGGAGTTCGACCTCGCCGCGCGCACGTCGCCCGAGCAGGGCTCTCCGCTGCCGATGCTGCGGACTACCTGACCGACCCGTCGGTGCTGCATTGGGTCGCGGAGGAGGACGGCCGCGTCCTCGGCGAGCTCCTCTGCCACTTCCTCCGCTTGCCCTCGGAGGCCGGAAGCGAGGTTCTCCTGTACTCGATCGGCGTTCGCGAAAGCGAGCGCAGGCGGGGCGTCGGCAGGGCGCTCGTGCAGGAGATGCTCGGCTGGATGAAGGACGCCGGCGTGCCGGAGGTGTGGGTGCTGGCGGACAACCCGGCCGCCGAGGCCTTCTACGCGACGTGCGGCTTTACGCGCGGCGCCGAGAACGAACAGGGCGTCTTGATGCTGAGGAGCGTCTGAAGCCCCTTGACAAGGGAGGTGAGGTTTAGTCAGATGACTTAGACGATTGACTCAAAGGAGGTCAACACATGCCCCACAGCGCCGCTCCGTCGCTCTACCGCTCGCCGCAGGAGGCGATGCAGGCGCCGCCCGAAGAGTTCCTCTACCTCGCCTGCCTGCGCGAGGGCACCGGTGTCGATGCGCCGGATTTCCTCGCGGTCGTCGACACGAACGAAGGCCGCATCCTCCACGAGCTGCCGATGTCGAGCCCCGGCGACGAGCTCCACCACTTCGGCTGGAACCGCTGCTCGTCCGCCTGCCACGGGCCCGACCGCTCGCATCTGATCGTCCCCGGCTTCCGGTCGTCCCGGATCCACGTCGTCAATGTGGCCGGCGACCCCCGCCGGCCGCGGATCGAGAAGGTGATCGAGCCGGACGAGATCGTCGCGAAGACCGGCTACACGAGACCCCACACCGTTCACTGCATGCCGGGGGACAACGTCGTCATCTCGATGCTCGGCGACGCCGAGGGGAACGGCGCCGGCGGGTTCGCCGTCCTCGACGCGAAGACGTTCGAGGTCAAAGGCCGCTGGGAGAACGGCGGCGAGACTCCTCCGTTCAACTACGACTTCTGGTACCAGCCGCGCAAGAACGCCCTCGTCTCGTCGGAGTTCGGTGAGCCGAACGCCTACGAGCCCGGCTTCGATCCCGAGGACGTCGCGGCCGGACGCTACGGCAGCCGGCTCCACTTCTGGAACCTCGCCGACCGCCGCGTGGAGCAGACGCTCGATCTCGGCGAGGACGGCCTCGTCCCGCTCGAGGCGCGCTGGCTCCACGACCCCGACGCCGACGAGGGCTTCGTCGGGGCCGCCCTCTCGAGCACGATGTGGCACTTCCATCGCGACAACGGCAGCTGGGCGGCCGACCA
>JBKPHO010000202.1:0-5516 GCA_046729915.1 Actinomycetota bacterium | reverse complement strand
GAGGAGGCGGCCAAGGACCACGCATACGCCTCGGTCGACGAGGCTGTCGAGGCGCGGCTGGCGAGCGGGGCGCCGACGCCGCGGGCCTTCGTCGAGGAGGAGGCTCACGAGCACCTGGTGCCCTCGTTCGACGGCCGGCTCCGCTGGCGGTACTGCCGCCCGGCCGCCGTGACCGTGTACAGCGAGCTCTGCCGGGAGCCTCCGCGCCCGACCGTGCTGGCCTCGCTGCCCGCGCTGCTGGTGCACGCATCCCAGTTCGGCCTCGTCCGACAGGAGCAGCTCGAGGAGTACGAGGCGGCCCTCGGCGAGAGCCTCGAGGTGCTCGCCGTGAACGGGGGCCACATCGTCTACTGGGACGCGTACGACGAGACGGCCGACGCGGTGGAGAGGTTCCTGATTCGGCACAGCTCCGTTTCACACGCGTGAATCCTTCGCCGTTACGCTGACTGAAGGGGGGAACACTGAGGGGGACCCCCGGGGGTTGATTGGGGGAGGCCTAGAGAATTCGCGCGCCAAGGGCGCTCGCGACCAGCTCGACCGCCAGCTTCGCGGTCTGGTTCTCGCGGTCGAGGATCGGGTTCACCTCGACGACCTCGAGCGAGCCGGCAAGTCCCGACTCCGCGACGAGCTCCATCGCCAGGTGCGCCTCTCGGTACGAGAGCCCGCCGCGCACCGGCGTCCCGACACCCGGCGCGACATCTGGATCGACCACGTCCATGTCGAGGCTCACGTGCACGAAGCCGTCGCCCGCCGCATGGTCGAGCGCCTCCCGCATCGCCCGCTCGACGCCGACCCGGTCGAGCTCGCTCATCGTGAAGACACGCGCGTCGATGCCCGCCAGCAGCTCCCGCTCGCCCTGGTCGAGCGAGCGCACACCGACCAGCGCGACCCGGCTCGGGTCGACCGCCGGCAGCGGATACACGTCGCTCTCGAACTCCGGGCCGGCGAGGCCCATCGCAGCGGCGAGCGGCATCCCGTGCACGTTGCCGCTCGGGGACGTCTCGGGCCGGTTGAGGTCACCGTGCGCGTCGAGCCAGAGCACCCCGCCCGGCCGCCCGTGCGCGCGAGCCAACCCTCCGAGCGTGCCGAGCGCGACCGAGTGGTCGCCGCCGAGAACGAGCGGCAGGTACCCGTCCTCCACAGCGCCTGCGACGAGCCCGGCGACGCGCTCGCACGTCTCCTTGATCTCGCGGAGGTAGCGCACGCGCTCGTCGCCCACGGACGTCGCCTCGGCGACTGCCGTCTCGACGTCGCCCAGGTCCTCCCAGCGCCGTCCCAGCTCGGCGATCCGGTCGTCGAGGCCCGCGTAGCGGATCGCCGACGGTCCCATGTCGACGCCGCGGCGACCCGCCCCGAGGTCGAGGCCCGCGCCGATCACGGCCACCGGCGGCGCGGTTTCTTGAGGAACCATTGCGGCAAGGCTAGCGTTGCCCGTCATGAATCACGCCCCGGCCGAAAACGCCCGGATCCGCGTGCTCATCGCCGACGACGACGTTGGCTTCCTCCGGTCGCTGCAGGAGCTCATCGACCGCCAGCCGGAGCTCACGGTGGTAGGAGCTGCCCAGGACGGCCTCGAGGCGATCGAGCTGGCAGAGGAGCTCAGCCCCGATGCCGTCGTGCTCGACCTGCACATGCCCCTGCTCGACGGGGTCACCGCGGCCGCCCGGCTGCGCCGCGATCACCCGAGCCTCTGCCTGATTGCGCTGACGGGCGACGAAGCACCCGCGCTCCACAGAGCCGTCCGTGAAGCCGGCGCCGACGATGTTCTCCTCAAGAGCCAGCTCGTCGAGCGATTGCTCGAGCGCCTGGCGACTGTACGGCCGAGCAGCGGGTGACCGCCAACAGAGCCGTCGTGTTCGTCTTCGTGCACTGGCGCGGCGATTCCGAAGGCGAGGCGATTCCCGGCGGCAGCCTACTTTCAGCCCATTCGCTTCCGAAGGCGGGAGAGGCGCCCTCTAGTCGAAGTCGACCGAGCACCCGACCGTCAGACGCGACAACCGTGCCGTTGTTGAGAATGCCCCTCTCACCGTCCGGCGCCCGGACGAGCGTGTCGAAGTGGAAGCGGAAGCGCAGCGGGTAGCCGGTCATGCACCAGAGGCGCCGGTAGCCGCGGCGCACGCTCCAAACGTCGAGACAGTGGTCGTGGTCGTACTCGAAGCCGGGCGGTGTGGGTACGTCCGGCATCTCGAACAGCTCGTCGCCCGCGGGGGACGACGTCACGCCGCCGAGTGAGTAGCCAGCTTCCGCCGAGGGCCGTACGCGGGAGTAGCCCGATGGGATGCGCCGTGAATCGATACGACGAGAAGGACGCTGTCTCTCCGACCACTCCAGATGAGTGCGACGTTGCGCCGCCCGAAGCCGCGCGCATCGAAATCGAGAGTGCGCGGACCAGGGAAGCCGGCCACGCGCTGGAGCTCGAGCCGGGCCACGAGCGGCTTCAGATGCCTATCCGACACGAGGTAGATGGCGTTTCGCCGCGCGACGATGAGACTCCCGTTCTGCAGGAACGCCGCGCTCCGGGCAGAGAACGACGGAGCGTTGTTCTTCGGGAAGTCAGCGCGTGACCAGCGCAGGCGCGCGCATCCCCTCGGGTCGGGGCGCGCCCACCTGGATCTTTGTGCGACATATGCTCCAACGCTGGTACGGCCGCACCGGTCCATGACGTTCGAGACTTCATCTGTCTCACCCTCGCTCGAAGCGTGAGCCCTGACATCGTCACAGTCGCCGCCGATGCCGGCTCTGCCGGCGTCGGCACGTGCCGTTGGCCGGCAGGAGAAGGAGTCGATCGAAGTCGTCATGCCTCCGCGTGGTGGAGGCGGACTTCGATTGATGATGGCGAGGGCCGGAATCGAACCGGCGACACCACGGTTTTCAGCCGTGTGCTCTACCAACTGAGCTACCTCGCCGCGGAAGCCAGTGTAGCCGGGAGGAATCGAGCTCCCCGCTGAGAAAGAAGGACGTCCGGGCCGGTGCTACCGCGCCGCGGACGTCCTATTGCAAGGCAGCCTACGCTGGATCGGCAGCTCGGACAAGGAGCGCCGTCCCGCCTGCGGCATGGAAGTCCGCAAAATCCGCGAAACCTCGGTCGCCGAGCTCACGCCGGAGTCGCTCGGGCGGCACCCAGATCGGCGTCTCCGGCCCCGCTGAGAAAGAGAAGAGAAGGTGGCCTCCCGGCGTCACGACGCGCGCGAGCTCGTCGAAGAACGGGATCATGTTCGCGAGCATCACGAGGTCGAACGAACGATCCTCGAACGGCAGCCGCGCGGCGTCGGCGGCCTCGAACCTAACCCGGGACGCGAGCTCGGGTGGCGTGTTGGCACGCGCCTGCACGACCATCGACTCGGCGAGGTCGATCCCCACGACCTCCGCGTCCTCGAACCGCCATCCGGCCGCGAACGCCGCCTGGCCCGTTCCGGTGCCGAGGTCGAGGACCCGCCGGGGCGGCCGCGGGAGGGCATCGAGGGCCTGCTCGAGCGGCGCGAACGCATCGGGCCGCCGCATCGCGTCCCAGCTCGGCGCGAGCCGGTCGAACTGCGCCCGCGTCAACCATCGGAACGCCCGCCACAGGCCAGGCCGCGCGACGACGGCGTTCGTCGTCACCCGCGCGAGCCGGCGCCCGAGCGTCCGCTCGAAGTCGGCGAGGCTCACGGCGTTCGCAGGTGGATCCGGACTTCCTGGTCGGCCCCGGCCCCGAACAAGGCCGCGGCGCTGCCGCCGCTGATCGCGATGGCGATGTTCCCGTACGAATCCTCGTAGAGGATGATGTCCCCGGGCGGCGCATCGGCGAACGTGCGCGCGGCAGTTGCGTAGTACCGCTCGAGCGCGAGCTCGAGCTCCACGGTCACGCCAGGCAGCACCCCGGCCTGCTCGAGGTGCTCGCGCGTGAGGTTGAGCTGCATGTTCCCGAAGTGGTCGACGTAGAGGACGACGGCGCGGATCCGGTTCTGGCCAACCTCCGGAGCCGGGACATCGAGGCGCACAAGAGCCTGAGGGTCGATCGGTGGCCCGAGATCCGAGAGCGGCAGGCCGAGCGCGAGGTGCGCGGCGGCGGGCGAGAAGAGATCGCGGCCGTGGAAGGTCCGGGAGACGGTGTCGAGCGCGTACTGCGGGTTCGCGAGCTCGTGAGCCTCCTGCACCCCGCCCAGCCGGTCGGCCGCAGGGAGCAGCAGGCCGTTGTCCGGGCCGACGAGCAGATGGCCGTCGCCGGCGCGAAGGGCCAGCGGCCGGCGGTGGCTTCCGACGCCCGGGTCGACGACCGCCAGATGCACGCCCGTCGGCATGTACCGCAGCGTGTTCGCGAGGACGAGGGCCCCCTGGAGAACGTGCTGAGGCGGAATGCCATGGGTGATGTCGATGATCTCCGCGTTCGGCGCGATGCGCTTCATCACGCCGTGGCAGGTGCCGACGAAGTCGTCCTGCAGGCCGAAATCCGAGAGGAACGTGATGAACACGAGCGGGAGCCTAGTGCCACTTCAGGTGATGCTGCCCCGCTACTGGGTCGGGGGCACCAAGCCAGGGGCCGCACTCGTCCGCGGCCAAGGCTGGTTGCCTTGGCAAGGGCGAGGGTGGTTCTTGGCGCCGCGTGATCGCGGGCCAGAAGCAGGCGTGTATTGCCTGGAGGGGCACTAAATGGCGGCCCGCGCAACGGCTGCGACCAGGCCGTCGAGGTCGTGTGGGTCGGCCTCGGCGACGACCTGCACGCCGGCGGCGTGGGCAGCCCGCGTGGTCTCGGGACCGATCGAGACGGCAGGGAGGTCGAGCCGGAGCGCCGCGAACGCCTGGGCGGCCGAGGCTGACGCAAGCACGACGAGATCGCCCTCGGGCAGCGGGTCGGGGTGAAGCTCGCGCGTCCGGTAGAGCAGGACGAAGTCGGCGCCGAGCTGGTCGACGAGCAGGCGCCGTGCGCGCTCGGCGCCGGCGAAGAGGACGCGCCCGGGCGGTCGCGGCAGCTCCGCGATCAGGCCTTCCTGCGTGGACACGCGGGGGACGAGAGCGGGGGTCGCTCCGCCGTCCCGGAGCGCAGCGGCCGTGCCCGGCCCGATCGCCGCGAGGGCTGGCAGCGTGCCGTGCGCGCGTCCCAGGAGCTCGCGAGCGCCGAACGGGCTTGTGACGACGACCCAGTCGTAGCCGTCGACCTCGATGCGGTCAAGGCCGATCGGCTCGAGCGCGATCAGCGGACAGTGGACGACCTCGTGCCCAAGCTCCTCGATGCGCCGCGCGAGCGGTTCGACCTGCCCACGCGCCCGCGTGACGATCACGCGCAGCCTCTTCGGGGCGGGACCCATCCCTAACCCCCACCCGCCCAGGGGAAATTCACGGTAGCTGCGGAGAGCGCGCGGGTGTGTGACGGATGTGTGCCGGCTTTGTCAATTCTGGGCCAGCGCGGCTAGCTCCGACGCGAGCGCTGCAGGATCGTCGCCCCGTCGGCGCTCGACCCAGCTGCCGTCCTCCGCCGCAACCAGTGCGGTGAGCGCCTCGCCGTCGTGATGGGCCGCGACCGGCGCCAGGCAGCCGCC
>JBKPHO010000201.1:0-1611 GCA_046729915.1 Actinomycetota bacterium | reverse complement strand
GGCCATCGTCCGCTCGCCGTCGGTCGCGACGAGCGCCACGACCACTCCGTTCCTGCCGAAGACGACCGGCCCGACGAGCTCGACGCCGCGCGCCTCCAGCAGCGCCCGCGCCAGCGTCCCCGCCGCATCGTCGGCCTGCTTCGCGATGCAACGCGCTTGGCCGCCGAGCTCCACGACCCACGCCGCGACGTTCGCCGCCTGCCCGCCCGAGGCGAGCCGCGTCTCCACCGGGCTGTCGGCGCCCGGGGCCAGCGGCTCGGTCGTGCGGACGACCACGTCCAGGAGCACGTCGCCGAGGGTGCAGATCATGAGATCTACAATCGTGGCATGGACCGGGAAACGCAGTCGGGGCGCCTGCGCTCGTTCGTGATCGGCGGCCTCCTCGGCGCGTCCGCTGCGCTGGCGGCAGCGCGGCGCAAGCGCTCCCGCCCGCGACCGGCTCAGCCGGGTCTCGCCGCCTTCGAAGACGCTCCCTGCTACCGCGAGACACTGGATCGCGAGCGCCGGTCGTAGCCACCGGCCGCACTATCCTTCTAGAGCACATGCCGATCTACGAGTACCGGTGCCCGAACGGGCACCTCTTCGAGCTTCTCCAGCGCATCGGCGATCCGCCTCCCGACGCATGCGAGGTCTGCGGCGAGGGCCCCGTTGAGCGCGTGCTCTACCCGGTCGCCGTGCACTTCAAGGGCTCGGGCTTCTACACGACCGACTACGGCCGCGGCTCGCGCAAGAAGGAGCCGTCGCAGGACGGCACGACCCCTGGCGAGGACAAGAAGCCCAAGGAAGAGACGAAGAAGCCCGCCGAAACTAGCGGCTGACGCTGCCGATCAGGCAGCCCGGCGGATACGTGTCGCCGGAAGGCGCCGGCGGCTGCGGCGCCGACTTCCCGAGCACCATCAGGATCACCTTCGCGTTGTCCTCGCTCGGCGTGATGTCGCCGCCGGTCGAGATGCCGCCGAGCCGGCAGTGCAACGTGCGGTCGGCGCGGAACTTGGCCCAGCCGAGCGCGATGAAGTTGTTCGCCGAGAGGTCGGTCGCGAGCGGCTTCATCAGGTCGCTTCCGATCAGCGGCATGCGCATGAAGGTGCTGAAGCTCGCGAGCTTGCTCATCAACGCCTGGAGGACCTGCTGGTTGCGCTCCCCGCGCGTGATGTCGCTCTCGGCGGGGTCGAGCAGGTTCTTGCGCACGCGCGAGTAGATCAGGGCGCGTTTCCCGTTCAGGTGCTGCTTGCCCGCCGCGAAGCGCCAGCCGCGCCAGCGCGCGCAGCGGGCCTCGCTGCCGTAGGGACAGTCGAATTTCGAGAGGATCGGCCTCGGCACGACGATCTCGATGCCGCCGATCGCGTCGATCAGATCGCGGAACTCGGCGAAGTTGACCACGACGATGTGGTTCACCGGAATGCTCGTGTAGGCCGAGACGGTGCGCGCGGCCAGGCGCGGCCCGCCGACCTGGTAGGCGGTGTTGATCTTGGCCGCCCCGTAGCCCGGGATCTCGACGCGGAGGTCGCGCGGGATCGAGAGGTAGTAGAGCCGACCGTGGTCGGGATCGGTGCGCAGCAGGGTGATCGAGTCTGAATGCTGGTCGCCGGCGCGCGAGGCGGCGAGCGAGTG
>JBKPHO010000200.1:0-2426 GCA_046729915.1 Actinomycetota bacterium | reverse complement strand
CGCCAGCGGTCCTCGACCTGCGACCGCAGGCCCGGTTCGACGACGACCCCGCCCGGCACTTGCTGGCCGAGGGCGGCGAGGAAGCAGGCGAGCGTCTGCGTCGCACGCTGGGCGCCGGTCGAGATTGCGAGGTGGTAACCGCCACGGAGGCGTGCGCCGATCTCCAGCGCTGCCTTCACGCCCTCGGCACTGAGGACGTCCTCCTCGGCGTCAGTGTGTCGCCTCAGCTCGATCTCTCTGCCCACCTCGGCGACGCTAACAACGAGCGCTGCCGCGCGCTCGCCCAGGCTCACGACCGACGCTATGCGGCGAGCCTGATCGTGACTACGCCGCTTCCTTGGCGGCGAGCCGCTCGTCCTCGTAGTAGACGGCGCTGCACGAGGCGTACGCATACGGGTGGTAGAAGGCATCGAGCGCCCGGTGGGGCTCCGGCCGGATCTCGAAGTACGACCCGCGCCGGTGGTCGCAGACGCAGACGGTCAGCGCGTCGGTGCTCGGGTGCCAGAAGAGCGTGACCTCGAGACCGTCGTTCGCACGGTAGGCCAGCTCTCGCGAGCGGTGCTGTTGGAGGGCGGTGACTGTCATCTCGTAGCTCCTTTACGAAGTCGTTTCGATGCCACGACGATCGCAGCCCTGCACCCGCCTGTCTCTACCGCCAGCCGCCGAGTGACGGGCCCGCTGGCGTCCCACTTCGGATTGAAGCCAGCCTCACCGCCGCCCGCTCACGACGCGGCCGTCCGACGAGGTGACGGGCGGCCAGGCGATGAAACAATTGGAAGCGATCAAGGTCATAGTGGAGGTCTGAAGATGGAATGGACAAGCGATGAGCTCGACAAGGTCGCGGCAGCAGACGAGCTCGAGCTCGCGTCCGCGAGGGCGTGACGGCACCCTGCGAAAGCCGGTCACGATCTGGGTCGTCCGCCGTGGCGGCGATCTCTACGTCCGGTCCGTGTACGGGCGCAGCAGCTCCTGGTTCCGCGGCGTCCAGGACCGCCACGAAGGCCATATCCGCGCGGGCGGCGTCGACAAAGACGTTCGCTTCGTCGAAGTAGACGATGTCAACGACGAGATCGACGTCGCCTACCGCACAAGTACCAGCGCTACCCCGCTACGAACGTCGATCCCATGTCGAGCCCGGAAGCGCGAGCCGCGACGCTCAAGCTCGTGCCCCGGGCCGCCGCTTAGGCGACAACCACGGAGGGCTCCATGCAGATCACGAAGAACTCGCTCGAGACCACGCCCGGGCGGAGCGAGTGGTTCACCGGCACGGTCTACATCGACACGGTGGCAACACCGTCAGACTCTTCGCGCCTGAGCGCGAGCAGCGTCCACTTCACACCGGGCGCACGCACGGCCTGGCACACACACCCGAACGGCCAGACCATCTACGTGACCGAGGGCGTCGGCCTCGCGCAGTCCAGTGGCGGCGCGATCGAGGTCATCCGCCCCGGTGACCGCATCTTCTTCGAGCCGGGCGAGGAGCACTGGCACGGCGCGGCTCCGACCCGCTTCATGACCCACCTCGCGATGCTCGACGTCGACGACGAGGGCAACAACGCGACCTGGGGCGATCACGTCAGCGACGAGGACTACGGAGCGTCAGCTTCGCCCTAGCGCTCGCCGTCCCAGTAGTCGAGGTGCTCCGAGCGCCGTAGCATGTAGTGCGCGTCCCCGGCCCAGACACCGACCTTGTCGCTGTCCGGGTACTCCGCGATGCCGAACTCGTTCTTCGTCGAGATCATCGCGACCCGCGCCGGTTGCTCCTCGTCATTCCGCACGAAATGAGCCCCTTCGGGGCCGGCCGGGAAGCAGAGAACATCGCCGGGCTCGAGCTGACGCTCGCCTTCCGGCGTCCGAACCGTCGGCCTTCCGGCCACGACGACGAGCCACTCTTCGTCGGTCCATTCGAAGTGGTAGGGGCAGATTGCCTCGCCGGCCGGCAGGTCGTAGACGCTCATCCCCAGTCGCGAAGCGCCGAGCTTCGGCCCTAGCTTGGCCGCGCGACAGAGGTAGCCCGGCGGCTCCGTGCCGTCGGGCCCGACGTCGGTCTCGGCGTTGAAGATGTTGAAGGGCTGCATCGCCGGAGTATGAAGCTCCATCGCGCAGCCCGTGGAACGCGCCCGCGCTACGCGCCGAGTGCCTCGGCCGCCCTCTCGTAGTCGCCGGCTGCGACCCAGAGAATCATCCCGAAGCGCCCCGAGCCCGCGCCGATTGCCGCCGCGGCCGTAAGGTTGATGTTCGCGGCCGTGAGCTTGGCCGTCGTGTCGGCAACGGCGCCCACACGGTCGTCGCCTTGGACCAGAAACGCCCGCTTCGCCTCGCTGAGCGTGACGCCGGCCTGCTCGGCGGCCTTTCTGAGCAGCTGCGGGTCTTCCGGAACGAGATCGATCTGAGACTGACCGCCGCCGAGAGGGAATCCGAGAAAG
>JBKPHO010000199.1:0-1770 GCA_046729915.1 Actinomycetota bacterium | reverse complement strand
TTCTCGCTCTACCCGTACGTCGACGTCGCCTTCGGGCCGGGGTCGATCCCGCACCTCGGTGACTGGCTCGGCGCGGGCGGCGAGGGCGTGGCGCGAGGGGCGTTCGGAATCGCAGAGGAGCGGGTCTTCGCGGGCCGCCTGCCGCTGCACCGGGAACGGCGCTTCCAGGCCTGGGTGCAGATCTCGATGGGCTGCAACTCGAAGTGCGCGTACTGCATCGTGCCGAGCGTCCGCGGCCGCGAGGTCTCGCGCAGGCCGGGCGAGATCGTGGCCGAGGTCGAGGGCCTCGCACGTGAGGGCGTGCGCGAGGTCACGCTGCTCGGCCAGAACGTGAACTCGTACGGGCGCGACGTGGGCAGCGATTTCGCCGAGCTGTTGCGTGCCTGCGACGCGATCGAGGGCATCGAGCGAATTCGCTTCACGAGCCCGCACCCGAAGGACTTCCGTAGGCCTGTAATCGCCGCGATGGTGGAGTGCGAGGCCGTCTGCGAGCACGCGCATCTGCCGTTGCAGTCCGGCTCGACGCGGGTTCTGAAGGCGATGCGCCGCACGTACTCGCGCGAGCGCTACCTGCGCCTGGTCGGCGAGCTCCGCGAGGCGATCCCCGACCTCGCCCTCACGACCGACCTGATCGTCGGCTTCCCGGGCGAGACCGAGGCGGAGTTCGAGGAGACGGTCAGCGCGGTCGATGAGGTCGGCTACGACAGCGCCTTCACGTTCGTCTTCTCGCCGCGCCAGGGCACGGAGGCGGCGACCATGCCCGGCCGCGTCTCCGAGGAGGTCAAGCACGACCGGATCGAGCGGCTGATCGAGGTCGTCCAGCGCGTGGCGGAACGGCGCAACCGGGAGCGGATCGGCCGCGCGGAGGAGGTCCTCGTCGAGGGGCCGAGCCGCACCGACCGGTCGCTTCTGCGCGGGCGTACGCGGCGCAACACCACGGTCAACTTCGCCGGCACGGCGGCCCCGGGCGAGCTCGTCCCGGTGACGATCGAGAGCGCCACCTCGACGACGCTCAAAGGCACGCAGCTCGCGGCAGTTGCTGCCTAGCCCTCCCAAGACTCGAGACCTCGTCTGGGACGGGTGCCTGAACGTCCGCGACCTCGGCGGCCTGCCCACGGCCGACGGCGGCGAGACGCGCTACGGCGCCGTCGTTCGGGCCGACAACGTGTCGCTGCTCACTTACGAGGGCTGGCGGGCGCTCGTGGAGTACGGCATTCGAACCGTGCTCGATCTTCGTGGCGACCACGAGCGTGAGGACGACCCGCCCGCCGAGCTGCCGGTCGAGGTCGTCCACGTGCCCTTCATGGAGGCGAGCGAGGCCGAGTGGGAGGAGATCGCCGAGGAGCTCGAGGCCGCGACGACCGCCGCACCTGACGTCGAGACCGCGACGCGCGAGGCGTACCTGATCTTTCTCGAGCGCTTCGAGGCCAACGTCGCCGCCGCCGTAGGCGCGGTCGCCCACGCTCCGGAGGGCGGCGTCGTCGTCCATTGCGTCGGCGGCAAGGACCGAACCGGCCTCCTGACCGCGTTCCTGCTGCACCTCGCGGGCGTCTCGGCCGACGAGATCGCCGTCGACTATGCACTCAGCGAGGAGCGCCTGCGGCCGAGGCACGACGCGTGGTTCGAGGCCGCGGAGAGCGAGGAGGAGCTCGAACGTCTACGCCGCATCGCACAGACGCCGGCGGCCTCGATGGCGGGCGTGTTGGCGGAGCTGGAGCTGCGCTACGGAGGGGTCGAGGGCTTCCTGCTGCAGGCGGGCGTGACGAAGGC
>JBKPHO010000198.1:0-1110 GCA_046729915.1 Actinomycetota bacterium | reverse complement strand
CTCGGCCCAGGCGTCGGTCTGCGCCTCCTGGAGCAGCGAGGCCGGCGTCGGCTCCGGTCGTCCCGCCTCCGAGTAGCGGTCGGTGATCCCGCTCCAGGCACCGTAGGCCTCCGCACAGCCGCGGTTCCCGCACCGGCAGGGCAGGCCGCCGGGACGGAAGCGGAGATGGCCGACCTCGCCGGCCTGGCCGTTCGCGGACGAGGGAACCGCGCCGTCGACTGCGCAGCGGCCGGCGATCCCGGTTCCCACCTGCAGCAGTGCCAGCGTCCCGCCGTCTGCCTCCCCGACCGTCGCCGCTAGGAGGTCGTTGGCGAAGACCCGCGGCGAGGGCACGTAGGCCTGCAGAAGCTCCACGATCGGCGCATCGTGCAGGTCGAGGTTGGTCGCGTAGCGCACGATTCCGCGATCCGAGTCGACGAGGCCTGCGCTGCACAGGCCCCACGCGGCGGGTGGTGCGGCCGACTGGTACAGGCGCACGAGCTGGCGGACGAGCTCATCGAGACCACGAGCAACGGGCTCGATCGACAGCTGCTCGACCTTCCCGTCGACGACGAACGCCGACTTGACCGAGCTGCCACCGACGTCGACAGCGAAGAACGCTTCGCCCACGCCTACCGGGCGAGCGTGACCTTGCTGAGGCCGGCCGGGTGATCGGGGTCGAGGCCCCTCGCCTGCGCGAGCGCGGAGGCGAAGAGCTGGCCCGGAACCACGGAGAGCAGCGGCGAAAGCAGCGGCGAGGGCGGGTTCGGCACCGGCAGCACGTACGCGGCGTCCGCGAGCGCCTCGGCCGCGTCGCCGCTGGCGACGAGCGTCGCGCCCACGCCCCGCACGCGCCCGGCCGCCTCGACCACTGCCGGCAACGTCTGGTCGTCGGAAGCGATCGTCCAGACGGGAAAGAGTGGGTCGAGCGCGGCGACGGGGCCGTGGGCGAGCGCGGTCGCGGTCAGCGGCTCCGCCGCGATACGGCATGTCTCGAGCAGCTTCAGCGCGATCTCGCGCGCCGTCGCGAACTCGATTCCGCGACCGATCACGAACATGCGCCCGATCGACGCGAAGGGCAGCGCCATCGTCCTGACCTGCGTCTCGAGCACCGGGATCGCCCCTTCCAGC
>JBKPHO010000197.1:0-2423 GCA_046729915.1 Actinomycetota bacterium | reverse complement strand
GGAGCCGGACGCGCTCGAAACGGCCAGGATCGTCCGGACGGCCGAGGGCAACCCGCTGTTCCTCGAGCAGCTCGTCGCGACCGACGAGGAGCGTGGCGAGACGGCGACGCTGCCACCGAGCATCCAGGCCGTGCTCGCTGCCCGGATCGCGGGCCTCGACCCCGCCGAGCGCGCGGTGCTCGAACGAGCCTCCGTCGAAGGCCGGAACTTCAGGTGGAACTCGGTCGCGGCGCTTCTCTCCGAGAGTGACCGCGACGCTCTCGGGCAGCACCTGATGGCGCTCGTCCGCAGGCAGCTGATCCAGCCCGATCCGTCTGCTTCCTCGGTCGAGGATGCGTTCAGGTTTAAGCACGCGCTGATCCAGGAGGCGGCGTACGACGGCCTGCCGAAGGAAGTGCGCGCAGACCTGCACGAGCGCCTGGCACGGTTGCTCGGCGCGGGCGCGGACGGCGAGGACGAGATCGTCGGCTTCCACCTCGAGCAGGCGTACCGCTGCCGCTTCGAGCTCGGCATTGTCGGTGAGCGTGAGCGGAGCCTCGCGGCGGAAGCGATGAGGCGGCTCGAGGCGGCCGGGCACAAGGCCTTTGTGCTCGGCGACCCTGCGGCCTGCGGCGACCTGCTCGGCCGCGCCGCGTCCCTCCTCCCCGCGGATGACCCCACCCGTCTGGCCTTGCTGCCCACGCTCGGCGCAGCACTCTTCGAAGCCGGCCGGCTCACGGATGCCGACCGCGTCCTCACCGAGGCGATCGAACGATCGGCCGGCGACGAGCTGCTTCACGCACGCGCTCAGGTCGAGCAGCAATTCGTTCGGCTCCAAGCGGAAGCGGGTGGCTCGGTCGCAGAGGCGGGGCACGTCGTCGACACTGCGCTCCGGGTCTTCGATCGGTTCGAGGACGAGCTCGGCCAGTGCCGGGCCTGGTGCCTTCGCGCGGTCATCTCCTGGCTCGCCGGCCACGTCGCGGCGGCGGACGAGGCCTGGCAGCGCGCGGCCGAGTCGACGGCGCGTGCAGGTGAGCAGCGGGAGCTGTTCGACATCTCCGTTTGGCGGGCTCTTGCGGCGGCGATCGGGCCCATGCCGGTAACCGAAGCGATCCGCCACTGCAACGAGCTCGGCGACCAGGTTCAGAGCAGTCCGGCAGCCGTTGCCATGGTGCTCCATCCGCTTGCGGTGCTCCACGCGATGCAGGGCGAGTTCGACATCGCCCGGTCGCTCGTGCAGCAAGGGAATGCCGTCCTCGACGAGTTCGACCTCATGTACGCGGCGGCGGGCGCTGCCCAGCTCGAAGCATGCGTGGAGATGCTGGCCGATTGCCCAGCCGCAGCAGAAGAGCGGCTCCGCCGTGGCTACGACAGGCTCGAAGAGCTGGGTGAGAAGGCGCTACTCGCCACCATCGCCGCGATGCTCGCACAGGCGATCTACGCGCAAGGTCGCCGCGACGAAGCGGAGCGGTATTGCCGCGTGAGTCGGGAAGCGGCGGCAAGCGAGGACTTGTCGGCGCAGATCGTCTGGCGAGGAGTACAGGCGAAGGTCCTCGCGTTGCGGGGCCGAGGCGAGGACGCGGAGGCCCTCGCCCGCGAGGCCATCCAGTTGGCGGCGGGCACGGACTTCCTCACCTATCACGGCGACGCGCTGGTCGACCTCGCCGAGGTTCTTCGGGCCGGGGGTCGTCCGGCGGAAGCGGCCCAAGCGATCTCGGAAGGCCTTCGCCTATACGAGCGGAAAGGGAACGTCTCAGCCGCCGAGAAGGCCCGCGCGCGGCTGGTCGAGCTCGTCGAAATGTGAAACCATCGCAGTCGCCCGTACCGATGAGCCGCAAGGCTCGGATTGGCGGTGGCTCGATGGTCAGGTTCGACGACGTGTTGCGATTGAAGGGCGACGGTGGGGTCGTTGCGCAAGGGCCGTTGGATCCGCAGGACGAGGAGTTGCTGGAGCTCTGTGCCTGGGTCTTCCAGCGCAGCGACGACGACGCGGCCGCGACGGAGATGACCACAACGGGTGGCCATCTGGAGTTTCCATCCGGTCCGCCTCCAAAATGGAAAATGGTGCTCGGAAAGGTCGGAGACGCCGACTTGCAGCCGGGGGACGCGTTCGCGGTTGCTGTCGCTCTCATGAAGATTCGCGGCAACCAGCGGGTCGTTTGGTGGGGCCACCCGATCACGTTGGTCTCCGGTAAAGAGGCGGCTTGACGTAGGCGAACGGGGCGCAGCCCGCGGGTTAGCCGCGGGCTGCGTTCCTTCTGCCCTCTCCCCTACGCGTGGTACGCGGGAACGTGACGACTCTCGCCGTGGCGCAGGCGCCCCACGCGGACGAAGAGTTGAGCTGCGAGCCTTCCCCAATGCGGGTACCCCGCTTCGTCCGGCGTGAGGCCACGCGAGCGGCGCATCTCGTCGGCCAGGCGGTCGGCATGCTCGCGGGCGAACTG
>JBKPHO010000196.1:0-6223 GCA_046729915.1 Actinomycetota bacterium | reverse complement strand
GCTGCGGGACCTGCTGGACCCGGGCAGCTAGCGGCGCCAGAAGCGCGGAGTACACTCAGCGCAGCGGGACGTAGCGCAGCCTGGTTAGCGCGCCTGCTTTGGGAGCAGGAGGCCGGCGGTTCGAATCCGCCCGTCCCGACTAGAAAGAAGCTGCTGAGCGGCCTCTTCTGTCTCCAGCATCGGCAACGCCTCCGGCTCGACCGCGCCGTTTGTGCCCGTTTGTGCCCAATCAGCCGCTCGGATCAGCGCGTCCATCCGGGCGCCGGTGTCGCGCTGCCGCTCCATCTTCTTGGCGTAGACCTCGAGCGCCAGCGCTGCGCTCGTGTGCCCGAGCTGGCTCATCACGTAGGCCGGCGAGGCGCCGGCTTCGTAGAGCAGCGAGGCGAAGGTACGGCGGCGGGTGTTCGTGACTCCGTCCTGCACCGGTCCGCGCCCTGCCTGCGGGCGCGAAAGGGCAACGACGCTGGTACTGCGCCGGTTTCGGCGTTAGTGTTGCCTGTGGACATACCAACTCCCGGGGGCGGCGATGCCGAATCCGAACGCTGTGGTCTCGACCTTTGTCCGTCTCGAGCCGCCGCTCGACCGGTCGCCTGAGGAGCTGCTGCGCGCAGAGGGCGGTCTATCCGTCGAGCTCGAGGAGGGGCGCCGTGTGCGCCTTGACCCCGACGACCCGCGATCGGCCGGCTTCGCTCGAGTCCTGGACGGGCTGAGCAAGCAGGGTCTGCCGGTCTACCTCGAGCTGGATCCAGCGACGTCGAGCATCGCGCGGCTGTTCATTCCTTACATAGCGCGGGTGGTCGACATCCGCCCGATCGATGACGAGACCCTCAGCGTCGAGATCACGCCGTCGCACGCGAGGCACGTTCTGAGGCGCGGCACCCCGGACTTCGACGAGCTCGACCGGCAGCTGCGCGACGCGATGGCGGGGGGCGAGCCGGTCATCCTGACTGAGGACGACGCCCACGAGATCCTCGACGTACGCGCCTACCGGCCGGGGGCGGAGCCGCTTCCCCCTTTTCCTAGGCCGACACCCCTGCCGAAGCCCCGGCCGTGGGCGCGGTATCTGCTTCGCATCTGGTGGTGGCCCTGGTGGCCCTGGTGGTGGTGGCGCTGGTGGTTCAGCTGCATCTCGGCGACGCGGGCGCAACAGGTCTTCGACGCGATGAACGCCACAAGCTGCGAGCCTCTCACCGTTCCGCCGGCGTGCATCCCGTTTCTCTATCCCGACGACGGTTGCTGGGGCCGGGCCCACGAGATGCGCCGGCTGATGGTCACCATGGGTCTCAACCCGAAGAAGGTGTGGATCCAGGGGAGCCTGCACGTGAGCACCAAGAACAACCCGACCTGCAACGTCTACTGGGGCTGGCACGTCGCACCGTGGCTCTGTGCACGCGGCCGGTTCCCGCAGACGCAGGCGATGGTGATCGATCCATCGCTCTTCGCGACACCGGTATCGAAGGCGACGTGGAAGGGCGTCCAGGGGGATCCGAACGCTACGCTGACGGACAGCGACGGGTCGATCTTCTACCTCTGGGGCAACGTCGCGGATCCGAACTACGTGCAGACGAATCAGGTGCTCGCGACGTACCGGCTCAAGCTTCAGACCCGCTCGATCCAGCAAGGGCCGCCGCCGTACGCGTATTGCCCGTAGCCCTCGAAAGGAGTGGAGGCGGCGAGAATCGAACCCGCGTCCGAAGTCCGCCGCGAAGCCCTAACGATCCAAGGCGCTCTCCCGTCGTCGAACGCGCCATCGACGGGGCAGAGCCTCCGTACGAGCTTCGAGGATGGACGGTCGAAGGACCTCGACTGGCTCGTCGTGACCTCTAGCAGGTCTCCCAGGTCGTCCGGCGTCAGCCTTTGCGCAGCTTTGGCTCCTATACCGCGGGGGCGAAGAAGTCGATAAGCAGTTGGTTGACACGTTCAGCCTCGTCGTGATGGACCCAGTGCGACGCGTCGGGCAGGCGCTCGACGCGGTCGAGGTTGGGTACGTCGTCGCGGTCGGGCTCGGCCAGTTCGGAGCCGAGGTAGGAATCGCGCTGCCCCCAGCTGACCAGTGTCGGCGCCGAAATCGGGCGAAGCTTCGCTGCGGCTTCCTTCTGGGACTGCCTCACCGAGGCGCGGTAGTAATTGATCATCCCGGCCGCTTCCCCTGGCTGCGACCACGCCTCGACGTAGCGTTCGATTTCCTGCGGCGTGTAAGGCGGGTTCGCGTCCTGCAGGAAGTGCATCGAGGCGTTGCGCAAGACGGCCGAGTCGCTTGAGCGCTGCGCCGAGCGCGATCGCGAGCTGCTTGGCGTGCCGGCCGACCAGCCACTTGGACCGCAGGGTCCGCAGGGTCCCCAGGGTGAAAAGGGCGCCACGGGTGACACGGGCGCGCAGGGTCCCGCCGGCCCGCAAGCTCCCCAGGGTGAAAAGGGTGCCACGGGTGACACGGGCGCGCAGGGTCCCGCCGGCCCGCAAGGTCCCCAGGGTGAAAAGGGTGCCACGGGTGACACGGGCGCGCAGGGTCCGCAAGGCGAGACCGGCCCGGCCGGCGCGATGGGGCCCGTCGGCCCCCAGGGCCCACAGGGCGAGAAGGGTGACACCGGTGCGACCGGTGCGGAACGCCAGGAGGGTCCCGCTGGTCCGGCCGGCCCGCAGGGTCCCGCTGGTCCGGCCGGCCCGCAGGGTCCGGCCGGCCCCGCTGGTCCCCAGGGACCGGCCGGCCCCGCTGGTCCCCAGGGACCTCAGGGGCCGCAGGGGCCTCAAGGTCCGGCCGGCACGACGGCCGTGTACACCACGGGCGGGGTCCAGCAGGCCAACACGCACATCGTGACCGGATCGGGCAACACGAACAACCAAGGCAATCTCACGGTCACGTTCACCGGCTCGGCGGTCTTCACGAGCGGAACCAGCTACCAGTGCACCGCAACGGCGCAGTCCAACGCCTCGAGCAACACGGCCCCGGCGATCAGTAGCCCGACCGCTACCGGTTTCACGCTGAAGGGGCTTGCAAACACGACGTACGGCTTCGTCTGCGTCGGCACGTAGCCACCGCAGCACGAGGACGCACATGTGGCACGAGAGGGGCTCCCACGGGGGCCCCTCTCGTCGTCAGCGGATCGGCGCCACCTGCCCGGAAGCGACGAGCTGACGCGCGCGAACCGGGCGTCGGGCCGTAGACCTCGATCTGGAAGTCGACGTTTGGTAGGTGACGTGCACGCTCGTCGGGGCTTCTCGTCCACCAACGCCAGACCGCCTTCGGCGACCTTCGAGGTCGACACGTGGTCCTTCGCAGCCGCCACGAGGTAAGTGGCGACGCGCACGCGATTGGCTGCGCGGGGTATCCCTGCGCCCGATTCGTCGGAGTCCCGTTCCATGTGCATGCCACAGTTTTTCCGTTCCATCGAGCCCGCGAGTCTCTCGCCGCCTGCCTCGCTTAGATGCTGGGGGCGCTGTTCGCCCGCCACGCATCCGGGGCCGAACTAGCCGGCGCGGATGACGAAGAATGCGATCGCGACGTACTGACAGGCGGCCGCGACGATCGTCATCGCGTGGAAGAGCTCGTGGTAGCCGAACACGGCCGGGAGTGGGTTCGGTCGGCGCCGTGCATAGATGATCGCGCCGGCCGTGTAGGCGAGCCCGCCGATGCCGAGCAGGGCGACGGCCGCCGCGTTGAGCCGCGCGGCGAGCTGCGGCAGGACGGCTACGCCTGCCCAGCCCAGCGTGATCCCAAGCACGGCCGCGAGCCACTTCGGTGCCTGCACCCAGGCGAAGTTGAGCACGAGCGCGGCACCGGCGCCGACGCAGACCAACACGAGCACGACCAGCCGCCAGGCGCCGTCGAGCACGATCAGACAGACCGGCGTGTAGGTACCGGCGATCAGAAGGTAGACGCCCGCGTGATCGACACGCCGCATCCAGAGCCGTAGCCGTGGAGTCCAAGTCACCCGGTGGTAGAGGGCGCTCGCGCCGAAGCAGGCGGCGACCGAGCCGGCGAACACCGCTGCCGCTACATTCCGGCGCGCGCCGTCTGCGCCGACTATCAGCAGCGTTCCAACGACGAGCGAGACCGAAAACGCAGCCTGGTGCAGCACGCCTCGCAGAAGCGGCCTAGGCAGCATCGGCTAGGTCGAGGACGGAACCGCCACGCCGCCAAGATACGCCTTCGGCCTTCCTGGTGCCTGAGCCAGCACGCCCACTGCTAGCTTGAACTGCTCCGACCGGAAGCAACCAGGAAGGAGGTGAGCGCGCTGCTCGCACTCACCGACAGCGCGGTTGAGGCCGTGAAGGGCATCGTCTCGTCCTCGGACGTTCCCGAGACGGGTGGCCTACGGATGGTCGCCGAGCGGGAAGGGCCGCAGGCGAGCTTCCAGCTCAGCGTCGTTCCACTGCCAGCTGAGGATGACGAGGTGATCGACGAGCAGGGAGCGCGCGTCTTCCTCGAACCAGAGGCGGCCACGCTCCTGGACGACAAAGTCCTCGACGCCGACGTCGAGCAAGACCGAGTCGCGTTCACAATCGCGGACCAGATCGAGGAGTAGCCGAAAGAGACCACATCGCAGCCGGGGCACGCGGCTCTCCCCAACTAGCGGGTGCGGGCTGGCTGCAGGAGCCCCAGCGCCCCCGAACCCGTACCCCGGCTCGCTAACCCATGCCCCGGCTCGCCACCCGGTAGTCCTCGCCTTTACACTCGCGGAGCCGTCTCGGCCCTGTAGAGGAGGAGCGTCGACCTCGCAGCACCACGCACGCACGGTCTTCCGCCGAGCGCTCGGGCGTGGCAACCTGCTCGTCGCAGAGGCGACAGCGAAGGAGCCGCTCTCGCGCGTACGAGAGGCCGACCCGATACTTGGGATGAATCCACCCTCGCAGACACGCTCGCGGCCCGTACAACCGTGCGCAACCCGGCGCGCGACCGCTCGCGACGGCTAGACACGTGGCTCCTGCGGCGGCGACGTGGAGGTGTCGAGTGAGTGACCATTGGGAGCAGGAGCTCGCCAAGGCGTTCGAGGAGCTAAAGGCGCGGGTCGAGAAGCTGGCGCAGGAGCGGGCCAGCACCGAGGCCGTCCTCTACGCGAAGGACCGGGTCCGAGGAGTGGAAACAGCTCGCCAGGTTCGAGTACGAGTTGAGCTATGAGGTTGCGTTCCTGCGCCAGATTCGGGACGCGATCGACGCGCGAATCACTGAGCGACAGAAGCTCGTGGAGGAACAGGTCGAGAAACGAGCACGTGAGCGCGGAGAGGGCGGAGCGGCCTGATTGGGCACAAGAGCCGTTCTAGTGCCCAAGCCGCCAGGAATCGCCTGCAAACGGAAACGATAGAGCAGCCTGCTAGTGGAGCGAGGGAGAGCCGGTTCCGCTCAACCATGCGGCTTCCGGCGCCCTATCCGCTTCAGTCCACCTCACGCTTTGGGAGCAGGAGGCCGGCGGTTCGAATCCGCCCGTCCCGACTCTCCATCGAAGTCCGCTGCGGCTGGACGCCGCAGCATGACGACTTCGATGGATTTGGCTCCTATCGGCAAGCCATTCAGAGCCGACGCCGGCAAAGCCGGCATCGGCGGCTTCACTTGTCCCGACTAGACCCCCTCTGGCCGTCACCGTACGCTTTGTCATATGCCGTTTTGCACGGCGTGCGGAACCGAGAACCCGCCGCAGGCGCGCTTCTGCCTGGCCTGCGGCACCGAGCTCGCCGAGGCGCCTGCGCCGGCGCCGCCGAGCGAGGAGCGGAAAATCATCACGGCGATCTTCGTCGACCTCGTCGGCTCGACCGCCCGCTCCGAGCAGCTCGACCCGGAAGACGTCAAGGCGCTGGTCGCGCCGTACCACGCGCGGGTCCGTGCCGAGCTCGAACGCCACGGAGGCACGTTCGAGAAGTTCAGCGGCGACGCCGTGCTCGCGCTCTTCGGTTCGCCGAAGGCCCACGAGGACGACCCCGAGCGCGCGATCCGAGCAGGCCTAGCCGTTCGTGATGCGATCGCTGAGCTGAACGCGGAGGACGAGTGGCTCGATCTCCACATCCGGATCGGTATCCACACGGGCGAGGCGCTGGTGATGCTCGGAGCCCGCCCGAGCGAGGGCGAGTGGTCGGCGGCCGGGGACGTGCTCAACACCGCCGCGAGAATCCAGTCCGCCGCCCCGAAGGACGGAATCCTGGTCGGCCGGGCGACCTACCTCGCCACGAAGGACGCCTTCGAGTTCCACGAGGCGGAACCCGTGCAGGCGAAGGGCAAGAGCGAGGCGGTCGC
>JBKPHO010000195.1:0-5288 GCA_046729915.1 Actinomycetota bacterium | reverse complement strand
GGCGCGTACGCTGCCTCGGTCGTGCTCGCCCTGATCGCGATCGCGGTCGTCGTCGGGCTGCGCGTCCTGCACCCCAAAGAGGAGGCCGGCTGATGGGCATCGCCGTCGTGGAGGTGACGAAGCGTTTCGGCGAGTTCGCCGCGCTGCAGGACGTGTCGGTCGCGATCCCCGAGGGGTCGCTCACGGCGCTCCTCGGCCCGAGCGGCAGCGGCAAGTCGACGCTCCTGCGCGTGATCGCGGGGCTCGAGCAGCCGGAATCCGGCCGCGTGCTGATCGGCGACGAGGACGTCACCGACCGCCCGGCGCGCACGCGCGGCGTCGGGATGGTCTTCCAGCACTACGCCGCCTTCAAGCACATGACCGTCTGGGACAACGTCGCCTTCGGCCTGAAGATCCGCAAGCAGCCGCGTGCCGAGGTCCGGCAGCGGGTCGACGAGTTGCTGGAGCTCGTGCAGCTCGAGGGGCTCGCCAAGCGCTACCCGGCGCAGCTCTCGGGCGGGCAGCGGCAGCGGATGGCCCTCGCGCGCGCTCTCGCGGTCGAGCCCAACGTCCTGCTGCTCGACGAGCCGTTCGGCGCCCTCGACGCCCGCGTCCGCAAAGAGCTGCGTGCCTGGCTGCGTCGCCTGCACGACGAAGTGCACGTGACGACGATCATCGTCACGCACGACCAGGAAGAGGCAATGGAGGTCGCGGGGCAGATCGTCGTGCTCAACGAGGGACGCGTGGAGCAGGTCGGCTCGCCGCGCGAGCTCTACGAGCGGCCGGCGAACGAGTTCGTGATGAGCTTCGTCGGCCCGGTCAACCGGCTAGGCGACACGTTCGTGCGACCGCATGATGTCGACCTGCTGCTGGAGCCGGACGACGGCTCTGCCGAGGCGATGGTCGAGCGGGTCGTGCATCTCGGTTTCGAGGTCCGAGTCGAGCTCGTTCGCGACGACGGACAGCACCTGCTCGTTCAGCTGACCCAGGAGGAGGCCGAGCAGCTCGAGCTCGAGCGCGGCCAGATCGTATACGTGCGGCCGAGCCGCGAGACCGTCTTTTCTCGACGCTAGTGAGGCAGCCAGGCGTCCGGGTCGGAGGCGATTCGCGAGACCTCCTCCGGTAGCCGGTCGGCCGCGACGTCCGCCAGCGTCACCGTCTCGAGCACCGCGCGCAGGTTGCCGCGCACTGCGATCCAGACCTGGCGTAGCGGCTCGGCGGCTCCGGCGTACTCGACCTGCTCGGGCCGCTCGCCGCGCACGTTCGCGATCGGGCCCTCGACCGCGCGGATGACGTCGGCGAGCGAGATCTCCTCGGCCGGCTTCGCAAGCCAGTAGCCGCCCTCGGCGCCGCGCTGGCTCTGCACCAACCCCGCGTGCTTGAGGTCGAGCAGGATGTTCTCGAGGAACTTGAGCGGGATTTTCTGTGCCTGGGCGATGTGGTCGCCCTTTTGCGGGCCGCCGTTCGCTGCCGCTGCGAGCTCTGCTCCCGCGCGGAGCGCGTAGTCCACCTTCGCCGAGACCCGCATAGCTTGTCGATTCTCGCACGCGGCTCTTGGCCGCCCGCAGCGAGGGCGGATTCGAGCTTGCACGCGATACGCTCGCGCCGTGTCGACCGAGACCGACCCGACCGAGGCGAAGCTCCGGCGGCTCGAGGAGCTGCGCGAGCAGGCGCGCCACGCCGGCAGCGAACGGGCGGTCGAGCGCCAGCGCTCCGAGGGGAAGCTCCTCGCGCGGGAGCGCGCGGAGAAGCTGCTCGATCCAGGCTCGTTCGTCGAGCTCGACCGCTACGTCCGCCACCGGGAGTCGGAGTTCGGGATGCGCGAGCGGCGGCCGTACGGCGATGCCGTCGTCACCGGCTACGGGACGATCTTCGGCCGGAAGGTCTTCGTCTTCTCACAGGACTTCACGGTCTTCGGCGGCAGCCTCTCCGAGGTTTTCGCCGAGAAGATCTGCAAGGTGATGGACCTGGCGGCGAAGTTTGGCTGCCCGGTGGTCGGCATCAACGACTCGGGCGGCGCGCGGATCCAGGAAGGCGTCGTCTCGCTCGCGGGCTACGCGGAGATCTTCTGGCGCAACGTCCAGTCGTCGGGCGTGATCCCCCAGATCAGCCTGATCATGGGGCCGTGCGCGGGCGGCGCCGTGTACTCGCCGGCGATCACCGACTTCGTGCTGATGGTCGAGGGCAGCTCGTACATGTTCATCACGGGGCCCGACGTCGTGAAGACGGTCACGGGCGAGGAGGTCAGCTTCGAGGAGCTCGGCGGCGCGGCCACGCACGCCGCGAAGTCGGGGGTCGCGCACTTCATCAGCCCCGACGAGGAGGCGTGCCTCGAGGATGCGCGCTACCTGCTCTCGTTCCTGCCGCAGAACAATGTCGACCCGCCGCCGTACGCTGAGCCGTCCGACCCGCCCGGTCGCGCGGACGCCGAGCTCAACTCGCTGATCCCCGACGACCCGGCCAAGCCGTACGACATGAAGGAGGTCGTCCGGCGGGTGGTGGACGACGGGGAGTTCATGGAGGTGCACGAGCGCTGGGCCGAGAACCTGGTCTGCGGCTTCGCGAGGCTGAACGGGTACTCCGTCGGAGTCGTCGGCAATCAGCCGCGGTCGCTCGCTGGGGTGCTCGACATCGACTCGTCGGTGAAGGGCGCACGTTTCGTCCGAACGTGCGACGCGTTCAACATCCCCCTCGTGACGTTCGTCGACGTGCCGGGCTTCCTACCCGGTACGGCGCAGGAGTGGGGCGGGATCATCCGCCACGGTGCGAAGCTGCTCTACGCGTATGCGGAGGCGACGGTGCCAAAGCTCGCCGTGATCACCCGCAAGGCCTACGGCGGCGCCTACGACGTCATGAGCTCGAAGCACATCCGTGCCGACTTCAACTTCGCGTGGCCGACCGCCGAAGTCGCAGTGATGGGGCCGGAGAGCGCGGTGAACATCGTCTTCCGCAAGGAGATCGAGGAGGCGGACGACTCGGAGGCGCGGCGCTCCGAGCTGATCGCGGATTACCGCGAGCGGTTCGCGAACCCGTACGTCGCGGCCGAGCGGGGCTACGTCGACGACGTGATCGAGCCGCGCCGCACCCGCCCGGTGCTCGCGGACGCACTCGAGACGGCGCTGACGAAGCGCGAGCGCCGTCCGCCTCGGAAGCACGGGAACATCCCGCTCTAGGCCCTTCCGTGGCCGGTCGCTCCGGCGTTTCCTGCCGAGCCGTAGGCTTGCCTGCTGGGGTCGCTCCGGCGCTTCCTGTCGAGCCAGCGTAGTCGTTTGCAGCTGGGCTTCTCCGCTCGGTTTCGTGCTGGCGGGTGCGCCTCGAGGCACTTCGTCCCTTAGTACGGTTCGCCCAACCTCCTCCCCAAGGCGATCGTATCGGGGAAGTCCGCGCGTGTCTGTGACGGGACCGTGACGAAAGCGTGTCGAAGCGTGCCTGTAGACAGGCGACAGTGAACAGGCTACGAGCCGGGGGCGCCGGTTACGAGGGGACAGCCGCGACGCGCGGCGGCTCGGCGTGCTCGCCGATCTCGGCCGCGATCGCCTCCACGATCACCGGGTCGAACTGGCTTCCGGCGCAACGCCTCAGCTCTGCGATCGCCTCCTCCGGGGCGACTCGCCGGCGGTACACCCGCTCGGACGTCATCGCATCGTAGGCGTCGGCGACGAAGATGATCCGCGCCCCGAGCGGGATCCGCTCGCCGGGCAGGCCGTCCGGGTAGCCGCTGCCGTCCCAGCGCTCGTGGTGGTGGAGCACCCAGTCGGCGACGGGATCGACGCCGAGGCTCTCGAGCATCCGGAAACCGATCTGCGGGTGACGCTCGAGCACCATCCGTTCCGGCTCGGTCAGGGGCCCGGGCTTGCGAAGGATCTCCTCCGGGATCGCAAGCTTGCCGAGGTCGTGCAGGCTCGCGGCGAGGCGCGTCAGCTCGACGTCCTCCTCCGGCAGGCCGAGCCGTCGAGCCACGCACGCGGCGAGCTCGGCGACGCGCTGCGAGTGGCTGCCGGTGTAGACGTCCCGCGCATCCACGGCCCGCGCGAGGCTCGCGGCGGCACGGAAGCGTGCGGCCCGGTCGGGCCCGCTTGCCAGCCGCTTGAGCTCGGCGAGCTCGATCACGTCGGGGCGGTACGCCCGGACACGGTTCTTGCCGTACTCCTTCGCCCAATAGAGCGCGCTGTCGGCGAGCCGGATCAGCTCGTCACGGTCGGCGGCATGCGCGGGCGAGGTCGCGACCCCTGCGCTGACGGTGACGGAGCCGAGCTGGTCGAGCTCCAGCGCCGAGATGCGCTCGACGACCGACGTGGCCGCGGTCAAGGCGTCGTGATCGTCGTAGCCGGGGAGCAGTAGCGCGAACTCGTCGCCGCCGAGCCGAAACGCCTCGCCGCCCTGCCGCAGCCGGGCTGCGAGGGCCGAGAGGACGCGGTCGCCGGCGGGATGGCCGAGGCGATCGTTGATGCGCTTGTAGTCGTCGACGTCAACGAGACACAAGCTGAGCGGAAGACGCCGCTCGTGGGCGTGCCGCAACTCCCGCTCGAGGCGTTCGTGGAAGTGACGGTGGTTGCCGAGCCCCGTCAGGGGATCGGTCAGCGCGAGCCGCATCGCCCGGAGCGCGCGGACGATCGCGCGCTGGTAGAGCTGGATCGCGAGCAGCGGCCCGACGAGCGCGACCGACAGGAAGGGCGAGCGCTGCCAGAGCACGACGAGCATCAGCGCCGCGGACGCCATCAGCGAGAACGGCACGATCGTCAGCTGCACGTTCTTGCGCGCGAGGCCGAAGATCGACCTCCGCGAGCTCACGGCGACAATCGCGGTGATCAGGATCAGGTTGACGGCGTACTGCGCCGAGGCCGCGGCGCCGACGAGGGCCAGAACGCCGCTCGGGTCCTCTCCCTGCAACGGCGCCGAAGCGACGCCCGCCGCGGTCGCCGCCAGCGCGAGCACCGAGACGTTGTAGGCGATCCGAAGCGGCGGCCGGTGCTCGAGCAGCTGGGTGATGCACGGCGCGACGAAGACCACGAGCAGCCCAGCGGCCCAGCCGAAGAGAACGATCGAGGCGACCCCGAAGACGAACGAGAGCGAGACGCCGCGCTCGACGCCCTCGACCGGAACCGGGAAACGATCCGCGAGCGTCGAGGCGGTCAGCAGCGCCGCGATGCCCAGGAGCGTCGTCGTCTTGTGCGGCACCACCGCGAACGACGCGGCGGCGGCACAGGCGACGCCGAGGCCGGCGACACAGACCGGCAGGAGGACCGCAAGGACCCGCGGCGGCGGCAGGGCGCGGCGCTTCACGGCGCTCTACCAGTACAGGTTGTAGG
>JBKPHO010000194.1:0-6840 GCA_046729915.1 Actinomycetota bacterium | reverse complement strand
TGCTGGCCGAGGACCGAGCGCAGGGTTGTCTGGGCGATCTGCGAGGTCGCGGCCAGGAAGTTCTCGACCTGGACGATCGCCGCCTTCGGCTCGACGATCCGGAAGTAGGCGACCGCGTTCACCCGCACGGGGACGTTGTCCTTGGTGATGACCTCCTGCGGCGGGATGTTCAGCGTGATCGTTCGCAGGTCGACCTTCACCATCCGGTCGACGACCGGGATCAGCAGGAAGAGGCCCGGGCCCTTCGGCTCCGGCAGCAGCCTGCCCAGGCGGAAGATGACACCCCGCTCGTACTCGCGCGCCACCTTGATCGCCGAGATCAGGAACAGCAGGACGATGAAGAGGAGGACGACGACGATGATCAGGGCCGCGGTCATTGGCGCGATCCTACCGCTACACCTTGTCAGGGCACCAGCGAAGACGATCCAAGACGGTGCGCTGGACGGCCGCACGGGCTAAGCCCGCACGGCCTTCCTGGTCGGCGCTGCCCAGTCGGCGCCTTGGTTACTACTCGGCGATCGGCTCGACTTCGAGCACGAGCCCTGGGTCGACGGCTGCCACTCGGATGCGCTGGCCCGGCCTGAGCGGGCCGCCGTTTGTGGGCTTCGCGCGCCAGAGCTCGCCGTGCACGAAGACCAGGTCGTCGCGGCGGGCCTCGCCGATCTCGCCCACGATCGTCTGCGGGCCGACGGTTACCGGCCGGCGGCGCACCTGCACCGCCTTGGTCAGCGCGAACGCCCAGAAGCTGCCGAGTACGAGGGCGAAAGCGACAAGCAGTGGGGTGTTAACGTCGTTGTACGGCGACGGCGCGTTGTGGAAGAGCATCAGCGAGCCCACGACGATGCTGATCAGTCCGGAGACGGTGAGGGCGCCGTGAGTGACGACGTGAGCGTCGATCACGAGCAGGGCGGCACCAAGGATGAGCAGCGCGAGGCCGGCCCAGCTGATCGGCAGGACGGCGAAGCCGAAGAGCGCGGTCAACAGCGCGACGGCGCCGAGCGCCCCGGGCAACACCACGCCGGGGTGGAAGATCTCGAAGCCGATCCCCGCGATGCCGGCCAGGAAGAGCAGCGGGATGATGTTCGGGTCGATCAGCGCGTTCAGCAGGCGGGTGAAGAAGCCGGGGTTGGCCTCGACGATCTGTGCGCTCGCGGTGTGCAGCGTGAAGTTCTTGCCGACCGTCTTGCGGCCGTCGATTGTGTTCAGCAGCGCCGGCAGCGAGGGCGAGATGTCGTCGATGACGTTCATCTTCAGCGCCTGGTCGGCCGAGAGGTTCGAGGCCTCCCGCACCGCCCGGTCGGCCCACTGCTGGTTGCGCCCGTGGAACTTCGCCAGGCCGCGTAGCGATGCGGCGGCGTCGTTGATCACCTTGCGCCGCAGGTCGCTGCCGAGGTTGGTGCCGTTGCCGTTGATCGGCGTCGAGGAGCCGATGTTCGTTGCCGGTGCCATTGCGAGCACGTCAGCCGCCTGGCCGATCCAGACCCCCGCCGACGCGGCGCGCGCGCCCGGCGGTGAGACGTAGACGATCACCGGGATCTTCGAGCCGAGCTCGTGCTTGACGATCGTCCGCATCGACTCGGAGAGGCCACCCGGGGTGTCGAGCACGATCACGGCGGCGTCGTAGCCGTCGTTCTGGGCCCGGTCGAGCTGGTGGTCGAGGTAGCTCGACGTGACCGGGTTGACCTCGAGGTCGTAGTGGATCGCCAGCACGCGGTGGTGCCCGGAGGCGGCGGCGAAGGCGACGGCCGGAACGGCGAGGGCCGCGGCCAACGAGCCGAGAAATGCCCGCAGAAACGGCCCTTTCACTCTCGTAAAGATTCTATCAGCGAGCCTCTGCGTGCCTTGCGGCCCAGGAAGTCGTCTGCGACTCTCGAAGCCGGGTCAGCCTGTGAAAGCGCTTATTTCCGCCGCCGTCCTTGCCGCCGCGTTCCCGGGTTCCGCTCTCGGCGCCGGGCTCGTGCAGCAGCGAGACCTCCATGTGCAGGCGCCGAGCCGGGCGCTCTCCCCGGGGACGTTCGAGCTGGTCGGGCTGCACTGGCGGGGGCCGGGCCACGTGAAGTACCGGACACGGGACCTAGCCGGACGCTGGAGCGCGTGGCGCTCGTTCGACGCCGAGGACGCGCTGCCCGACCACGGACGCGAGACCCGGGCGAGCCGCGGCTGGCGCATCTCGGAGCCGTTTTGGACCGGTCCCTCGAACCGCCTTCAGTACCGAACCGTCGGCCGCGTGACGCGGCTACGCGCGTACTTCGTCCGCAGCCCGAAGCTGGCCTCGCCCGCGAAGCGCGCCGAGATTGCGGGCTCGCCGCCGATCATCCCGCGCGCCGGCTGGCACGCCGACGAGTCGATCCGCCGCGGTCGGCCTTTCTACGCCGACGGCATCCACCTCGCGATCGTCCACCACACGGCCGGGTCGAACTCGTACACCAAGGCGCAATCGGCCTCGATCGTGCGCGCGATCGAGCTCTACCACGTCAAGGGCAACGGCTGGAACGACGTCGGCTACAACTTTCTCGTCGACAAGTACGGCCAGATCTTCGAGGGCCGCTACGGAGGGATGACGCGGCCGGTGATCGGCGCGCACGCCCAGGGATTCAACACGGGTTCGGTCGGGATCGCGGTGATCGGCGATTACGGCTCGACCTCGATCAGCGCGGCGGCGCGGGCATCGCTCGTCTCGCTGATCGCCTGGCGGCTCGACTACGCGCACGTCGACCCGCTCTCGAGCGTGGTGCGCGTCTCTTCGGGCAACCCGCGCTACCCGGCCGGGAGGGCGGTGACGCTGAAGGCCATCTCCGGCCACCGCGACGTGTACCCCACGAGCTGCCCGGGCGCCAGTCTCTACTCGCAGCTGGCCTCGATCCGGACGGCGGTGTCGAAGACGGGCCTTCCGAAGCTGTACTCGCCGACGGTCACCGGAACCCTTGGCGCGCCCGTGCGGTTCCGGGCGCGGCTTTCCAACTCGGTGACGTGGACGGTCACCGTTCGTGAGGTGGCGGGCGCGGTGGTCGCCAGCGGTAGCGGAACCGGGACGAGGGTCGATTGGACCTGGGACGCGAGCGCAGCTCCGACGGGGCGCTACACCTGGTCGATCACCGGGCCGCAGATGCGTGCGGCGACGGGAGTGATCGGGACCGTGCCCGCGCCGCTTTCGCTGCAGCAGCTTCGCGTCTCGCCCGCAATCGTCTCGCCGAACGGCGACGGGCGGGGCGACGAGGCGAAGGTCTCCTACCGGCTGTCGACCGCGGCCGACGTGACCGCGACCGTGCTGGACGTGCTGGACTACCCGGTGGCGACGATCTTCAGCGGCCGCCCCGCTGCCGGCAAGCAGGAGCTCACCTGGAGCCCCGACACGCTCGCCGACGGCTGGTACCGGCTGACGCTCGTCGCGAAGGCGGCGGGCAGACCGGTGCAGACCTCGACACGGTTCTGGGTCGACCGGACCCTCGCGAACGTGGGGGCGACCGGGCCTGCGTTCTCGCCGAACGGCGACGGCCAGCTCGACACTCTCGGCATCTCTTTCCGGCTGCTCAACCCCGCGCACGCCGAGGTGCGGGTTTTGCGCGGGACGCAGGTTTTCGCGACGCTGCTCGAGAAGGACCTGCCCGCGGGTAAGCAGCGCTTGACCTGGGACGGCAGCCGGTTGCCGGACGGTCGCTACACCGTCTCGGTCGGAGCGGCGGACTCGCTGCTCGACGTGACGCAGGCGCTTCGGGTGACGATCGACCGGAAGCCGCCGCGGGTCCGGCTGATCTCCTTCTCTCCCCTCACGTTTCGCGTCACCGAGCCCGGGCGGCTCGTGGTCGCGGTGAACGGGCGCTGGCGGCGTGTGGCCCTCAAGCGTGCCGGCCTGGTGCGCCTCGGGAACCGCACTCCGGTGCGCAGCGTGACCGCCTACGCCGTCGATCTCGCCGGGAACAAGAGCCGCGCCGTTCGCGCGCGCCGCTGACGCGGCGCCGCCGCCAAATAGACTACGGCGGCCGTGCAACCTCCTCTCCGCAAGCGCCGTCAGATTCGGCAAGACCCGCGGCCGGAGCGGCCGCTCGTCTATGAGAGGCTCAGTGATCCCATCCTCGTCAAGCGGGCCAAGGACGGCGACCAGCAGGCGCTCGCGGCGCTCTGCGAGCGGCACGCCCCGCGCGTGGAGCGGCTCGCCGCGCACCTGCTCTCCGACCCCGAGGACGCCCGCGACGCCGCGCAGGAGGCGATGGCAAAGCTCTGCGTGCGCCTGCGCCAGTTCCGGGGCGAGTCGCAGTTCGCGACCTGGCTCCACCGGCTGGTCGTCAACACGTGCCGCGATGCCGCCGACCGCCAGCGGGTACGCCGCTGCGAGCCGCTGCTCGAAGACGACCGCGTCGCGAGCGACGCCGACCCGGCGCGTGAAGCGGCCCTTTCGGAGCTGCGCCACGAGCTGGCCGCGCAGCTCTCGTCGCTCTCGCAGGAGCAGGCGAGCGTGATCGTCTTGAAGGACGCTCTGGGGTTCTCGTTTGCGGAGATCTCGGCTCGCTCCGGGATGCCGGTCGGGACTGCGAAGTGCTACGCACACCGGGCCCGAGCCGGCCTGCGCGCACGGCTCACGGACGACGCAGCAGCCTGATGACGCTTGGCCGCGAGGAGATCGAGGCGATCCTGCCTCACAGAGAGCCGTTCCTCCTGATCGACGAGGTGCTCGAGCTGGAGCCGGGCGAGCGCGTGGTCGCCCGCAAGACCGTGCAGCCCGACGAGTGGTACCTGAAAGGCCATTTCCCGGGGCGGCCCGTGATGCCCGGCGTGCTGATCGTCGAGGGGATGGCGCAGACAGGTGCGGTCGCGGTGTTGTCGGAGGAGGAGAACCGCGGCCGCCTCGCGCTCTTCGCGGGAATCGACAACGTGCGCTTCAAGCGGATCGTCGAGCCCGGCGACGAGCTTGTCTTCGAGTGCCGGCTCGAGGCGGTTCGGGGCCCTGTGGGCAAGGGCAAGGCGACGGCGCGGGTGGGTGAAGACCTGGCGGCACGGGGAACACTGACGTTCGCGGTGGAGCGATGATCGGCACGGCGAACGGCGTCGCGATCTCCATCACCGGCCTCGGCTGCCACGTGCCCGAACGGGTCCTCACGAACGACGACCTCGCGGAGCTGATGGACACCTCGGACGAGTGGATCAGGGAGCGTACCGGCATCCGCGAGCGCAGGATCGCGGAGCCCGAGGAGGCCCTGTCCGATCTCTGCCTCCCCGCCGCGCGGCAGGCGCTGGAGGAGGCGGGGCTCGAGGGCTCGCAGATCGACCTGATCATCGTCGCGACGGTTACGCCGGACATGGCCTTTCCCTCGACCGCGGCCATCCTGGCCGACCAGCTCGGGGCGGGGGACGCGGGCGCCTACGACCTCTCCGCCGGGTGTACGGGCTTCATGTACGCGCTCGCGCAGGGGTACGGGATGCTGGCCGGCGGCCTGGCGCAGAAGGCACTGATCGTCGGCGGTGACGTGCTCTCGAAGATCATGGACTGGAGCGACCGCAGCACTGCCGTGCTCTTCGGCGACGGCGCCGGCGCTGTCGTGCTCGAGCGGGTCGCGGACGGCGGCTTCCTGGGCTTCGAGCTCGGTGCCGACGGCTCGGGCGGGCCCCAGCTCTACCTGCCTGCCGGCGGCTCCCGGGCTCCCGCGACCGCGGAGTCGGTCGCCGAGCACCTGCACTTCGTGAAGATGAACGGGCGCGAGGTGTTCAAGTTCGCCACGCGCGTGCTCGTGAGCTCGGCGGAGGCGGTCCTGACGGAGTGCGGCCGGTCGGTCGACGACGTCGACGTCTACGTGCCGCACCAGGCGAATGTCCGGATCATCGAGCACGCACGGGAGAAGCTCGGGATTCCGCAAGAAAAGACCGTGATTGACGTCGATCGCTACGGGAACACGTCGTCGGGGTCGATTCCGCTCGCCCTCGCCGACGCGAAGGAGGACGGGAGGCTGCGTGCAGGTCAGCTCGTGTTGATGACGGGAATGGGTGCCGGGCTTACGTGGGGCTCCGGCTTGGTCGAATGGACTGACGGAGGAACGTGATGAGCGCGCAGAAGATCGCATTCTCGACGCGGGGTAAACCATGTTTCCCCCACGAACCCCCTTCTTTTTTGGTGCAGGGTCGATGAGCGCCGCAAAGATCGCATTCTGCTTCCCGGGACAGGGCTCGCTCGAGGCGGGCATGGGCCGGGAGATCGCCCTGGCGGTGCCGGAGGCGATGGAGGTCTACCGCCGTGGGAGCGAGGCGTCCGGGCTCGACCTCGTCCGGCTTTGTTTCGAGGCTCCGGAAGAGGAGCTCGTCCAGACGGAGGTGCAACAGCCCGCTCTTGTCGCGACGAGCCTGGCCGTTCTCGCGGCGCTGTCCGCCGAGGGCTACGAGCCCGACTTCGTCGTCGGGCACTCGGTGGGCGAGTTCGCGGCGCTTGCCGCGGCGCAGGCGCTCTCCGCGGACGACGCGATCGCGCTCGTTCGGGAGCGCGGGCTGGCGATGGCCGAGGCAGCGCGCGAGAACCCGGGTTCCATGGCGGCGATCCTGGGCCTCGAGGACGAGGTGGTCGAGCGCCTGTGTGCGCGTATCTCCAACGTGTGGCCGGCGAACTACAACTGTCCCGGGCAGATCGTGATCTCGGGCCAGAACCCCTCGGTTGACGAGTGCTGCAGCGAGGCGGAGCAGGAAGGCGCCCGGCGGACGGTGAAGCTGCGCGTCTCAGGAGCGTTTCACAGCCCGCTTGTCGAGCGGGCGGCGGAGCGGCTGCGGCCGGCGGTCGAGCGCGCGAAGATCAACGACCCGATCGCGCCCTTCGTCTCCACCGTGACGGCGAAGATCGAGCCCGCGCAGAAGATGGCGGCG
>JBKPHO010000193.1:0-2360 GCA_046729915.1 Actinomycetota bacterium | reverse complement strand
CCTGCCGTTCGGCGTGCTAGCGATCGTGCTCGCGCGGCTGCCGTGGCGGCGTCTCTGGGCGCTCGGGCTGCTCGTCGAGGTCGCCGCGATGGCGCTCGTCTTCTCGGTCGTCGGGCTCTACCAGTACGAGACGCGCGAGGTTTTCTGGAACCCGAAGCTGGACGTCTCCAACGCCTTCGCGCCGTTCTATCGCGTCAACTCGGTCTTCTGGGACCCGTCGATCTACGGGCGCTTCCTGGTCGTCGCGATCCTCGCGTGCCTCGTGGCGGTGCTCTTCGGGCGCGACCTGCGCGTGCTCGTCGGCGGAACGGTCGTGATCGCGGCGATCTGGGGCGGGCTCTTCCTCTCGTACTCGCAGTCGAGCTTCGCGGCCCTCGTCGCAGGGGTGGTGCTCGCGGCGATGTTCGCATGGGGCCGGCGGCTCGGCCTGTTGCTGGCCGCGGCCGTCGCCGTCGTCGCCGTCGCCGGGGCGCTCGCGGTGCCGAACGTCCGCCACGACCTCTTCGGCAAGGCCTCCGGCGGGAAGAGCACTACAAGCGGCCGCGGCAAACTCGTGCGCAACGGTCTCCGCATCGCCGTGCACCACCCCGTCGCGGGGGTCGGGATCGGCGGCTTCGCGCGCTCGTACGCGGAGCTCACCCACCTCAGGCGCCGCGAGCCGAGCTCGGCCGCCTCGCACACGACGCCTGTGACCGTGTTCGCGGAGGGCGGATTCCCGGGGTTGATCCTGTACGGCTGGCTGCTCGCCGCCGCGCTCCTGTTCGCGTTCCGCCGCTTCGCCCGCGACCTGCCGGGCCTCACCGCGCTTGCGTTCGGGCTCGTGGTGTCCGCGATCGCGGTCCACAGCCTCTTCTACAGCGCGTTCTTCGAGGACCCGTTGGTGTGGGGCGCGATCGGGTTGGCCGCGGCGTTACCTCGCCGGCGAGACGAGCGCGCGGATCCGGCGCAGCTCCACCGGGAGGTAGAACCCGAGCAGGAGCAGGAGCAGCGGGTAGACGGCGCTCAGAGCGACCGCGCCCGCGAGCGGGACGTGCAGCCCCTTCCCGAGCACCGTTAGCGCCACGGCCGCGCCGACGACCGTCGCGAGCCGGCGCCACTGGTACGGGACGGGGAAGACCTGCTGCGCCCGGACCGTCATCCCCGCGAACATGACCGTGTAGGCGACGAGGGTCGCGATCGCGGCACCGATCATCCCGTAAGGCGGGATCAGCGCGAAGTTCAGGCCGATCGCGACGGCCGCCGCGATCCCTGTCACGACCCAGTTGAACTGTGTCTTCTTGGCGCGGCCGATGCCGATGGCCATGACGTTGAAGGCGATGAACGCGGTCGCGCCGAACGCGAGCAGCGGCACCACCCGCGAGCCGCCGTAGAACGCGGGCGCCGTCAGGAGGCGCACGATCCACGGCGCGAGCAGCGATAGGGCCAGGGACGCCCAGCAGGTCGCCAGCAGCACGTACGTGAGCACGAACGCGTAGGTGTGCCTCGCCTCGGTGTCCTCCTTGATCGAGTACGCGAAAGCGGGCCAGGCCGTGCGGAGCGCGATCAGGAGCAGCAGGATGGCGCTGGTGACGCGCACGCCCACCGAGTAGAGCCCGACCTCGGCGGCGCCTTTCATCTTCAGCAGGAAGAAGCGGTCGGCGAAGTCGATCGCCCAGAGCGCGAGGCCCGACGGCACCAGCGGCAGGCCGAACAGCTGCATCTGCCGAAAGAGCGGCCGGTCGAACTCGAGCCCCAGCTGGTAGCGCCGGTAGGCGAGCAGGACGAAGTAGACGACGAGCGTGCCGGTGAAGTTGCCGACGATGACTCCGACCGCGCCCGTGTCCCAGACCGCAACGAGCAGGATCGTCGCGACGACGGTGATCACGACGTTCACGAGCGTCGCCGCAACGTAGGCGACGGAGCGCTCCTCGACGCGGAAGAGCGAGGTCAACTGCTCGTAGTTCATCTGGGCCCACAGGAAGACGAACGCCATCTGGACGAGCGTCGTCCGTGAATCGGTCGAGAACAGCCACTCCGAGATCTGCGGGGCGAGCACGACGCCGACGACCAGCCCCGCCGTCGCGGAGGCCATCGTGAACCAGAACGAGGTCCGCACCACGCGCGTTCGCCCCGCTTCGTCCTCCGTGTCGAAGTAGAAGCGGAAGAACGCCATCGAGATCCCGGCGCGCAGGACGATCACGAGCACGATGGAGAGCGCGAGGAGAGTGTCCACGGCGCCGAGGTCGGAGCGCGAGAGGTAGTGCGTGACGACCGGCAGCAGGAAGACGCTGATCAGCCGCGAGACGACCGCGCCGAGACCGTAGATGGCGGAGTGCTTGGCGAGGCGGCCGAGCTGCTGCGCGATCACGGCTTGAAGTTTG
>JBKPHO010000192.1:0-6289 GCA_046729915.1 Actinomycetota bacterium | reverse complement strand
CCGCAGCGCGTGTGGTTGAGGTCGTCGTCCCCGAAGACGAGCAGGGAATCCCGACCGTCCGTGAGCTCGAGCTTCTCCTGCTCGATGCCGGCGAACGGCTTGAACGCCGACCCGGTCCCGGCGCGGCAGCGCGAGCAGTGGTAGTTCGCTGCGTAGAGGAACTCATCCGGAACTTGGTACCGCACCGCACCGCACTCACAGCCCCGGCGAGCATGCGACCGCTGGGGTTGGCCTCGGGAGACGCGTTCGCGCTCATCGGTGCCCCCTTTCTCCTGGATTGTCGGGTCGGAGACAGCCCAGAGCCGGCGAAATCATCCGCCATGGCGCGAATACGCTCACGAGGGAGTGGGCGTGACTGGGATCGAACCAGTGACCTCCCGCGTGTGAAGCGGGCGCTCTCCCGCTGAGCTACACGCCCTTCGGCCTGAGGATACCGCCACCGCGGCGGGCTTGGCCCGGCACGGCTCACGGGTGCATCTGGGTCGAGAAATCGACGCTGAAGTCGCCATGGCTCGCGAGGCGAGGCGGACTTCAGCTTGCGACTCCCGCTGAGCTACACGCCCTCGAGGCGCAGGATAGCGTTGCTACGATCGGCTTTCGCGCCGCGGGCTCGGGCCGGGCCCCGTGCGGTGGGAGCTCGCGAACCGCGTCAGATCCGGGAGGAAGCAGCGCTAAGCAATCCCTCCCAGGCGCACGATCTGCCCGGCCCGAGGCCGCGGCGTTAGACGGACGCACCGGCAAAGCCGGCACGCCCTCCAGGTTGGCGCCGCCTTGCACCACAAGCCCTCCCTGCGTATCTTGTTGTCAATCGCGGCGTGTGTGGCATCTGCGCATCCTGTGGAGATCGTCCCCTATTCGCGTGCTCATCGCCAGGCAGTTGACGGCCTCAACGCCAGGCTCGCCGAAGCCGGAAGCGAATGGCGGTTCGCCCCACGCGAGCGGCCGCAGTCCGCGGAGGACGCGCCGGTGTGGAAGGAGAGCTTTGTCGCTGTCGGTGACGGCGAGGTCCGTGGTGGGTACATCCTCATCCATCGGCAGTTCTTTCTAGACGGCCGTCCACTTGATGTCGGTTGCCTGCAGCTGCCGGTGTCTCTGGGGGAGGTCGATAGCGACTTCGCTCCCGTGTCGGTGGCGCTCCTGTTCGATGCCATTCGGCGCAGCCCTCTCCTGTACAGCCTCGGGCTCGGCTCGGAGGACACGCAATTCGGACGGCTCCTCACGGCCGCGCATTGGCGACATGTGACGGTCCCGTTCTACTTCAGCGTCAAGTCTGGAAATCGATTCGCGCGCAATATTCGTCTCCCCGCTGAGAAGAGGGTCGTGCAAAAGGCACTCAGGGTTCTGGGGCACTCTCGCCTCGCCGGCGTCGCGTTTCGGATCCGTAGAGCGCTCAGTTCCACACGAACACGTAGGACTCCCGAGGAGGTCGAGAGGTGGCGCCTGTCAGCCGACTTCGACGACTTCGCGGACGATGTTTTCGCGGCGAACGTGACGGCATACGGCTTCGTTGCCGATCGGAGGATGAGTGCTTTGCGCCGACTCTATCCGCCCGAAGACGGACGCTATCTGCGGCTAACGGTCGAGGACGACGATCGCGTCGTCGGCTGGGCGCTCGTGCTGGACGCACAGATGATCCGTGACAAGCATTTTGGTGACATGCGAGTCGGGTCGATTGCCGATTGCTTCAGCGCACCCGCCGACGCGCATGCCGTCATTTCTGTCGCGGATGCATTTCTCACACAACGCGGAGTCGACATCATCGTCTCGAACCAGCTGCATCCCCGGTGGTGTCAGGCGCTGGAGGCGACGGGGTACGAAGCTGGACCATCGAATTTCTTTTTCTATTACTCGGAGGAACTTGCTGAGCAATTTGATTTTGCCGACGACCGGACGGAACGGATGCATCTAAACCGAGGCGACGGCGAAGGACCTGGCCATCTCCGAGGAACTGCGGCAACTCCGCCATAAGGAGAGCGGCAATGTATCTTCCCGAAGATTTCGATTACATCAAGTTGATGAGCCTGGGGAGGCAAGCGGACGCCGCGCACGGGTCTCGTGTAGCGATCCTCGGCTTCTGCACCACGGACTATTACGCACAAGTTCTCAAGGGTTTGGGAACAGTGAGCGGTTTTCCGATCGTCACATACGAGTCGGAGTACGACACGGTGCACCAGACGGTTCTCGACGAGAACTCCGGGCTCTACGCGTTCGACCCGGACTTCGTCGTCATCGTCACGGCTGTTCAGGCGCTGCGGACCATCCTTTTACCCGTCGACCTCAACCGACGCGTCGAGACCGCCGAGGAGCACGCGGAGCAGCTCGTCGCGACCATCGAGCGCACGGCGCGGATCCCGGAGGTTACGGTGGTGGTGAACGAGTTCGTGCTGCCGTATGAGCGCGCGTGGGGCAACCTCACTCGCCGAATCAGTGGATCGCTTCTCGACGTCGTCAACCGAGTCAACGAGCGTCTGCGTGAGGCCACCGACCGGTTGCAGAACGTCTACACGGTCGAAACCGACCGCATCGCCTCGTGGATCGGAAAGCAGGACTGGTTCGACGAGCGGCTCTGGTTCTACAGCAAGAGCTTCTGCCACCCGGGAGCACTGCCGCAGGTCGCCGGCGAGGCCCTCGATGTCTTTCGCGCAGTCAAGGGTAAGGGGGTCAAATGCATCGCGCTCGACCTCGACAATGTCCTCTGGGGCGGAACGATTGGTGATGATGGTCTCGACGGAATCCGGCTGGGCGAGCTCGGCGAAGGCGAGGCGTTCGTCCACTTCCAGACCTGGCTGAAAGATCTTCGGGGCCGAGGCATCATCCTCGGCGTCGCGAGCAAGAACGATGATGAAAAGGCGCGCGAGCCGTTTCGGTCGCACACCGACATGGTGTTGAAGGAGGCGGATATCAGCTGCTTCATTGCCAACTGGGACGACAAGGCGCAAAACGTTCGTGAGGTCGCCGCTCGCCTCAATATCGGTCTGGAATCGATCGTCTTCCTGGACGACTCCGCGTTCGAGCGCAACCTCGTGCGGGACCTAGTCCCGGAGGTGCTCGTCCCCGAGCTGCCTTCCGATCCGGCAGAGTACGTGCCGTATCTCGAGTCGCTCAACCTCTTCGAAGCGACGCAGTTCAGCGACGAGGACCGGAAGCGGGCCGACTTCTACCGCATCAATGTGCTTCGTCAGACCGAGGAGGCGCGGTTCGCCAACGTGGAGGAGTACCTCGCAAGCCTCGAGATGGAGGCCGCGTTCGAGCGCTTCGACGAGCACCATCTCCCCCGAATCGCACAACTCGTCCAGCGGACGAACCAGTTCAACCTGACGACGATCCGGCACTCGACCGCCGAGCTGATGGAGTTCGCCGAGGATCCCGCATACCTGCCGTACTACGTGGCGTTGAGCGACCGGTTCGGCGACAACGGGCTGATCTCGGTCGTGATCGCGAAGCGCGACGACGACGTACTCGACATCGTCACCTGGTTGATGAGCTGCCGCGTCATCTCCCGCCGGGTCGAGGAATTCGTCCTCGACCGGCTCGTTGAGGTGGCGCGCGAAGCGGGGATCGGACGTCTCCGCGGCCGCTACGTGCCGACAAAGAAGAACGGACTGGTGTCGGACCACTACAAAAAACTCGGCTTCGGGCTGACGGAGTCGTATCGCGACGGCACCACGAGCTGGCACCTCGATGTCGACGCATACTTTCCCTCCGATGCTCCGATCGGGCGAAAGGTGCTCGTTGGGCAGTGACGCCATCATGGAGAGGCTGGGCGACGTCTTCGAGGAGGTGTTCGACCGGCGGGTCGAGCTTCGCCCGGAGACGACGGCCGGCGACGTCGAGGGATGGGACTCCGTCGTGCACGTGATGCTCATCCTCGCAACCGAGAGGGAGTTCGGGATCCGGTTCGAGAGCGCGGAGATTGCCAATGCCGCCAATGTCGGCGAGTTCGTTTCGTTACTCGAGGCGAAGACGGCGGCCTGACCTCTCGAGGCCGCAGGCTGCTCAGACGCCCGGCCGCTCGGCCGCGATCTCCGCGGCGACGAGGACGTCGTCCGCTGGGCCCTCGCCGAGCGCCCAGCGGACGATCGCCGCGGCGACCTGCTCTTTCGGGACGGCACCGAGCCTCGCGAGCGGCGTGTTCGTGCTGTCGGTCCACATCATCGGCGGGCGCGCGACGAGAACACGTGCGCCGGTGATGCGCCTGCAATAGGCGGCGATGCCCTCGAGTGCGGACTTGGCGATCACGTAGTGAGGCCACGGCTCCGGCGGGTTTTCGACCGCCGACGAGGAAAGCACGACCAGCCAGCCGTCCCGCGCGAGCAGGGGCAGGCTCTCGGCGAGCGGCAGGAGCGTCATCGCGATGCTCTGGTGGACGAATTCGAGCGTCGACTCTGAAGCGTCGGGATAGAGACTCGTCTCGTAGAGCGGCGGAGCGGCGCAGAGGACGACCCCGTCCAGGACGGCGGTCCGGTCGCGAAGCGTTGTGACCGCGCGCCGGACGTCGGCCGGGTCGCTCGCGTCGAATCGGAGCGGCTGGATCGTGTCCGCGCCGAATCCCGACTGTAAGCGCTCAACGTGAGCGATGCTTTCGGCGAACCCGACTGCGACGGTTGCTCCCTGCGTGGCGAGCGCCCCGGCCACGGCGGCCCCTAGCCCGCGGCTTCCACCGAGAACGAGGATCGTTCGCCCGCCCAACGCGTGCGACGGGGTCAGGTACCGTCCGATCGACGCTCGATCGGGGGGTGGTACGGGCGGTCGGAGGAACGTCTGCAACTCCATCCGTGCGGATGCGTCCTGCTCGTGGAGTAGGACGTCGAGGTTCACGAGCCCCGTGCGGTCGTCGACGATGGTTACCGACCCCGTTAGCGCTCCCGCCCGTTCGCTCGATGAACGCTCCATGCGCGCGCCTACGAACAGCGCGTTCTCGCCGGGAGCCACCATTCCGACCGTATAGCTGCCGGCCGCGAGCCAGAGCAGGACGTGGCGGGGAACGCGCCCCGAGCCAAGCTCTTCGGCCAGACGACAAAGCGCATCGACGTCGGCGCCGTACGGCTCGTCCAGCGTCCGCTCCCCTGCCGCCAGCGCTTCGACGGTCAGGCGGGTAGACGAACTCCGCAGGTCAACCTGCCGCCGCGTAGCGACCCGTGCTGGCAGCGCCCCGGCTCCGAGCGTGCATGAGATCGCGGCGGCGACTCGACCTTCGCGGGCGACCTCGATCCGCACTCGCTCCGAGTCGGCCTCGAGAAGCGACGTCGCGTAGTCCTCCTCCGGAAAGACGGGGTCCTTGAACTGCACGTGCACGCCATTGACGTGCTGCAGCCTGTCGCCGTCGACCACCGCGAGTGCCGCGACCGTCACCAGCGCTCCGTGCACGATGCAGCGGCCGTAAGGCGTTGCGCGGGCGAACGCGGCGTCGGTGTGCAAAGGGTTCCGGTCGCCGCTCGCGTCGGCGAATCGCTGCAGTTGCTCGCTGCCGATGCGGAGTGGGCGCGTCACAGGCGGGTCACAGGTCCGGGAGCCAGCGCGTTCGTTCTGTCCGACGCCGTCCGGGACAACCCATACGCGGGATGGGTCGAGCGACTGCGGCAGGGCGTCGGCGACGTTTCGCGAGACTGCGATGACCCCGAGGCGCTCTGGGCGCCACGGCGCGTCCGTCTAAGTTCGGGCCGAGAGACATGCAGCACGTCGACCTCGACGCCGATCCGGCGCAAGCCCTCGACCCGACGAACGGCCGAGCGTTGGCGACTTGTGGCGGCGGGTACATGTTCGTGACGACGAGTGTGTGCACCGGCTAAAAGGCTCGTTTGCAGCCGGAAGCACCATGGCAGCTGAGGATCATCCCATTCGACATCGCTCCCAGCTCGTGCGCCTTCAGGCACGCCTCGACCGACGTCCGCGGCCAGGAGGCCGAACTCTCGCTCCGACCGCCGGACGAGGGCGCGACACCCACACCCACAGCCGCTGCTCGTCCCGTCGCCGACCACCTCGACCAAATCATCGCCCACGCCGAGCCCCAGGAGCCAAAGCCCTCCTTCAGCTGCTGATCGAAGAGCTGCTGTCAACGGCCGGCGCGAGATCCTCCCGAACCAGTGACTCCCCCGTATGGAGCCAACGCTCTCCGGCTGAGCTACACACCCGGGGAGGGCAGAATAGCCGCTGCTACGATCGGCTTCGCGCCGCGGGCTCGGGCCGGGCCCCGTGCGGTGGGAGCTTGCGAACCGCGTCAGATCCGGGAGGAAGCAGCGCTAAGCAATCCCTCCCAGGCGCACGATCTGCCCGGCCCGAGGCCGCGGCG
>JBKPHO010000191.1:0-1459 GCA_046729915.1 Actinomycetota bacterium | reverse complement strand
GGCGGCTGGCTTCAGCTGCTCGAGAACGTCCTCGTCGGGCCATTGGTGGCGGTGCTCTCGTTCGTGTGCTCGGTCGGGAACGTGCCGCTCGCGGCGGTCCTGTGGGCAGGCGGGATCTCGTTCTCGGGCGTGATCGCGTTCATCTACGCCGACCTGATCATCATCCCGCTCGTGCTCATCTACCGCCGCTACTACGGCTGGCGGTTGACTGGTGTGATCGTCGGGCTCATGTTCGGGGCGATGGTCGTCGCGGCGCTCGCGGTCGACGGGATCTTCAGCGCGGCCGGGCTCATTCCGGAGCATCGGCCCTCGGTCGAGTCGGTCACGGAGCGCGCGATCACGTGGAACTACACGGCGGTGCTGAACATCGTCTTCACGCTGGTCGCGGCGGGGCTGTTCGCGCTGACGATGCGAGGCGTCCGCGACCCGGTCTGCGGCATGACCGTCGATCCCGGCAAGGCGCTCTCGGCCGAGCATCACGGCAGGCACCACTTCTTCTGCGGGCCCGGCTGCCGGACGAAGTTCGAGGCCGAACCGGATCGCTATGCGCGCGCCTAGCTAGTACGGTTCTGGGGGACGAAGGAGGCAGGATGCGCGTCTGTGCCGAGTGCGGCGGCGAGCTCGAGGCGGCGTACCGCTTCTGCCCGTGGTGCGCGGCGCCGCAGCGGCGCAAGCTCGTCGAGTTCTTCCGCGCGCACCCGCGCGACCTCGGCAAGGCGCTTCGCGTGTCGCGCTACCTGACGGAGGAGCCCCACGTCCGCTTCAGCGTCTGGAACGCGGAGGGCGTGGCCGAGGCGGCGGTGTCGCTCGAGGAGGAAGAGGCCGAGCGGCTGGCCGGTTTCCTGGCGGCCCCTGAGCGGCGTTCCGGAACCGTTGAGCGCCTGCGCGCCCTCCTGCCGCGCGGCTAGCGGCGTACGCGCGAGCGGCTGCGGGTCTTGCGCTGGGCCTTGGCGGCCCGGTCGAGGGTCTCCAGCTCGTCGAGGCTGCGCCCCGCGCCCTCGGCGACGCAGGTCAGCGGCGAGTCCGCGAGCTGCACCGGCAGGCCGAGCTCCGCACGGAGCTTCTCCTCGACCCCGCGGAGGAGCGCGCCGCCGCCCGCGAGCACGATGCCCCGCTCGCCGAGGTCGGCAGCGAGCTCCGGGGGCGTGCGCTCGAGCGTGTCCTTCACGGCAGCCACGATCCGCGCAACGGGGCCCTCCAGCGCGCGGCGCACGTCGCCTCCCGAGATCGTCACCCGCCGGAGGAGGCCGGTCACGAGGTCGCGCCCGGCAACGGTCGTCTCCGCCAGGTCGTCGAGCGGCCAGGCCGAGCCGACCTCGATCTTGGCCGTCTCGGCGGTCTCCAGCCCGATCAGAAGCTTGTGCACGTTCTTGACGTGGTCGACGATCGCCTCGTCCATCTCGTAGCCGCCGACGCGGATCGACTCCCAGACGACCATGCCGCCGAGGGAGATGACCGC
>JBKPHO010000190.1:0-12119 GCA_046729915.1 Actinomycetota bacterium | reverse complement strand
AGAGCATGGCACGGTAACGCCACGGGGCGTTTGGCTCACGGCCAGCCCTTCGCTCTCGTGCTACGAACGGGTGCCAGGTTGTACCGAACGAAGCGGCGGGAAGTCGGCGAGCAGGTCGGCCGCCTCCACCTGGTAGAGATCCTCCGGCTCCCGCAAGCCCTGGAACCGCCAGGTGCCAAGGCTTCTGAGGCTGATCCCGTCCGCGAGGGACGTGAGCACCGCCGAGCGCACGGCGGACGAGACGACGATCTGACCGCCATGTGCCGCGGAGCAGATACGCGCGGCGGTGTGCACCGAGAGGCCGACGTAGCCGGTATCGGTGAGGGTTGGGCGGCCGCGGTGAACGCCGATCCGAACCCGCACGTCGACCCCGCCGGGCCATGCACTCGCGCGCATCGCCCGCTGGATCGCCAGTGCGGCCTCGACCGCCGCCGGGGCTTGTTCGAAGACGGCGAACAGCTCGTCCGCGCGGGCGTCCACCTCGCGACCGCCGGCATGCCGCACCGCGGCGCGCATCAGACGGCGGATATCGGCGAGCAGGGGAGCGTAGCGATCGTCGAGGCGTCCGAGCAGCTCGGTGGAGCCCTCGATATCGGTCAGCAGGAAGGTGACCGCGCCTTTCGGCAGCTTCCGCTGCGGTTGCAGCTGCGCGCTGACGAAGGCGATGGGCACGATCCCGTGCTTCTTGGCTGCCCTCAGCAGTCGCATGCGCGCCTTGTCCCGCGCGCCCTCGTCTTCGAAGGCCACCTGGCTGAACCGCGCGAGAGCATTCCGGACGTGCGCCGCGTCGTGGATCGGCAGACGACGTCTACCGCGCGAGTCGATGTATGCGAACGCGCTATCGGGAAGCTCCGCTCGCTCCTTCGCGCCAAGCGGTGGCATGCCCAGATGATCGCAAGAACCGGCGGGGCCGACTTCGCGGCTGTGGACAGAGACCGGGCTCGATCCCGTGGGCTCCACGGACGTGAGCGCCCTTGATGCTTGATGAAGACCTCAGAGAGCAGGTCTACGAACAAGCGCCTCGTCGAAGCCTTGCGGCTGTCGAGCAGAGGTAGCCCTGACGCGGCGCGCTGCCGACGCCGGGGCGTGCCCAGTTGCCTGCGCTCGTTTCTTCGCTTCTTCCGCCATGAGTCCGCTTGCGGCGACTGGTTCGAGGAGCTCGCGCCGGGCTCGGGCGTTCGCGAGCCGCGTCGGCCGCAGCCCAGCACTCCCTCCTCGGGCATCGCTCTGGAGCTGCCGCCAGATTTGCTTTAGCCGGCTCGCAGCTGCGCGGCTCAGCCAGCGGCCATTCGGGGGCGGAGATGCGCTCGTCTGCCTGCCATGCGCTTGAAAGGTGATCCGCCGCCGGGACAGAAGCGACTGCGAGATCCGCTGCCGGAAACGGGCCGTGAGCGGTTTCGCCCTTCTCGCCCTGGGCCGGCTTTCCCGAAGCTTCGGTCGGGGACCTGAAACTGACGGACTCACGCGCTAACCTCAATACGGATGACCGACAAGCCGCAAGAGCCCGCCCAGAGCAGTTGGGAAGACGAGGGTGGCGCACTTGTTCCAGAGCGGAAGCACAAGACGTCCAATGGTTTGGAGATCCCCGCTCCGAAGGGGCGAAACGTCATGGACGCGCTACGCAAGGTTGTTCAGCCAGTCAAGAAGTCCTAGACCTTCTGCGAGCGGCTGGATCAGGTCGCGGAACAGCGGCGTCTCGGCGGTCCTCGATTTGGGGCGGATCGTACTGGTGAACCGCAGGGGGTCCAGCTGAAGTCGGGGCGATCCATCGAGGGAAGGCCCGCAACCGCGGGCCCTTCCCTCCTACATCCGAACGGTCTCGAGGCAGGCTGTTACGCCCGAACGATTCCGTTCTTCTTGTGCACGATCACTTCGCCGTCTGTGATCTTGGGCGGATTCGGAAGCGCCGTCTCCAGCCTCTCCTCGCGCATCCAGGTGGCTTCGACGCGAGTCGACTCGTCGGCCTGGTCCGAAGTCTCGAAGAAGTCGATCGAACTCATGACGCCGTTGCCGGCCTCGATGAGGTAGTAGCCCTCGAAGCCCGGCAGCTTGCTCAGGCGTGGCAGCAAGCTCTCGTCGAGCTTCCTGGTTAGCTCGTCGGTGCGACTCTGGTCGACACCTTCGTAGCGTCTAACGGTGGCATGCATCTGATCTCCTAACTGTCACGGTTCAGAGTGGAGAACCGGCTCTTTAGTCCTCCTGGTGCACTCAGGCCCGATGTGACAGTCGAAGAGGGATCTCGGAGCCTCGACGGCTTCCGTGTGGGTGACTTCGCGCAATCCGTACTGTAGCACACTTCTTGACAACGGGGATTTACGGTACTACGTTTTCCTACGTTAACAATGTAGGAGGCTGGCGATGTGCCCATTCTCGGTCACCCTGCAGCGCGTCCCGGACCAGGAGCTCGGCCCACTTCTGATTCAACTTGCACAGGCAGGCTTCCATGATCCGATCATCAAACCCGTCGATGCCGATGGCACCTCTTCCAGGACAGCCACTACTGCTGCCGGGCGGACGGCTGATCTCCCAGCGGAGTGGGGTCTCGTACGGGAGCGGCAGGGGCAGTCGTACCAGTGGCCGGAGACGCGCGAGCACTACGCCCGTTACCGCGTCTTCATCGGCACGACACGCGCCGAAGGCGCCGTTCACATCGCACTTGGCGAAACCACTCGCAAGAACAAGTGGGGGCGCGACCGAAAGTACGTCGTCGCCTTCCTGAGCAGTGGATCCCCGCAGCAGCCGCTGGCCGAGTTCGTCGCGGCCGACGACTACGAGGAGACAGGCGAGCTGGTCGCGGTCATTCGTGGGAGCGACGGAGGCCGGCGCATGTACGGCCCCGGCGACGCGCTGCCCGGTGTCTACACGGAACGCTTCCGAACCCAGTTGTACAGCGAGCGGGTCGTCTATCCGGGTGTCTGGAACAAGGCCGTCGTCGTTGCACGCGAGCACGACGACGAAACGATTCTCAACCACGCGCTGATCCAGGGCCGGCGGCGCTACCGGAGGTAAAGCCGGAAGGGTTGGCGGCCAGCGATAGCGAGTTCCGGACGCGGCAGCGATCAACTCTGCACGCGCTAAAGTTTCGCTTCCGCCACGAGCCGCCAAGACCGAAAGAGATGGATCCGGAGAGCGGGCCCGAGCAGCGAACGCGAGAGCCTCGGCGCGACAGCCTTCGCCGCCATGGGCGGCGCACCTGGCTCTACACGTGGGCGAGCGCTCTCGTCGCTTTGCTGGTGATCCTGATCGCGCTCGTCGTAGCCAACACAGGCAGGGTTAAGGTGAGCTGGGTACTCGGCTCGACGCGCCAGTCGCTCGTCTGGATCATCCTCGTCACAGCGATCCTCGGATGGCTGTTGGGAATCGTGACAAGTCGTCGCAGTTGGGACAAGGTGACCGGAGGTCGCATCGATCTGCGCAACCGAGGTTCCCATCACGCAGCCGGGGTAGAAGAGCTGCACTCCCGCCCTGATCGCGATGTACGGGAGTCGGCGCCGGTGGACCTGGGGGCAGCTCGGTGCGCCTGGGCGCGGCGCGGGCGTCGTAGAGAAAACGCTAAGACCGGGGTCGACGAAGTGCCGCCACTGCTCGCGCGTTTACGAAATCGCCCCGACTGGGCCACCCACTTGTTGAGGACCACGCGCTCGAAGGCGGGTCCCGGGCGGGTGCCCACGGATTAGGAGCGAGAGCGGTTCGCGGGTCGGGGTCACGTCCCGGGAGAGATGACCGCTCTCGCCCCCCGATAATGAGCGCGCCTGAAGAAAGGGCGCGGGCCGCGCCGGCCCATCCTCTTCCTCGCATCTGCCTACGTCAAGGCCCTCGCGCCAGAAGCGAGCACGGCGAGCACGGAATTCCCGCCCGCTGGAGGAAGGTGCGAACGCTGGCACGGCAGCAGCTGTGTACCTGCTGTGGGTCAGGCAGCGTGCTCGACGACGACCTCATCGGAGCCACTTCATCAGCGGACGCAGCGTGCAAGCACCGCTCGTTGTGAAGCCGGATGGCGATCGATCCCACCAGTAGCGGCTGGGCTCGTGAAGTACGGCTTTGAGGAGATCCCAAGGGGCTGCGCAAAAGTGCCCGAGCTCGAGGCGCGTGCCCGAACGTTTCCGCCCACGCTCGCCCGGTCGGCCGCCCCGTGGCTCCAGGGCCGGCCCCGCCAAGGCCTACGCAATGGGTGCCGCCAGGTGACCGAGAAGCTCGTCCCACCCGAAAGGGCCGACGTGGTGGCCTTCGTCACGCCGTTTGCGACCATGTCGATCCGGTCGGGATTGAACGAGCCGATCGCCGCGCCGTTCACGGTCGTGGCCGAGTAATTGGCCGTCCCGAAGTTCGTCAGGGGCAGCACCCCGCCCGAGCCGGACGGCGCCTCCGCGATCGCCTGCCGAGACGAGGCGCGCGCGCTTCAGCTGCGCCCTAGGGTTCCGATCGGCTCCCGCCTCGGCGGCTTACGTGCTCAGATAGGCACGCCCCGCGCATCCCGCTCTATGGGGTGCGGGCGGGGCGCGCCTCTAGCGAACTGACGAGGTCGGGCTAGCGCTCGGTTTCCTGGCCGATCCGCTTCTGCAGGCAGGTGATGAGCTCGCCGATCATCTCCTGCTCCCGCTCGGCCAACCGCTCGAACACCTGCGCGCAATCCGTAGCCGTCTTTGTGCGCGTCGTCGACGTAGAGGCCATAGCGCGCGGCCGAATCGAGCTTGGTGCTGAGCGTCTGGATCAGGTTGTGCGTCGTGTTCTTGACCGGCTGCTCGCTGCGGATCTTCTCCATCGATGCCATCGGGAGCCCCCCTTCCTTGGCGACACCAACGATCCTTCTTCCCCATTGAGCTCGACGCAATCGTGCGCAGGCAGGTGCGAGGCCGCCCTCGGAGGTTCGCCGAAGCCAGCCGCCCGCCCGATCAGTTCGGATCTCCCCTATTCGCCCTAGGTGCTTGCGCGGACGGCGAGCCCAGAAGAGCAGAACGAATCGTGCTGGAGTGTGAAGCCGGTCGCGAAGTCGAAATCCTGCGGCCGCACCGGCAGCTTCGACTTCCGCACGTTCACCCTCATCGTCTTGCCGTGAATGGAGATGCCCGCGGTTGGACTGGCGTCGATCGAGGCGATGCAGTAGTCATCCGGGGCGATCGCGAAGCCGCCGCCGAGCCTGACCGTGTGCGCATGCCAGGCCCTCGGGTTCTGGTGGGAATCGCGGCCGAGCACCGGATGAATCGTGATGACGAAGGCCTTGACCGTCGCAAGATCGACCCAGCCGAACCCGACCGCCGGGTTCGACCTGATGAAGGCGTTCGGGTGCCGCGGAATCGCTGCCTTGGTCGTCACCGCCAGCCTGGCCGTGCTCTTGTTCTTCGAGGTTGCACTGAATGAGCTGACGCTCAGGTAGGCGGGTCCCGCAGTGGACGCCAGCGCCAAGCCAGCCAGGAGCGCCACTGCGCCGAGCGCGGTCGCAACCAGCGCCGCTGAGATCTTGCCCATCGCTTCCCCTCTCTCCGCGTTACCGCTTCTCACCCGAATTGACGCTCCCAAGTCCGTGTTCCTGCGGAGAGCGCCTCTTCGGGAACGTGCGAAAGCCGGCTGCCTCTCCTCAGAGCGCGACAAGTACTGCCACAACGGGGGCACGGGCTTCGCCGGCAGGCCGGGATGCGGGACGATGATGGTGCCCCCTTCGCCCCCTCTGGTCGCCGCGAACCGCATGGTTAAGCCAAAAACCACAAGTTGCGGGGATCGATGCCCTTTGGGGGGCGGAGATGCGCTCGTCTCCCTTGAGGCGGGGGTTTACGGCCGGGCTTGGCCCGACCCGTAAGCCTCCTTGGCTGACCTCTCTCCCCTCAGCCCGGGGCCTGCGACCTCCGCCACCCGGGCCTTCAGCTCCCTAGCGCCGGCTCCTAGGCTCGCTCGACTACTTCTATGAGTGCCGCCGGTCTCTGGCATTGCCCGCACTCTTGCTCTGCAAAGCCCTCCGCCCTCCTGCTCGCCGCGAACCGCATGGTTAAGCGAAAAACCAGAGAGTGCGGGAATCGACGCCCCTTGGGCGGAGATGAAGGCGACTGCCTTCGGGAACGAAACGGGGCCGGCGTTGCGGCCCCGTTCGTCCGTCAGTCGTTTCCGGCCGTTACGGCGTCAGCTTGCTGATCCGCGTCGACCAGTTGGCGAGCGCGGTGCGCGCGCCGGGCGTTCCGGGCGTGCCAGATGCTGGCGGTCCGAAGCTGAACGTGCCGCCGGCGCAGGTGCCGAGCAGATTGTCGCCGGTGCCGCCCGCGAAGAACGGGCCACCCCAGTCGGTGTAGTTGCAGGTGTGGGCGATGTACTCGCTGGCGATCCAGACCGAGTTGCCGTCCACGGCAGCAGCACCGTAGTCGCCCCAGCGCGAGCGAATCGGGTTCGGGAACCGCTGTTGCTTGTAGCCGGAGAACCCGTCATCCGCGGCCGCGCCGAGACCACCGGTGACGTCGTTCCACGCGCCAACGCCGAGGCTCGCGTCGATCGGTGCGTATGCCGCGCTCGGGTAGGTCGTGTCACCCGTGTCGGTGAACGCCATCACGCCGCGGCCGCTCGCCGTTACGCCGATCGCCGGATACGTGAAGTCGTGGCCGCTCGCTCCGAGGTAGCCGGAGAGGACGACCTTGGGTGTGACCGGGTTCACGATGTACCACGCGATGCCGGCCCGCTGCGGCCCGCCGTCGGGGTTGAGCGCCGTGTCGAGCGCACCCCAGAGCTTGCCATTGGCGTACATGACCTGCTGCATCCGGGTGTCGTTCGAGTCGGGGCTAGCAACGACTTCGGTCCCGGCCGCGTGAGCGGTCGCGCCGACGAGCAGCTTCCAGCAGCCCAGCGTTGCGTTGTCGAACAGAAGCGTCGTCTCGTCGTTCAGGCAGTGTCCCTGCGGCACGGTGATCCCCGGTAGCTGGCCCGAGCCGGGCTGCTGCTGCTTCGGCGGGACGCCGTACTGGCCGACGGTCAGGATCTTGTTGCTGAGGCTGACCGCCGGCGTCGCCGTGTTCAGGGACGACGTGTTCGCCAGCGTCCAGACGATGACCTGATTCGACGTCCGCGTGCCGGCGGCACCGGAGACCGGCTTCTGCGCCTCGTCCGCGGCGTTCGAGCTCAGGAAGTACTCGGTGCCGTTGTTCGCGAGGCTGAACTGCGAGGTCCCGGGCGACTGCGAAGGCCAGAGCGTGAAGCCCGGCTGCGTCGACCCGGCGTCGCTCGGAGCGTTCACCATGCCGGAGGTGTCGATGTGCTGCATCGTCACGCTCGCCGCACCCGCGGCGAGCTGCGCCTTTGAGTAGGCATAGATCTGAGCGCCGCTGAAGCCGTTGCAGCACCAGGGGTACGCGTTGGTCGTGATGTAGAACCCGTTGGCGTCGGCGCCGATGTGCGGGTAGTCGCCGAGGAACGGTCCGGGGTTCGAGCCACCGGTGTTCGTGCCGTCGTTCGTGACGTCGGTGCGATAGATGTTCCAGCTACCCGTCGGGTTCGACGTCTGGCTGACGGCGATGTCGAGGTGGTTCACCGTCGTGAACGCGCCCGACGTCGGAACGACCTCAAGCGTCAGCACGACGACGAAGAAGCGCTGCGTCTGCGCGTCGTACAGGCAGCTCGGGTCGGTCACGAACGGACCGCGTACGTTTCCGTGCGCTCGATCGATCGCGGGCACGTAGCCGTAGAACGAGTTCAAGTCGACGGTGTGGTTCACGTTTCGCGGAAAGCCACTCACGATGTTCGCGGCCGTGTTATCCGGAAGCGCGGACGCCCCTGTCGCAGCGCTGTAGACGTTCAGGACGTCGTTGACGGCCTCGACGACGTAGCCGTTCCCGACGCACATGCCCTGGTCGGGCGGCTCGACGGAGAACTGGTTCCCGCCGCGCGAGTAGCGCTGCTGGTAGTGGTTCAGGCCTTCGAAGCCGAATTTGAACGTCGGATTCGACTTGGCCTTCTTCCCGCTGCTGATGGACGGGCCGCCGCCCGCGCCCGTCGAGAAGCTGATCGTCCCGTCATACGGATCGGGACCCTCGTCGCTCTCCTCGCCGGTCGGGAACTCGTCCTGGGTGACGCCGCCTGCGGAGGGCGTGAAGTCGCCCGTGTGCGGGGAGCCCGTGCCCCCGATCGGAATCTGCCGCGACTCCGCCATGGCCCCGGAAGCGAGCCAGACCGAGAGCGCGGCGACGGCCACGACCGCAAGGCCGAGCCGTCGGAAGATACTCATACTCAAGATGTCCTCCCCTTGCGCTGACGAAGGAGCCCCGGGGGGCCCCCCTCATGTACGAGGCGATTGTGCCGCCTGTATCACCTTTGTCAAGCGACGCTCACACAGGCGTGTGGGATCAATCGGTCGGAGGGGTGGGGCTTCGGGATGGCGGTAGTCGAGCGCCTCGTCGAGGATCTCCTCCTAGACGTTCGTTTTCGCAGACGCGAGAAGTACTGCCACAACGGGGGCATGGCCTTCGCCCACGATCACGCGCCGGCTTGCCTGGGGGTCCACGACGGCGATCATGGCCCCTTCCGGCGGTCTCCTTAAAACGACCGGTTTGCAGGGAGAAAGCCAACTGCCCCCGGGGTCCGCGCTCTTTGGGGCAGCAATGGACTCGAGTGCCTTGTCTTTAGCAGACGCGAGAAGTACTGCCACAACGGGGGGATGGCCTTCGCCCGCTAGCACGCAGCGGCTCGTCGAGGGGTCCAAGCAAACGATCAATGGCCCCTTCGCGCAACCCCTAGAAAGACCGGCTTGCAGCGGGAAAGTACGTGGGGTCCGTGATTCGCGCCCTTTGGGTCGGGAAGGGCGCCGCTAGGGTTAGACCTCGTCGGCGGGTCGCGCAACGTCCGGTCTCATCGAGATCGAGCGAAAGTCGCGCTCGATCTGATCGGCGTGTGCTCGGACCCAGGCGCCGTACTCGGGCTGACGGAATGACCGAGAACGGCGGCGTCTCCGTGAATTGCCTCAATTAACGCGATGTCGAGCAGTTCATTTTGCACTTCGTCGCCCTTGCCGCACCACGCGACCCAGGTGCCTTTCTCACGTCTCACGTGAAGCGTGCGCCCGTCTGGGGTGCGCATGGCCCATTCGATCAACCGCGCCTCCTCGCTTCAGACTGCCGCATTGGTCTCCGCGGCTGGAGTTCGCGGGAGGGCCGCACCTCCCGGTGATCAGACGCGCGTGGATCGGAAGGCCTGCGCCGTGCCCAGCGTCGCGTTGCCCAGCGCCCGAGCGTTCGGCTCGCCGCGTGCTGCCTCGCGCGTGCAGGCTCCCCGAACGGGGGCCCCGGCTCTTGTTCAGCCCCGAGCCCAGGCAAAAGGGCACCACGATCGCGCCCATGGAGCCCCATCGGTGCCATCTTCGGTGCCCCCAAACGCGGTGATTAGCGGGGAAACGGAACCAAGGGACCGGCAAAGGCGCTTCTTTAGGCACCGTAGCCTCGAGCTCCGCCTCCGCCGAGCCACCATTGGTGAGCGGTCGCGGGAGGTCGGTGTCGCGCGAAGCATCCTGGGCATTCGGCTCGCCGGGCCCGGTCCTGTGCCTGCGGCCTCTAGGATCGGCCCATGAAGACTCTCGGTCTCGACGCCTGCCGCGGAAAGTGGCTCGCCGTTGTCCTCGACGAGGGACACTTCGACGATGCCCGCCTAGCTTCTGATGCGGCCGTGCTCGCGAACGCGTGGCCGGACGCGGCGGCGATAGGCGTAGACATCCCGATCGGCCTTCCCGAAACGCCGCTTCGGGAGGCTGATCGCGGCGCACGCGAGTTTGTTGGTGAGCGACGCTCGAGTGTCTTCGCGACCTTTCCTTCGGTGGTCTTGGAGGCGTCGACCTACGAGGAAGCGAAGGCGATCTGCGTCGCGCGCGGATGGCCGAAGCCGAGCATCCAGAGCTATGGGATGCGGCATCGCATCTTGGAGATCGCACGCCTGGCCGCTGCCGATGAGCGGGTTTTCGAGGTCCACCCAGAGGTGTCGTTCAGAGAGTTGCTCGGGCGAACGCCGTCGCCGAAGCGGACGGGGTCGGGCGGGTCGGAGCGCCGCCTCGCACTGGCGGATGTCGGTATTGATCTGCCCGACCTGCCACATCCACTCGACGATGTACTTGATGCCACCGTAACTGCGTGGAGCGCGATGCGGTACGCGCAGGGTAAGGCCTTACCGCTACCGCACGGCCACCAGGCTCGAGTCGGCGCGATCTGGCGATAACGAGCTACCGCCCCGGGCCTTCGGGTCGCCGCCCGGCCCTGATCCCGCGACCCTCAGAGTGCTCCTTTCGCGACAGGCGATCTCGGAATAAGCCATCCGGCCCCATTGACCTTGAGTGCGGAATGAACGACCATGCCACAGCGGCCGTCATCTTCGTCGAGCAGCCGAAAGGCCTCTGCGGGCTCAGGAACCGTTCGACTTCGACGCGCGTGATTTCCGCGTCCATCGTCGACCGGAAGGAAACAGCTCTATGATTGGGCCGGCTCGCGGGGAGCGTCCTAGGCGTTTGGCTCGGCTCGCCGCCCGGCCCTCTTTCCAACCGGGAGGCGAGCGACGGGGTTCGCCAATCTCGCACGATCTAAAGGCAGGACGCAGCCACGTGATGATCAGGTGCGCGGAATCAGGTGAGGCGGTTCCGACCGGCGTGAGAATCGATGCCGCTACCTTCAGGACCAGCAACCTCAGCGATCAGACCTTCAAGTGTCCGCACTGTTTCCAAGAGCACACGTGGTCGAAGAAGGACGCCTGGGTCGAAGAGGTTTCCTAGAAGGCGCACGAGAGCCGGGACAGCTCCGGCGTCAGTCGTCGCCGAACTCCCGCTCAGCGCACTAACGTGAGCTCCGGCGGCTCGTCGCCGGTGAGGTAGGCGCTCTAGCGCTCCTCCTCCGCCGGCAGCCAGCGGGCGTCGCACTCGGCGCAGCGAGGGATGACCGCGACGCTTTCGGCGCTCACCCTGGCCGCCGCAGCGTCGAGGCGGTTTGGGTTGTTATCTGCGAGGAGAGTGACATAGTCGGCTAGAGAGCAGAGGACCTGCTCCGGCTCTCCGGGGTTCTTGCGGCTTCCGCGGTGGGGCAAGGGACGATGGCCAAACCGATCAGGAAGGAGAGTGTCAGCGATGCCGCCCATTCGGCCACAGCCGCTCGCCAGTAGAAATGTTCAGTACCGCCCTATCCGGGACCCAGCTGGCGGTGAAATGCTCGGCGATCAGAACATCTTTAGCGACGATCTTCTTGACGGTCAAAACGCGATCGTCGGCCAACACTCAGGATTCTGCACGCGGGTTCGAGTGACACCGCCCAATGCCCCGGACATATTTCAGTGCCTTGCTACCTTCAAGCTGCCGGACGGTCAGGTAACGGCCCGGGGGCTGGTCGAAATTCCCTTGGCTGCAGGGAACTCAGCTACGTTTGCGATCAGCGGTGGGACGGACAGATACGAGAACCTTCGTGGGCAAGTCACGGTGACACCGCGCGCGACGGCCGGGGAGCAGGACTACGAGTTCGACACCCAAGGCTAAGTCGGGCGGGTAGCGCCCGCACGAAGGCGATTCTTGGCAGACGCGACAAGTACTGTCACAACGGGGGCATGGCCCTCGCCACCCATCAAGGCGTCGGCTTGCCAGGGGTCCAAGAAGGCGATGATGGCCCCTTCCCGCAGTCTCTAGAACAGGCTGCTATGCAGGGGAAACTCCGTGGGGTCCGGGACCCGCGCCCTTTGGGGGCAGCGATGGACTCGGCCTTCTCTTAGCAGACGCGAGAAGTACTGCCACAACGGGGGCATGGCCTTCGCACCCCACTGATCGGTGACGCCACATCCGCGCCCGGGCATCACGCGAGCGCGCTGGCAGACGCCGACGAAGCCCTTGCTCGAAAAGCAGGAGCCTGCGTACGCGGCAGCGTCCTGGCGAGGGGCAATCACCGCCCCGCCGCACCCTTTGGCTGCCCCTCAGAAGGTGCTGATTTGCAGGAAAAAAGGCTGCTAGGAGGCAAAAACCCTCTCCTTTTGGGGCAGCAATGGACTCGTCTGCCTCGTTACGTTTCAGCCTGCGTCACGCCCGGGGTGGTTGTCGTCTCATCCTCCGCCAGCGAGACTCCGCGTTGGGCGCGCACGAATGGGTCGGCGTGGCGGGCCGAGAGTTCGGGCGGCCAGTCGCGCGGGTAGTCACCCAG